>NC_021175.1:0-17500 GCF_000385925.1 Streptococcus cristatus AS 1.3089
TTGATAGCCATTGAAAATAATCAGGCCACTATCTTTCTTGATAGCCCAGTCAAACAGCTGTTTTGGGAGCAAAACTTAGTGGGCGTTATTCTTACAGCTGGCTTTGAAATTTTTAACTATCAAATCACAGCCAAATACGTCTTTGAAGAAGCAGGACATGACCTTGTTTCCAAATATCAGCTGGGGGAACAGGCTGAAAAAACTCCATTTCGACCAAGTTTACCGCCCATTGATACTGGATTAAAAGCTAAATATACCTTTGATAATTTTGTACAAGGAGATGGAAATATCTGGGCCAAAGCAGCAGCCTTGGCTGTGTCTGAAAACCTAGCGACTACTTATAATCCCCTATTTATCTATGGCGGTCCAGGTCTAGGAAAAACCCACTTACTAAATGCTATCGGCAATCAAATTTTGGAAAATATTCCTGATGCGCGTGTAAAATATATTCCAGCGGAAACCTTTATCAATGACTTTCTGGAGCATCTAAGGCTCGGTGACATGGATAATTTCAAAAAAATCTATCGGAGCTTGGATTTGCTCTTGATTGATGATATCCAGTCTCTTGGCGGCAAAAAAGTCTCTACCCAGGAAGAATTCTTCAATACGTTCAACGCCCTGCACGGCGATAACAAGCAGATTGTGCTAACCAGCGACCGCAGTCCTGATCATCTTGATAATTTGGAAGAGCGCTTAGTCACACGCTTCAAATGGGGCCTTACTCAAAATATTACACCACCTGATTTTGAAACGCGGATTGCCATCCTCCGAAACAAAATCGAAAATCTGGACTATATTTTCCCTAATGATACTTTGGAGTACCTCGCCGGACAATTTGACTCGAATGTCCGTGACCTAGAAGGAGCACTCAATGATATTACGCTCATTGCAAGAGTCCGCAATCTCAAGGAAATTACGATTGACATCGCTGCTGAAGCCATTCGAGCTCGCAAGCAGGACTCTAGTCAAGTGACCGTTATTCCGATTGAAAAAATCCAGTCTGAAGTCGGCAATTTCTATGGCGTCAGTGTCAAAGAAATGAAGGGAAGTCGTCGCGTCCAAAATATCGTTTTGGCTAGACAGGTAGCCATGTATCTAGCTCGCGAACTAACAGACAATAGCCTACCAAAAATCGGGCGAGAATTTGGTGGCAAAGACCACACAACTGTCATTCACGCGCATGGAAAAATCAAAAGCCGACTCGAAACTGACGATGGCCTGCGACTTGAAATCGAAAATATCAAAAACAAGATAAAATAAGGGTGTGGAAAAGATTTAGCTTATCTGAAGTTTTTTCCACAGGTTGTGAACAAGTCTTAAAACTTGATTTTAGATACTTTGCTCCATTTTTCCACAGCTTCCACAAGAACTACTATTACTATTAACTTAATAATCATAAATAATAAAAGGAGTCCCTATGATTCACTTCTCTATTAACAAAAATTTATTCCTACAAGCCTTGAATACAACTAAGAGAGCTATCAGTACCAAAAACGCTATTCCAATTTTATCAACTGTTAAAATTGATGTAACGAAAGAAGGCATTACCTTGATTGGTTCCAATGGTCAAATTTCCATTGAAAACTTCATTTCAGTTCAAAATGAGAATGCTGGGCTCTTAATTACTTCACCAGGTTCGATCCTCCTCGAAGCAAATTTCTTTATCAATGTCATTTCTAGCTTGCCAGATATCGTACTTGATTTTAAAGAAATTGAGCAAAAACAAATCGTCCTCACCAGCGGCAAGTCAGAAATTACGCTAAAAGGAAAAGATGCTGATCAATATCCACGTATCCAAGAAGTCTCTACCAGCAATCCTTTGGTTTTAGAAACAAAAGTCCTCAAAAACATCATCAATGAAACAGCTTTTGCTGCCAGCACGCAAGAAAGTCGTCCTATTTTGACCGGGGTTCATTTTGTCTTGACAGATAACCAATCCCTCAAAACAGTTGCGACAGACTCTCACCGGATGAGCCAAAAGAAAATTACTTTGGACAAGAAAGGTGACGACTTTGATGTGGTGATTCCTAGCCGTTCTCTGCGTGAATTTACAGCTGTTTTCACAGACGAAATTGAAACAGTAGAGGTTTTCTTTGCCAATAATCAACTTCTCTTTAGAAGTGAAAATATCAGCTTCTATACACGCCTGTTGGAAGGAAACTATCCTGACACAGACCGCTTGATTCCGACAGAATTTTCAAGCGTTGTGACCTTTAATACTAATAATTTACGTCATGCCATGGAACGGTCGCGTCTTCTGTCCAATGCGACCCAGAACGGAACAGTGAAATTGGAAATTGTGAAGGGCATTGTCAGCGCCCATGTCCATTCACCAGAAGTTGGACGCGTAAATGAAGAAATTGATACAGAAAGTGTGTCAGGAGAAGATTTGACCATCAGCTTCAATCCCACCTATCTGATCGAAGCGCTAAAGGCAGTCGACAGCGAGAAGGTGACCATCAGCTTTATTTCAGCTGTTCGGCCTTTCACCTTGGTTCCAAGTGAAGATGCTGAAAACTTTATCCAGCTGATCACGCCAGTCCGTACCAACTAGAAGATAAGATTTAAGACAAGGTTGACTCGATCCGCCTTGTCTTATTTTGATAATTTGCATGCCAGCTGATTCTAAACTTGTGGTATAATACAGCTAGGGTTGAGAAAAGCGTCAATCTGTATTTTTAAGAGAATAAAAATAGATTGTCAAAAGGAGAGAAGATGTACGAACTTGGAACTTTTGTAGAAATGAAAAAGCCCCATGCCTGTACCATTAAGTCAACGGGCAAGAAGGCCAATCGTTGGGAAGTTATCCGCATGGGAGCAGATATCAAGATTCGCTGCAGCAACTGCGAACACGTTGTCATGATGAGCAGATATGATTTTGAAAGAAAAATGAAGAAGGTCATTGAATAGTCCATATTTTAGACTTAGCTTGATTTTGAATGAGCTACCTCATCAACAAAGAACGAGATTGGGACAGAAATCGGTAATTCGTTAGAATTTGATTTCGTCGTCCCACCTCCGCACAGTTGAGTAGGGCTGTAAAAGCTGATGAAATCAGCCTAGTAGAGCCCACTCAACCACTGCGTCTTGCTCGACAATCCAAAGACAATTGAGAGGCTAGGACTTTTGTCCCAGCCTCGTTTTTCTGCTTTTATTTAAGATCTTCAAATTTGCCGTCTTTGACTTCTTTATAACCAGAAGCTTCGAGGGATTTTACCGTTTCTTTATAACTGATATAATTAGCTTTTTGGTCTCCATCTGTTTGAATAAGCTGCTTGCTTTTCAGTTCTGAGATATCTGCCTTGCTAAAATCCATCGTCATCTTTTGCGTCAAATGATCGTCTTTATACTCGATTTTATTAGTAAGTCCTTTAATGTTTTCCAGCGTTTGCATGTAGCCCCCAATTTGCTCTTTGGCGGTATCTTTTGTCAATCCGATAGGCTCATAATAGAAAACATTGCTGGTTTCATTGTTCAGCAAATCATCGCCCTTATACTCAAGAGTGATCCGACTGTCTTGCTTGGTCTTTTGGTCAATCAACTGAAAATAGGCTTTTTTAGGGCTGCTACTGCAGGCAGCTAAAAAAAGTAAAGTAAACATGGTCAAGAAAGAAAGAACAAAAGTTTTAATTGTCATTTTTTTCATGGTTAACTCCTTTTATCAAAATATTAACTATATTATATCATTTTTTGTAGAAAATATTTTTTAATTCTATCCAGAAAGCAGGAAATTTTTCATCCAAATTCGCTGTTTAGGATAAGGATTTATGGTATAATGGTTTGGATTGAAAAGATGAATGGAGAAGATACGAATGGCTTTAACAGCAGGGATTGTTGGACTGCCTAATGTAGGTAAGTCAACTTTATTTAATGCAATTACAAAAGCAGGGGCAGAAGCTGCCAACTACCCTTTTGCGACCATTGATCCAAATGTCGGTCGGGTAGAGGTGCCAGATTCTCGTTTGGACAAATTAACAGAATTGATTAAACCTCAAAAGAAGGTTCCCACTACATTTGAGTTTACAGATATTGCTGGTATTGTAAAGGGAGCTTCAAAAGGAGAAGGACTAGGGAATAAATTCTTGGCCAATATCCGTGAAGTGGATGCTATCGTCCATGTAGTTCGTGCCTTTGATGATGAAAATGTCATGCGGGAACAGGGGCGTGAGTCTGACTTTGTCGACCCTATGGCTGATATTGAGACCATCAATCTAGAGCTTATTTTGGCCGATTTAGAAAGTATCAACAAACGCTATGCGCGTGTTGAGAAGATGGCTCGTACCCAGAAGGATAAGGACTCGGTTGCAGAATTTAATGTTTTACAAAAGATCAAGCCAGTTCTGGAAGACGGTCTGTCAGCTCGCACAATTGAGTTTACAGAAGAAGAACAAAAAATCGTCAAAGGTCTCTTTCTTTTAACGACTAAACCTGTGCTTTATGTGGCCAATGTCGGTGAAGATGAGGTGGCCGATCCTGACAATATTGACTATGTGAAGCAGATTCGTGAATTTGCGGCTACAGAAAATGCTGAAGTTGTTGTCATTTCAGCGCGTGCAGAGGAAGAAATTTCTGAACTAGATGATGAAGACAAGGCAGAATTTTTGGAAGCTATCGGCTTAACAGAATCAGGTGTAGACAAATTGACACGTGCAGCCTATCATCTGTTGGGGCTTGGAACCTACTTTACTGCTGGTGAAAAGGAAGTCCGAGCTTGGACCTTCAAGCGTGGCATGAAAGCTCCTCAGGCAGCTGGAATCATTCACTCAGACTTTGAGAAAGGTTTCATCCGAGCAGTGACGATGTCTTATGACGATTTAGTGAAATATGGCTCTGAAAAGGCTGTAAAAGAAGCTGGCCGCTTGCGTGAAGAAGGAAAAGAATATATCGTTCAAGATGGCGATATTATGGAATTCCGCTTTAACGTGTAAATCAAGTGTAAATTTAAAATACCTAGGTTGGAAAGAAATTTCCAGCCCTTTTGGCTTTTATAAAGGAGTAAAATGACAAAATTAATTGTTGGATTGGGAAATCCAGGAGATAAATATTTCGAAACAAAACACAATGTTGGTTTTATGTTAGTTGACAAGATGTGTAAAGAATTAAATCTAAAGTTTACAGCAGATAAGATTTTTCAAGCAGAAATTGCTTCAACCTTCTTGAATGGAGAAAAAGTCTATTTTGTAAAACCAACTACTTTTATGAATGAAAGTGGGAAAGCAGTCCATGCCTTGCTCACTTACTACGGCTTGGATATAGATGACTTACTCGTTATCTATGATGATCTGGATATGGAAGTTGGGAAAATCCGTCTTCGTACCAAGGGTTCAGCTGGCGGACACAATGGTATCAAGTCCATCATTAAACATATTGGAACACAGGAATTCAAGCGAGTAAAAATTGGCATAGGAAGACCTAAAAATAATATGTCAGTTATTCATCATGTTTTAGGGAAATTTGATGAGGAAGATTATATCAGTATTTTAAATACATTAGAGAAAGTTGACAGTGCTGTAAATCATTATTTACAAACTGAGAATTTTGAGCAAACAATGCAACAATACAATGGATAAGACAATGACACTACTTGATCTATTTGGTCGAAACAAACAAATTGTAGACTGGAAGAGACAGTTACAAAAGAAGACTAGGCAGTTAGTGATGGGACTTTCAGCTTCAACAAAGGCTTTGGCGATTGCTAGCAGCTTAGAAGAGCAGGAGAAAATCCTAGTCATCACTTCGAGTCAAAACGAAGCAGAGCGTCTAGCTAGTGATTTGATTTCTTTGTTAGGAGAAGAAAAGGTCTATACTTTCTTGGCAGATGATACACCTTTGGCTGAGTTTGTTTTTTCATCTCAAGAAAAAATCTTTGCTCGGTTAGAGGCCATGAATTTTTTATCGGACAAAGAGAAAAATGGGATTATAATCATCAACGTTGCAGCCAGTCGTTTATTATTGCCCCAGCCTGATATTTTTAAAAAATCTGAGCTTATCCTTTCTGTTGCTAAAGAATATAATCTTGACAAGCTAGTAAAGTCTTTGTCAAGGAACGGTTATAAAAAAGTTTCGCAAGTTCTCAGCCAAGGAGAGTACAGTCTGAGAGGGGATATTCTAGATATTTTTGAACGCTCGGCTCAATATCCTTATCGGATAGAGTTTTTTGGAGATGAGATTGATGGCATAAGGATTTTCAATCCTGAAAATCAGCTTTCTCTTGAAAATGTGGAACAGATTTTGATAGAGCCTGTTACAGATCTTCTATTAACAGAAGAAGATTATGCAAGAGGACAGAAAAATCTTGAAGCGTCTCTTTCTACGGTTATTGATCCTTCTTTAAAATCCTATTTAGAAGAAGTATTAAGCTCTGTTAGAGAGCAATATCATCATGCAGATATTCGCAAATTTCTTTCCTTTTTTTATAAGAAAGAATGGACTATTTTAGACTATCTACCAACTCACACTCCTATATTTTTTGATGATTTTCAAAAGATAATGGACAAGCATGCCCAGTTTGAATTAGAAGTTGCCCATATCTTGACAGATGATTTACAAAATAGTAAAGCACTGTCAAATCAACAATACTTTGCAAATAACTATCAGGACTATCGTAAATATAAACCTGCTACATTTTTTTCTAATTTCCATAAAGGCTTAGGAAATCTAAAATTTGATGCACTTTATCAATTCAATCAATATCCAATGCAGGAATTTTTTAGCCAGTTTCCTCTCTTAAAAGAAGAAATCAATCGCTTTAGGAAATCGGACTATACGGTAATCTTACAGGCAAATTCAGACTCAAGTTTACAAAGTTTACATAAAACTTTACAGGATTATGAGATTCATTTAGATTACATCAAGGAAAAAGACATCCATGAAAAAGCTGTCCAGCTCATAGAAGGAAATCTAGTTCAAGGATTTAATTTTGTCGATGAAAAAATCGTTTTGATTACTGAACATGAGATGATTCAGAAAAAAATCAAACGTAGGATTCGTCGTCAAAATATTTCTAATGCTGAAAGGTTGAAAGACTATAATGAGCTGGAAAAAGGCGACTATGTGGTTCATAATATCCACGGTATTGGTCGCTATTTAGGAATTGAAACGATTGAAGTTTCAGGAGTTCATCGAGATTATTTGACGATTCAGTATCAAAATGCGGATCGTATCTCCATTCCAGTGGATCAAATCAATCTTTTGTCTAAATATGTAGCTAGCGATGGAAAAGCACCTAAAATTAACAAGTTAAATGATGGGCGTTTCCAAAAGACCAAGCAAAAAGTCCAGCATCAGGTTGAAGACATTGCCGATGACCTTATTAAATTATATGCAGAGCGTAGTCAATTAAAAGGTTTCCAATTTTCTAGTGATGACCAACATCAAGTAGAGTTTGACAATGCCTTTCCGTATGTGGAAACAGATGACCAACTCAGAAGTATCCAGGAAATCAAGAAAGATATGGAGAGTGACCGTCCTATGGACCGACTCTTGGTTGGAGATGTTGGTTTTGGGAAGACAGAGGTGGCTATGCGGGCTGCTTTTAAGGCTGTCAACGATCATAAACAGGTGGCTATCTTGGTTCCGACCACTGTTTTAGCTCAGCAACACTACACAAACTTTAAAGAACGTTTCAATGATTTTGCCGTAAATATCGATGTTCTCAGCCGTTTTAGAAGCAAAGGGGAGCAAAAAGAGACTCTGGAAAAGTTGGAAAAAGGGCAGATTGATATTATTATCGGTACCCATCGCCTCCTATCAGCAGATGTGACATTTTCCGATTTGGGGCTACTGGTGATAGATGAAGAGCAGCGCTTCGGTGTCAAGCATAAGGAAAAGTTAAAGGAACTAAAAAAGAAGGTTGATGTTCTGACCTTGACGGCTACCCCTATTCCAAGAACCCTTCACATGTCGATGTTAGGAATTCGAGATTTATCGGTAATTGAAACCCCACCGACAAATCGTTATCCAGTCCAAACCTATGTTTTAGAGAATAACCTCACTGTTATTCGAGATGCGGTTTTACGTGAAATAGACCGAGGTGGACAGGTTTACTACCTTTACAATAAAGTTGACACCATTGAGCAAAAAGTTTCAGAATTAAAAGAGTTGATTCCAGAGGCTTCAATTGGTTATGTTCATGGACAGATGACTGAGGTACGTTTAGAAAATACCCTCTTAGACTTTGTTAATGGCGAATATGATATTTTAGTCACAACAACGATTATTGAAACAGGTGTCGATATTCCAAATGCAAATACTCTCTTTATCGAAAATGCTGACCACATGGGGCTGTCAACCTTGTATCAACTTCGTGGTCGGGTTGGCCGCAGCAATCGAATTGCCTATGCCTATCTTATGTATCGTCCAGATAAGACTCTAACTGAAGTTTCAGAAAAAAGACTAGAAGCCATTAAAGGATTTACTGAGTTGGGATCTGGATTTAAGATTGCGATGAGGGATTTGTCTATCCGAGGAGCAGGAAATATTTTAGGAAGTTCACAGTCAGGTTTCATTGATTCTGTAGGATTTGAAATGTATTCTCAACTTTTGGAAGAAGCCATTGCTAAGAAGCAAGGTAAGGAAACCAAGCGTCAAAAAAGCAATGCTGAAATCAATCTTCAGATTGATGCCTATCTTCCAAGTGATTATATTTCTGATGAACGTCAGAAAATCGAGGTTTACAAGAGAATTCGTGAAATTGACAATCGTGTAAACTATGAACATCTACAAGATGAATTGATTGACCGCTTTGGAGAATATCCGGACGTAGTGGCTTACCTATTAGAGATTGGCTTAGTCAAGTCCTATCTTGATCAGGCTTTTGTTGCGCTTGCTGAGCGGAAGCAAGAGTCTGTCATTATTCGTTTTGAAAAAATCTCTCAGCAAATCTATCTGACTCAGGATTATTTTGAAGCCTTGTCAGCGACAAATTTAAAAGCTCGAATTGGTGAGCAGAAAGGCTTGATCGAAGTCGTTTTTGATGTTCGGAAGAAAAAAGATTTCGAGATTTTGGAAAATTTGCTGAACTTTGGTGAAAAACTGGTAGAAATCAAGAATCGAAAAGCTGAATAAACATTACAATTCGGTAAAATTTCAGCTTTTTGGCTTGGTTTCTTTCAAAAGAATGATAGAATATTAAGAGAAAATCGAGGAAAAGACTATGAGATTAGACAAATATTTAAAGGTATCACGCATTATCAAGCGGCGCTCTGTAGCTAAAGAGGTAGCAGATAAAGGCCGTATCAAGGTAAATGGAATCTTGGCAAAAAGTTCGACAGATTTGAAAATCAATGATCAAATTGAAGTTCGTTTTGGCAATAAGCTACTAACAGTGCGGGTTCTTGAAATGAAAGACAGCACTAAAAAAGAAGATGCCGCTAAAATGTATGAAATTATCAGTGAGACAAGGATTGAAGAAAATGTCTAGAAATATTGTTCAAATAAATAATCGCTTTATCCAAGATGAAAATCAGCGTCGCAGATACCTCGATGAGGAACGTCGGAAGCGAAATCGTTTTATGGGATGGGTTCTAATTTTAGTCATGCTACTTTTTATTCTTCCAGCCTATAATTTATACCAAAGTTACGAAACTTTACTCAATCGCCGTGCTCAATATGCACAACTACAAAAAAAATATGAAAAACTAGGTGAAGATAAGGAATATCAGTCTGATATTGCGACCAAGTTGAAAGATGACAGCTATGCTGCCAAATATGCTCGTGCCAAGTATTCTTTTTCAAAAGAAGGGGAATACATATACACAACACCAGATTTATTACCACAATAGTCATGGAACATTTACTTCAAAATATAGAGAAATTTTTATCTTTTTCGGATGAAAAACTAGCAGAATTATCCGAAAAGAATCAAGCTTTAAAACTTCAAGAAACAAAAAAGGAAAGGGGAGGTCATGCGTAAGTTACTTTTGCTGATATTTTTACTGCCAGCCTTATGGAGCAGTCAAACAGCAATCAGTACGGACAAGGAACTTGTTTTAGACGAAGAAGAAAAGTATCAGCTTACAGGTACAGCTTATGGCCGTTATCATACGAGTATCCCTAGAAATCCTAATGTTTATGAAGAAACACCTACTTTTACAGATGCTACTTTGACTAAGGTAGCTGGGAAACTTCTGCCGGATCAGCCGCTAGAGCTGACAGAGCTGCATGTGAATGAAGCTGGGATCCCTATCTTTAAATTAAAGAATGGCCAGTTTGTAATTGCAGATAAAAATAGCATTTATGAGGATACAGTTCAGTCTATTCTCAGTGTCAATCAGGAAAGATGGCTAGCTCCTAACTATGTTCTCTACGATACCGTTCCACTCAATGCTTCCAAAAAACTTGCAGCCAAACTATCTGCTTACAGCAAAGTAAAGGTCGTACAAATTGCTCAAACAGCTAAGGGAGAGTACGCTAAAATTGAAAGTCAAGGTTGGGTTTCTGTTGATTTTCTTTCCCAAGAAGATAATCGGATGGAGAAGGTTCAGGAGCTTCTAAATTCTAAGTACAAAAAAGCTGACTTTTCTATTTATGTAAAACAGCTAGAAACGGGCAAAGAAGCAGGTATCAATCCAGATCAACAAATGTACTCAGCTAGTGTGACGAAAATTCCTTATCTTTACTATGCCCAGGAGCAACTAAATAATCATAGCCTTTCTTTGGATAAAAAGTTAAAATATACAGCGGCTGTCAATGATTTTGCAGGTGCCTATGACCCTGAGGGAAGCGGCAGCATTTCCAAATCAGCAAATGATAAGGAATATTCTGTGCAGGACTTAATCAATGGTGTAGCAAAAGAGTCGGATAATGTAGCCCATAATATCCTTGCCTACTATACAAGTAATCAATCTGATAGCCAATTTCAAAATACTATTGAAAAAATTGCAGGTAAAAAGTGGGATGTAGAGAGCAGACAAGCCTCTGCTCGAATGGCTGGCAATGTCATGGAAGCCATCTATGAGCAAAATGGCATGATTATCGATGCCTTATCTCAAACAAATTATGATAATCAGCGGATTTCTAAAAATATCAATGCAAAAGTTGCCCATAAAATCGGTGATGCTTACGACTTCAAGCACGATGTTGCTATTGTGTATGCAGATTCTCCATTTATCCTTGCAGTTTTTACGAACAATTCGGATTACGATACAATTTCTAAAATTGCAGATGATGTGTACGGAGTTCTGAAATGATCGATCAGAAGTTTCGCAAGCAAATGCAGGAAAAGAAGTATTTTCAAAATCATCGGAAGGTGCTGGTAGCAGTTTCTGGTGGCTTGGATTCGATGACCTTGTTCCATCTTTTGTACCAGAACAGGGCAGAGCTAGAGATTGAGTTGGGAATAGCGCATGTCAACCACAAGCAACGTCCAGAATCGAATATGGAAGAAAAAGAGCTGTCAAATTTTGCCCAGCAACTTGGTGTGAAATTTTTCAGCTCAAATTTTTCTGGTGATTTTTCTGAGGAAAAAGCTCGGCGATTTCGCTATCGTTTTTTTGAAGAAATCATGCTGACAGAAGGCTACACGGCCTTAGTAACGGCTCATCATGCTGATGATCAGGCCGAGACGGTGTTTATGAGGTTAATAAGAGGAGCAAGGCTGCGCCACTTGTCTGGAATGACAGAGGTTCAACCCTTTGCAAACGGGGAATTAATCCGACCTCTGCTTTGTTTTCATAAGCAAGACTTTCCTGATATTTTGCATTTTGAAGACGAGAGCAATTTTCAAAATGACTATCTCAGAAATCGGATCCGTAATCTCTATCTTCCCAGTCTTGAAAAGGAAAATCCACGCTTTAAGGATTCTCTGATTTCTTTAGGAAAAGAAGTTGAGGAATTACAGGTAGCTCTGTCTCATCTGACGCAGGGGTTGGACATTACAAAACTAGAAGTGTTTGAACGACAAATTCCAGAGGTACAAAATTTTCTTCTGCAGGAATATTTAAAGGAATTTCCTTCTTTAAATCTAACTAAAAAACAATTTGCAGAAATCTTAGGCATTTTACGAACCAAGGCTAATTATATCCACCCTTTGAAGGATGGATATGAGTTGGTTAAAGATTATAAGCACTTTGAAATCAGAAAAATCAGTCGTAGGTCTGATTTGAAAATGGAGTCAATTCTGTTAGAATGTGGTAACCTACTTCAATTTGGAGAGTACCAATTCTCATTTGGCTCTCCTTTGGAGGGTGAAAATGTTCAAGCGATTTCTGTTTCACGTGAAACACCAATTCTTTTACGTCACAGAAAAACAGGTGATTTTCTTCGTTTGAAGGGGCATCATAAAAAACTTCGTCGGCTATTCATTGATCAAAAAATTCCATTTGAGGAACGCGAAAAAGCGATTATTGTAGAGCAAAATCACCAGATTTTGGCAATTGTAAATATCGCTATCAGTGATTTGAGTAAGGAATTAAAAAGTGATATAATGAGTACTGTACTTTATATTCAGAAATTAGATAGGTAAAATTATGCTAGAACAAGATATTAAAAAGATATTGGTTTCTCACGAGGAAATCGTAGTAGCGGCAAAAAAACTGGGCCAACAGCTGACAGCGGATTATCAAGGTAAAAAGCCTATTTTTGTAGGAATTTTGAAAGGTTCAGTCCCTTTTATGGCCGAACTAATCAAGCATGTGGATACAGATATCGAATTGGACTTCATGCTGGTCTCTAGCTATCATGGTGGTACAACTAGCAGCGGCGTGATTAATATCATTAAAGATATTGATCAGGATATTGCTGGCCGTGATATTCTTTTTGTTGAAGACATTATCGATACTGGCCAAACTTTGAAGAATTTGTGTAATTTGTTCAAGGAAAGAAATGCAGCATCTGTAAAAATTGCTACATTGTTGGATAAGCCTGAAGGACGCATTGTTGATATTGAGGCGGACTATACTTGCTTTACAATTCCAAACGAATTTGTGGTAGGTTATGGACTGGATTATGATGAGTACTACCGTAATCTTCCTTATGTAGGTGTCTTGAAAGAAGAAGTTTATACAAAATAAAGGTTTACTAGATATAAATGAAAAATAAACAAAATAATGGTTTTATAAAAAATCCTTTTCTCTATATTCTAATTATTGTAGTCCTTGTTACAGGCTTTCAGTATTTCTTTACAGGAAATGTGACAGGTCGTAGCCAGCAAATCAACTACAGTCAATTAGTGAAAGAAATCCAAAATAATAATGTTACGGAGATGAGCTACCAGCCGAATGGTAGTATTATTGAGGTATCGGGTACTTACAAAAAACCTAAAGAATCAAAAGATACGACAGGAATCCTGTTTTTCAGTCCGGAAATCTCAAAAGTTAGCAGATTTACTAGTGTTGTTTTGCCATCAGATACAACAGTTTCTGATTTGCAAAAGCTAGCTGCTGAGCATGAGACAGAAGTAACTATTAAGCGCGAAAGCTCCAGTGGAATGTGGATTAATCTTTTGATTTCCTTGGTTCCATTTATCATCATTGCCTTCATCTTTATGTCTATGATGAATCAGGGCGGCGGTGGCGGTGCCCGTGGCGCTATGAATTTTGGACGCAACAAAGCTCGTGCTGCCAATAAAGAAGATATCAAAGTACGTTTCTCTGATGTTGCTGGTGCAGAAGAGGAAAAACAAGAACTTGTTGAAGTTGTTGAGTTTCTAAAAGATCCAAAACGTTATACTAAGCTGGGTGCTCGAATTCCGGCAGGTGTTCTTTTGGAAGGCCCTCCAGGAACTGGTAAGACCTTGCTTGCTAAGGCGGTTGCTGGTGAAGCAGGAGTTCCTTTCTTTAGTATCTCAGGTTCTGACTTTGTTGAAATGTTCGTTGGTGTCGGAGCAAGCCGTGTTCGTTCTTTATTTGAAGATGCGAAAAAAGCAGCGCCTGCAATTATCTTCATCGATGAAATTGATGCCGTCGGTCGTCAGCGTGGTGTTGGCCTCGGTGGCGGTAATGATGAGCGGGAGCAAACCCTCAATCAGCTCTTGATTGAAATGGATGGTTTTGAAGGTAATGAAGGAATTATCGTAATTGCTGCGACAAACCGTTCAGACGTTCTTGACCCAGCTCTTTTACGTCCAGGTCGTTTTGATAGAAAAGTTTTGGTTGGTCGCCCTGATGTGAAAGGTCGGGAAGCTATTCTTCGCGTTCATGCCAAGAATAAACCGCTAGCTAAAAACGTTGATTTGAAATTAGTTGCCCAACAGACACCTGGCTTTGTTGGTGCTGATTTGGAAAATGTCTTGAATGAGGCAGCTTTAGTTGCTGCTCGTCGTAATAAGAAAGTTATTGATGCAGATGATATTGATGAAGCAGAAGACAGAGTAATCGCAGGACCGTCTAAGAAAGATAAGACAGTTTCAGAGCGTGATCGTCAGATTGTCGCTTACCATGAAGCGGGGCATACAATTGTCGGACTTGTTTTGTCCAATGCGCGTGTCGTACACAAGGTCACCATTGTGCCTCGTGGTCGTGCTGGCGGATATATGATTGCCCTGCCTAAAGAAGACCAAATGCTTCTGTCTAAAGAAGACATGAAAGAGCAATTGGCTGGTCTTATGGGTGGTCGTGTAGCTGAAGAGATTATCTTTAATGTCCAAACTACAGGAGCTTCAAATGACTTTGAACAAGCTACACAGATGGCGCGTGCAATGGTCACTGAATACGGTATGAGTGAAAAACTTGGCCCAGTTCAATATGAAGGTAATCATGCCATGTTTGGCGCAGCCAGTCCGCAAAAATCAATTTCAGAGCAAACAGCCTATGAGATTGATGAGGAAGTACGTAAGTTATTAAATGAAGCTCGGGATAAAGCTGCAGAAATCATTCAAGCAAATCGTGAAACCCACAAATTGATTGCTGAAGCGCTCCTTAAATATGAAACGCTTGATAGCACTCAAATTAAATCTCTCTATGAAACTGGCCAGATGCCGGAAGAGTCTGAAAAAGACTTAGAACGAGAAGCACATGCCCTTTCTTATGATGAAATTAAGTCCAAAATGGAAGAAAAATAAGAGATGCTTTTCTAATTGAAATAGCTTGATTACCAATTGGTAATCAAGCTATTTTTTTATTCTGTAAAGTCTAACATGCCCCAAAATGATCCTGAGATGTCGAAATTATTTGCGTTAGGTACCAGTTGGGGCATAAAATAGACAGGATAGGGACAGGATCACTAAAAAAGAATATTTTCTTGTAGAATCATATTATCAAAGGAAAAGGAGATAACATGAACTTCAAAGAACGCTATGAGAAAGTGCAGTGGATCGTCCGGCGCTGCGCACGGGATTATTATGTACATTTATGGGAGAGTAGTGACTGGGAACAAGAGGGTATGCTGGTTTATCACCAGCTAGAAGAAAGTCATCCAGATATCAGTCAAGACGAAAGCCGCCTCTATCGCTACTTCAAGACAAAATTCCGCAATCATATTCATGACATCCTTCGCAAGCAAGAGAGTCAAAAACGGCGCTTTGATCGCCAGTCCTATGAGGAAGTCAGCACCATTAGTCATAGACTGAGTCAGCGAGAACTAGCTTTAGATGATTTGGTTGCTCTTCGCAGCTTGCTAGCAGCCTACACCTCGGGCTTAAATGAAGAACAATTAGATCTATACCACCGCTTGTTAGGCGACGAACGCTTCAAGGGCCGGAAAAGTCTGTTGCTCGAATTGAGGGACTACTTATCAGATTTTTCTGGGACGCTTTTATAGAGGTTAAAGACAAAAGGGAGAGGCGAGTATAGGTAACCTTTCCTTTTTGAATGTTGATTTATCAATGATTTTGTGGGTGTTAGGGAATAAAATTGCAAAAAAAGTAAAAAAGTTTCAAAAAAGTGTTGACAAGATATTGGATAGGTGATATACTGATATAGTTGTCGCTTGAGAGGGCGACAAAGACCTTTGAAAACTGAACAAGACGAACCAATGTGCAGGGCACTACAACTTTAGTTGTAGTACTGAACAATGAAAAAACAATAAATCTGTCAGTGACAGAAATGAGTGAGAACTCAAACTTTTAATGAGAGTTTGATCCTGGCTCAGGACGAACGCTGGCGGCGTGCCTAATACATGCAAGTAGAACGCTGAAGGAAGGAGCTTGCTCTTTCCGGAAGAGTTGCGAACGGGTGAGTAACGCGTAGGTAACCTACCTTTTAGCGGGGGATAACTATTGGAAACGATAGCTAATACCGCATAAGACATTTTACTGCATGGTAAGATGTTAAAAGATGCAAATGCATCACTAAGAGATGGACCTGCGTTGTATTAGCTAGTAGGTGAGGTAACGGCTCACCTAGGCGACGATACATAGCCGACCTGAGAGGGTGATCGGCCACACTGGGACTGAGACACGGCCCAGACTCCTACGGGAGGCAGCAGTAGGGAATCTTCGGCAATGGACGGAAGTCTGACCGAGCAACGCCGCGTGAGTGAAGAAGGTTTTCGGATCGTAAAGCTCTGTTGTAAGAGAAGAACGAGTGTGAGAGTGGAAAGTTCACACTGTGACGGTAACTTACCAGAAAGGGACGGCTAACTACGTGCCAGCAGCCGCGGTAATACGTAGGTCCCGAGCGTTGTCCGGATTTATTGGGCGTAAAGCGAGCGCAGGCGGTTAGATAAGTCTGAAGTTAAAGGCTGTGGCTTAACCATAGTACGCTTTGGAAACTGTTTAACTTGAGTGCAGAAGGGGAGAGTGGAATTCCATGTGTAGCGGTGAAATGCGTAGATATATGGAGGAACACCGGTGGCGAAAGCGGCTCTCTGGTCTGTAACTGACGCTGAGGCTCGAAAGCGTGGGGAGCAAACAGGATTAGATACCCTGGTAGTCCACGCCGTAAACGATGAGTGCTAGGTGTTGGGTCCTTTCCGGGACTCAGTGCCGTAGCTAACGCATTAAGCACTCCGCCTGGGGAGTACGACCGCAAGGTTGAAACTCAAAGGAATTGACGGGGGCCCGCACAAGCGGTGGAGCATGTGGTTTAATTCGAAGCAACGCGAAGAACCTTACCAGGTCTTGACATCCCGGTGCCCGTCCTAGAGATAGGATTTTGCTTCGGCACACCGGTGACAGGTGGTGCATGGTTGTCGTCAGCTCGTGTCGTGAGATGTTGGGTTAAGTCCCGCAACGAGCGCAACCCTTATTGTTAGTTGCCATCATTCAGTTGGGCACTCTAGCGAGACTGCCGGTAATAAACCGGAGGAAGGTGGGGATGACGTCAAATCATCATGCCCCTTATGACCTGGGCTACACACGTGCTACAATGGCTGGTACAACGAGTCGCAAGTCGGTGACGGCAAGCTAATCTCTTAAAGCCAGTCTCAGTTCGGATTGTAGGCTGCAACTCGCCTACATGAAGTCGGAATCGCTAGTAATCGCGGATCAGCACGCCGCGGTGAATACGTTCCCGGGCCTTGTACACACCGCCCGTCACACCACGAGAGTTTGTAACACCCGAAGTCGGTGAGGTAACCTTTTAGGAGCCAGCCGCCTAAGGTGGGATAGATGATTGGGGTGAAG
>NC_021175.1:22500-312500 GCF_000385925.1 Streptococcus cristatus AS 1.3089
CTCTTCAAGTATTGTTAGTCTGCTTACAAATGAAAAGAATGATAGTTCTATTGCCATTAAAATTCAGACAAAGACTGGCTTTGCCTATGGCATTATTGTTGGTTTTGACACTGATAAGTCAGCTTTTATCGTCAGTCAGCTAAATACGGTGGATGGAATTGAAGAAGGAGCAACTGTGACGACAAGTGGTCTAGGTACTTATAATGCCGAGAATGTCTTGGTTGGCCAGGTTCTATCAATATCAGCTGGCAAGGATCAATTAAACAAAGAGGTTTTAGTGAAGCCTGCTGCTGATTTGTCAGATATTCAAGCGGTTCTGTTAGTGAGAAATTAGTATGAAAATTCTAAGAGAAAGCTTTTTTACAACTTTGTTTCTATTTCTAATCTTCTTTATTGATGGTCAGTTATCAAGAGGATTTGTAGATTTATTTGCTGAGAAGTGGCATCCAGCAAGTCATATCTTATTGTTCTTTACGGTTTTCTTGTTTCTAAACTTTTCTAAGGAATACATTTTTTTCCTTTTCTTTACTCTAGGTCTTTTTTACGATGTTTATTATCTACATGTGATTGGACTTTTTACCTTTATCTTGCCCTTACTGACAGTTGTCATCTATCATTTTCTTTCTGTATTTTTGCTAAATCGTTGGACACGTGTTTTGGCTATTATTACGATTGTTTTCTTTTTTGAAATGATCAGCTTTGTTTCTGCGTCGTTATTGCACCTAGCAAGCTTGACTTTCCCTGATTTTATCATCTATGCTTTGGTGCCAACTTTAGTATTTAATGCCCTTCTATTCCTACTATTACAGCCTTTGTTCGAAAAAGTCTATTTATGATGAATTAGAAATAGAAATGTAACGAATGCGTAATATATAGTCAGAATTTTTTTGATATACTATATAATGTCTTACTAAGAAGGAGTGTTAATATTTTTATGAAGAAAAAGCTACTTACATCAGTTTTATTGAGTGCAATGATCCTTTCTCAAGGTGCTGCGCTAGTAAATGTTAAGGCTGATAGTACGGATGATAAAATTGCAGCTCAAAATAGTAAAATTAGCAGTTTAACGAATCAACAAAAAGCAGCACAAGCACAAGTTGATGAAATTCAAGAACAAGTTTCAGCTATTCAAAAGCAACAAGAAGTGCTTCAAGCAGAAAATGAAAAATTGAATGCTGAGTCTGCTAAGCTTACTGCTGAGATTGAAGAGTTATCAAAGAATATTGTTGCTCGTAATGAGTCTCTTGCAAACCAAGCGCGTAGTGCTCAAACAAATGGTACAGCAACAAGCTACATCAACACTATTATCAACTCTGCTTCAATCACTGAAGCTATCTCTCGTGTAGCAGCTATGAGCGAAATCGTTTCAGCTAACAACAAAATGCTGGAACAACAAAAAGAAGATAAAGAAGCAATTGCTGAAAAACAAGTTGCTAACAATGAAGCTATCAATACTGTCATTGCAAACCAACAAAAACTTGCAGACGATGCTCAAACATTGACAACTAAGCAAGCTGAACTCAAGGTTGCTCAATTGAACCTTGCAGCTGAGAAAGCTAGTGCTGAAAATGAAAGAGATAGTCTCTTAGAACAAAAAGCAGCGGCTGAAAAAGCAGCAGCTGAGGCAGCAGCAGCAGAAGTAGCATATAGAAGCCAACAACAAGCGCAACAACAAGCTATTCTTGCTTCAGCAAATACAAGCTTTACAGCGCAAGTTCAAGCAGTAAGTAACACAGCTGAAGCTCCTGCAGCGGTTCAACCAGCAGTTGCTGCAACTCCAACATATAGCCTTTCAGCATCAACTTATCCTGTAGGTCAATGTACTTGGGGTGCTAAGACTCTGGCACCATGGGCAGGCGACTTCTGGGGTAACGGTGGCCAATGGGCAGCTAGTGCAGCAGCAGCAGGCTTCCGTACTGGTTCACAACCGCAAGTTGGAGCTATCGCATGTTGGAATGACGGTGGCTACGGACACGTTGCAGTCGTAACAGCGGTTCAATCTGCTAATAACATTCAAGTATCAGAAGCAAACTATGCTGGTAACCAATCAATCGGTAATCACCGTGGATGGTTTGATCCAACAAATGCACAAGGATATGTAACATATATCTATCCAAACTAATGAAATATGAAGGAGGCTGGGACAAAAGTCCTAGCCTCATTTTTTCTTTGGATTGTCGAGCAAGACGCAGTAGTAGAGCCCTACTCAACTGTGCGGAGGTGGAACGACGAAATCGAATTCTAACGAATTACCGATTTCTGTCCCACTCTCTCTTTTATTTTTTATTGAAAAATTACTAGAAAAGCGTTACAATGGTAGGTAGGACAAATGTAATTGGTTACAATAAAAGGCGATTTAGAATCTGGAGGGAATCATGTCTTTTTCTGAATTAAAGCTCTTTGCTCTTTCTTCTAACCAAGAATTAGCGAAACGTGTTGCAAAGGAGATTGGTATACCGCTTGGTAAATCAACGGTTCGTCAATTTTCTGATGGGGAAATTCAAGTAAACATCGAAGAATCGATCCGTGGTAATCACGTTTTTATCTTGCAGTCGACTAGCTCACCTGTCAATGACAATCTGATGGAGATCTTGATCATGGTGGATGCCTTGAAGCGGGCTAGTGCAGAGTCTATCAATGTGGTGATGCCTTACTATGGCTATGCTAGACAAGACCGAAAAGCTCGTGCTCGTGAGCCAATTACATCTAAATTAGTGGCTAATCTGATGGAAATTGCCGGGGTCGACCGCCTATTGACCATTGATTTGCATGCTGCTCAGATCCAAGGTTTCTTTGATATTCCTGTTGACCATTTGATGGGAGCGCCTTTGATTGCTGATTATTTTGAGCGTCGGGGCATGGTCGGTAGCGACTATGTGGTGGTCAGCCCAGACCACGGTGGTGTGAGCCGCGCTCGTAAGTTGGCAGAATTTCTCAAGACTTCGATTGCGATTATTGATAAACGTCGTAGCGTTGATAAGATGAATACCAGCGAAGTCATGAATATCATTGGTAAAGTTGAAGGTAAAACTTGTATCTTAATCGATGATATGATTGATACGGCGGGAACTATTTGTCATGCGGCAGATGCTTTGGCAGAGTCGGGCGCTGTAGAAGTCTATGCGAGCTGTACTCACCCAGTCTTGTCAGGGCCAGCTATGGAAAATATCCAGAAATCAGCTATTAAAAAATTAGTAGTTTTAGATACCATCTATCTTTCAGAGGAGAGATTAATTGATAAGATTGAGCAGATTTCTATCGCTCATCTATTGGCAGAAGCCATCGTTCGAATCCATGAAAAACGCCCACTTTCCCCCCTTTTTGAAAGACATAATATATAAGTATTGTGGAGTATTAGAGATTTAGCAACTTGCTAAATCTCTTTCTTATTCCTATTTGTAATAAAATTTTGCTGTAGTACTGCATTTATAGTATAATAGTTCTATTAGATTATCGGAGGCGGCTATGGATTTGACTAAGAAGTTTAATAAGAATTTAGATAAAATTGAAGTGTCTCTGATTCGTCAGTTTGACCAGTCTATTTCTACGATTCCAGGCGTTCTGCGGCTGACCTTGGGCGAGCCGGACTTTCCGACACCGGATCATATCAAGGAGACGGCCAAGGCCGCGATTGATGCCAACCAGAGCCACTATACAGGAATGAGCGGGCTTTTGGAGTTACGGCAGGCTGCGGCTGATTTTGTCAAGGAGAAGTACCATCTGAACTATCGCCCAGAAGATGAAGTCTTAGTTACTATTGGGGCAACCGAGGCTCTGTCTGCGACTCTGACGGCTATTCTGGAGGAGGGCGACAAGGTCTTGCTGCCAGCGCCAGCTTATCCAGGCTATGAGCCGATTGTCAATTTGGTCGGGGCAGAGATTGTCGAGATTGATACGACAGAAAACGACTTTGTCTTGACCCCTGAAATGCTGGAGCAGGCTATCTTGGAGCAGGGGGATGCGCTCAAGGCGGTTATTCTCAACTATCCAGCCAATCCGACTGGCGTGACCTATTCACGGGCACAGATTGAGGCTTTGGCAGCAGTATTGAGCAAGTATGAAGTATTTGTCGTTTGTGATGAGGTTTATTCTGAGTTGACTTATACGGAGCAGGGACACGTTTCTCTGGCGGAATATTTGCCTGAGCAGACCATCGTGATCAATGGCTTGTCCAAGTCTCATGCTATGACGGGCTGGCGACTAGGCTTTATCTTTGCTCCTGCTGCTTTTACCGCTCAATTGATCAAGAGCCATCAGTATCTAGTGACAGCAGCCAACACCATGGCTCAATATGCAGCTATTGAGGCCTTGACGGCTGGTAAGGATGATGCCCAACCCATGAAGACGGAATACATCCAGCGGCGAGATTACATTATCGAAAAGATGACAGAGCTGGGCTATCAGATTATCAAGCCAGATGGAGCTTTCTATATTTTTGCCAAAATTCCAGAGGGCTACAATCAATATTCTTTTGCTTTTTTGCAGGATTTTGCTGAGAAGAAGGCTGTGGCCTTTATCCCAGGAGCGGCCTTTGGCCAGTACGGAGAAGGTTATGTCCGCCTGTCTTATGCAGCTAGCATGGAAACCATCAAAGAAGCTCTGAAACGGCTCAAGGAGTACATGGAAGACCATGCTTAGACCGTTAACGAGTAAGAGTTTGATTCTCTATAATCGGAATTTTCGAGAAGATGATAAGCTGGTCAAGATTTTTACGGAACAGGCTGGCAAGCGAATGTTTTTCGTGAAACATGCGGGAAAATCCAAGCTGGCACCAGTCATCCAGCCTCTAACTACGGCAGAACTCTTGATGAAAATCAATGACGACGGACTCAGCTACATCGAAGATTACCAAGCTGTGGAAAGTTACGGGCAAATCAAGAGCGATCTCTTTGTCATGGCTTATGCTAGCTATGTGGCAGCCTTAGCAGATGCCAGTATTCAGGACAATCAGCCAGATCCAGCCCTCTTTGCCTTTCTGCAGAAGACACTAGATTTGATGAATCAAGGGCTGGATTATGAGGTTTTGACAAATATCTTTGAAATTCAGATTTTATCTCGCTTTGGCGTTTCTCTGAATTTCCATGACTGTGTTTTTTGTCATCGGACAGGTCTGCCTTTTGACTTTTCCTTTCAATATGGCGGAGTGCTTTGTCCAGAGCATTATCACAAGGATGCTCATCGCAGTCATCTCAATCCCAATATTCCTTTTTTGCTCAATCAGTTTCAGGCGGTTCAGTTTAGTGAGCTGGAGACAATTTCGCTCAAGCCTGAAATCAAGCGACAGATCAGGGACTTTATAGATCAACTTTATGATGAATACGTAGGCATTCATCTCAAATCAAAGAAATTTATCGACTCTCTGGGCGACTGGGGCAGTATTTTACAAGACAAACATGAGGAAGAACAGCATGAAAAAAATAGCTATTGATGCCATGGGCGGAGACAATGCCCCTCAGGCTTTAGTCGAAGGTGCCAATCAGGCTCTGAGAGACTTCTCGGATATTGAGATTGTTCTCTATGGGGATGAGGCCAAGATAAAACCTCTGTTGACAGCGACAGAGCGCGTTAGCATCGTTCATACGGATGAAAAGATTGATTCGGATGATGAGCCGACCAAGGCTATTCGCAAAAAGAAGCAAGCTAGCATGGTTTTGGCAGCTAAGGCAGTCAAAGACGGGGAAGCAGATGCGGTCCTGTCTGCTGGTAACACAGGGGCGCTTTTGGCAGCGGGCTTCTTTATCGTCGGACGGATCAAAAATATTGACCGACCAGGACTTTTGTCCACTTTACCGACTGGAGATGGCCGAGGCTTTGATATGCTGGATCTGGGGGCAAATGCTGAAAATACCCCTCACCATCTGCACCAATATGCTATCCTAGGTTCTTTTTATGCGGAAAATGTTCGTGGCATTAAGCAGCCACGGGTCGGTTTGCTCAATAATGGCACTGAAGCCAGCAAGGGAGATCCTCTGCGTAAGGAAACCTATGCACTGCTGGCGGCGGATGACAAGCTGAACTTCATCGGCAATATAGAGGCGCGTGACCTTATGAATGGAGTGGCAGATGTTGTCGTAGCAGATGGCTTTACGGGCAATGCTGTACTCAAGTCTATCGAAGGAACGGCCATTAGCATCCTAGGTCAGCTTAAAAAGGCTGTGCTAGGTGGTGGTCTTAAGGCTAAACTAGGGGCTTTATTGCTTAAAGATAGCTTACAAGAGATGCGCAAGAGTCTGGACTACTCCAGTGCTGGCGGGGCCGTTCTCTTTGGTCTCAAGGCGCCAGTAGTCAAGACACACGGCTCTAGCGATGCAAAGGCCGTATATAGTACTATTCGTCAGATTCGGACCATGCTGGAGACAGATGTTGTCGGAAAATCTGTGGTAGAATTTTCAAAAGAGGTGGAAAGAGAATGAATCAAGAACAAATTTATCAAAAAGTAACAGAAATTATCCAAGAACGTCAGGGAGAGGACTTTGTGGTCCAGCCAACTTTGGGCTTAAAAGATGATTTAGGCGCTGATTCTGTTGACTTAATGGAATTTATCCTGACTTTGGAGGATGAGTTTGCGATTGAAATTTCAGATGAGGATGTTGATCGCTTTGAAAATGTCGCAGATATTGTCGCGTATTTGGAAAAGAAACTAGCGAAGTAAGAAATCGACTTTGATTTGAATAGATGAAAAGAGGCTGGGACAAAAGTCCTAGCCTCTCAATTGTCTTTGGATTGTCGAGCAAGACGCAGTGGTTGAGTGGGCTCTACTACGCTGATTTCATCAGCTTTTACAGCCCTACTCAACTGTGCGGAGGTGGGACGACGAAATCGAATTCTAACGAATGACCGATTTCTATCCTACTCTCTATTTTAGTGGATTTATTTTGGATAGATATAGCTGACAGCTCCTTGACCAGCGGCGTAGGGATTGAACCAGCCGCGGAAGTTGCCAATATACTGTTTGCCCGCATAGTTGGATTCTTTGATTTGGATGCGGGTGTTGGATTCGACATGGGTGACAACACCGACATGCCCATAACCACCATCGGTCCAGCAGATGATGGCTCCGACTTGTGGTGTGCTTCCTGTTCGGAAACCAGCTGCGCGTGCGCTAGCTGCCCATTGGCCACCGTTGCCCCAGTAAGGACCAGCCCAAGGAGCCAATACTTTTGCTCCCCAAGTACACTGACCATGAGGATAAGAGGAGGCTCCCGCATAATCAGGGGTGTAGAGGGTTGGCTCAGGCGTAGTTGGTTTTTGAACCTGATAGCTGGTGCCTGTAAGTCCAGTCATCTGACCATTGAGATTACGGTAAACATGGGTATGGAAGAGTCCATTTCCAGCATGCTGTTGCGTATTGATGGTAAATTTATACAAGCCATCGCCCACTTTGTTAGCAGTGTACCATTTGATGTCATCCTGGCCATTGACCTCTGACCAAGTTGGTAGAGAAATGGTTCCTGGGCCAAAAGCATCGGAAACGGTCACTTCGTAATTGTAGGCAGATATTTTATTGACAGAAACCCTGGCTTTGATATTTTCAGCAGAGAGAGTGACGCTGTCTGTCGCATAGCTATGTTCGCTGCCATCTTTATATTTGACGTAGATATGATTGATATAATTGCCAGATAAGGCTTGGTGGTTGCGAATATTAAATTGTGCAGTAAAGGTCCCATCTCCATTATTACTTGCCTCATACCATTTGATATTGCTTTGTTTATGGGTGCTCCAGATGGGAACGCGAACGGACTGAATTGGCTTAGATGTTGAAGTCTCACTGATTTTTACAGTATAGGTTCCCTGCTCAGGATTGATATTTTCAACAGAGAAAAGCGGTTTTTGCTCTTCTGGGGAAGGCAGCTTTCCGACATCTATCGTAGCAGTTGTTCCTGCTAATCCTGTAAATTCAGGCTTGACATAGCTTTCACCGTAGAGATGGATATGGTAGGTTCCTGTATCGTAATTGTGTTTCTTCAGTTCTACTCTTACTCTGTAACTGCCATCAGAATTTTTACTTGCCTCGTACCATTGCAAATCATCCTGACCTTTGTTTTCAGACCAAGTTGGCACAGTGACCTTGTACATGGTGTCAGGAAGATTTTTGATAAGGATTTCCATAATGCCAGGTTCAGGGAAGCTTGTCTGAATGGTCGGATTAGGCTTTTCGAGATGGAAAGTGGTACCTGATTGGTAAATCATTTTGCCATTTTTATTTTCATAAGTATCTACGAAATATTTTCCATATCCCTTGTGCTTAGAAAAGTTAAATTCAGTACTCTCTTGCCCAGCTTCATACCAATTAAGGTCATCGCCACCATTTTCATCAGACCAAACTGCATGGACAATTTTTGAGTTCCCTTGGTCTTTATTTCGCGTAAAATTGATTCGGCCGATTTGTCCAGATGTTGTGACGCTTGTCTTGCTAGCAGGTTTATTAACAGTGAAGGTAGTGCCATTCAAGCCAATCATTTTCCCATTGATATTAATGTAAGTGTGCACATGTAAGGTGCCGTAGCCAGCGTGCTGCCGAAGGTCAACGGCTGTGCTGGATGTTTGAGGCGTAGTGTACCATTTCAAATCATCCTGCCCATTTTCGTCGGACCAGACCGCGTGGGAAATGGTATAGGGAACCTGAGCCTTGGAGCGGGCGTAATGAATCTGTGCCGTATCCCCAGTGACATTGACGGTTACATTGCTGGCACGATCAGTGGGACCTAGGACTTTATTCCCAGCTTCAGTCGATGCAACAGCTTGAACCGTGGAATGACTGGCAAATAGCCCAAGGACTGCTCCGGATAATAAAAACAGCTTCTGATATTTCTTCATAAATCTCCTTTGAATAAGTAATTTGGATGATTCCATTTAGATTATTCGAGAAAAAATATAAAAAAGAAAAATTTTAAAAGATGATGGAACTTGAGTTTCTAATTTATTTTAGTTTCATGAAATCTTTGATATTTGAAAGAAAAGTAATGAAATAGTCAAAATACAAAAAAATAATATAGGTAGATTTTATTTGTCAGAGATGGATATTCCTAACAAAAGTGGATTATTTCTCTTCTTTTCCTGCTCATCATGGAATAAAGCGAACGATTGTGATATAATTTAGATAAATAATTCGTAAAAATACGATGATTTTTACGTGATGTGTTGCCTTGGTGCGTAAGCACCTGTGATGATGGATGTTGAGGTATCTTAGCTATGAAGCTTTTAGTTGTTGGTTCAGGCGGTCGTGAGCATGCGATTGCCAAGAAGTTGTTGGAGTCTCAGGATGTGGAGCAGGTCTTTGTAGCACCTGGAAATGATGGCATGATCTTGGATGGGCTAGACTTGGTGAATATTGGAATTTCCGAACATTCTAAATTGATTGAGTTCGCAAAGGCGAACAATATTGTTTGGTCTTTTATTGGGCCAGATGATGCCCTTGCTGCTGGGATTGTGGATGATTTTAACCGAGCTGGGCTCAAGGCTTTTGGTCCGACAAGATTGGCAGCGGAGCTGGAGTGGTCCAAGGATTTTGCTAAGGAAATCATGGTTAAATACGGTGTGCCGACAGCAGCCTATGGCACATTTTCCGACTTTGAGGAAGCCAAGGCTTATATCGAAAAGCAGGGAGCACCTATCGTGGTCAAGGCGGACGGCTTGGCTCTGGGCAAGGGTGTGGTCGTAGCCGAGACAGTGGAGCAGGCGGTCGAGGCAGCTCACGAGATGCTCTTGGACAATAAATTTGGTGACAGCGGTGCGCGTGTGGTTATCGAAGAGTTCCTAGACGGTGAGGAGTTCTCTCTCTTTGCCTTTGTCAATGGCGACAAGTTTTACATTATGCCGACCGCTCAGGATCACAAGCGTGCCTACGATGGGGACAAGGGCCCTAATACAGGCGGTATGGGAGCCTATGCGCCAGTTCCTCACTTGCCACAGAGTGTGGTTGACACAGCGGTTGACACTATTGTCAAGCCAGTCCTTGAGGGCATGATCAAGGAAAGTCGCCCTTATTTGGGTGTGCTCTACGCGGGCTTGATTCTGACAGCAGACGGGCCTAAGGTCATCGAGTTCAACGCTCGCTTTGGGGATCCGGAAACTCAGATTATCCTGCCGCGCCTGACGTCTGACTTTGCTCAAAATATCACGGACATCCTTGATGGCAAGGAGCCAAACATCACGTGGACGGACAAGGGCGTAACTCTGGGTGTGGTTGTCGCAT
This sequence comes from Streptococcus cristatus AS 1.3089, assembly GCF_000385925.1. Lineage (NCBI taxonomy): Bacteria > Bacillati > Bacillota > Bacilli > Lactobacillales > Streptococcaceae > Streptococcus > Streptococcus cristatus. The sequence continues at coordinate 32,696 of NC_021175.1, forward strand.
CTAATGGCTACCCGCTAGATTATGAAAAGGGTGTCGAGTTGCCAGCCAAAACCGATGGCGACATCATCACCTACTATGCAGGGGCTAAGTTTGCGGAAAATAGCAGAGCACTGCTCTCAAACGGCGGACGTGTCTATATGCTCGTCACCACCGCAGATACCGTCAAAGAAGCCCAAGACACCATATACAGCGAACTTAACAAACAAAACACAGAAGGTCTCTTTTACCGAACAGATATCGGAAGCAAGGCCATAAAAGATTGACAGATACTATAGTTGTCATGGCGAGCGAAAGCGAACCACTATAGGAATAATCGTCGCAGTAAAAGAAAAACTGTAAGAAAGGAGTATTCAGTTAGTTTCCCTAACTGAACACGGGACTAAATTCCTAGGAAAAAAGATAAAACTGCCTAGACGTAACGTCGTCGTTAGTTTTCCTATTTTTCTACGGGATTTTTCGCAAGCGAATCGTCCCTTTGTATCTTAATATGAAACCAATTATTTCCATCATCATGGGCTCTAAATCTGACTGGGCAACCATGCAAAAAACTGCCGAAGTCTTAGACCGCTTTGGTGTAGTCTACGAAAAGAAAGTCGTCTCTGCCCACCGCACACCAGACCTCATGTTTCAACATGCGGAAGAAGCTCGCAGCCGTGGTATCAAGGTTATCATTGCAGGTGCTGGAGGCGCAGCCCATTTGCCGGGGATGGTTGCTGCTAAAACAACCCTTCCTGTCATCGGTGTGCCCGTCAAATCACGTGCTCTCAGCGGTCTGGACTCACTTTATTCGATTGTGCAGATGCCGGGTGGAGTACCAGTCGCAACCATGGCTATCGGTGAAGCAGGTGCGACAAACGCGGCTCTCTTTGCCCTCCGTCTCCTGTCAGTAGAGGATCAGGCTATCGCGACAGCTTTGGCAGATTTTGCTGAAGAACAAGGAAAAATCGCTGAGGAGTCAAGTAATGAGCTCATCTAAAACAATTGGAATTATCGGTGGCGGTCAGCTGGGGCAGATGATGGCCATTTCTGCTATCTACATGGGGCATAGAGTTATCGCGCTGGATCCTGCGAAGGATTGCCCGGCCTCTCGCGTGGCGGAAATCATCGTGGCACCTTATAACGATGTGGATGCCCTTCGTCAGTTGGCGGAGCGATGCGATGTCCTGACCTATGAGTTTGAGAATGTCGATGCCGACGGTTTGGATGCTGTCATCAAGGATGGTCAGCTCCCTCAAGGGACAGACCTACTCCGCATTTCTCAAAATCGCATTTTTGAAAAGGATTTTCTCGCAAACAAGGCGCAAGTCACCGTGGCACCCTACAAGGTCGTGACTTCTAGCCAAGATTTGGCAGATATCGACCTGTCTAACAACTATGTCCTCAAGACTGCGACTGGTGGTTATGATGGACATGGACAAAAGGTCATTCGTTCAGAAGCAGATTTGGAAGAAGCCTGTGTGCTAGCAGATTCAGCAGCCTGCGTCTTAGAAGAGTTTGTCAATTTTGACCTTGAAATTTCTGTCATCGTATCAGGAAATGGTAAGGACGTGACAGTCTTCCCAGTTCAGGAAAATATTCACCGTAACAATATCCTCTCTAAGACCATTGTGCCAGCTCGCATTTCGGAAAGTCTAGCAGATAAGGCAAAAACCATGGCGGTGCGAATTGCAGAAAAACTGAGCCTCTCTGGAACCCTTTGTGTGGAAATGTTTGCGACAGCTGATGACATCATTGTCAACGAAATTGCCCCCCGCCCACATAACTCTGGCCACTACTCGATTGAGGCCTGCGACTTCTCACAGTTTGACACACATATCCTAGGTGTTCTCGGAGCACCATTGCCAGCCATCAAACTGCATGCCCCAGCTGTCATGCTCAACGTTCTCGGCCAGCACGTCGAGGCCGCTGAAAAATATGTCTCAGAAAATCCAAGCGCCCACCTCCACCTGTATGGTAAAATAGAAGCGAAGCACAACCGCAAGATGGGACATGTGACTTTGTTTAGTGATGCGCCGGATAGTGTGGTTGAGTTTGGTGAGGGGATTGATTTTTGAAATGACAGAAGAATTTGATGAATTGCTAGATGATGAAATAACGACCGTAACACTGACTTATACGGACGATTTGATTGTTCCAGAGATTGCGGATAGAGAGGGGATTCATATTTTAGAGAGAGCTGGCAATCAGCTAGTCTTAGAATATTCTTGTTCCGTGAAGGAAGTTAAGGATTATCTGAGTAGTTACGGCCTGCCTAGACATCCTGAGAGAATTTCATTTGAATTTTCTATACATGAAGACTCAGAAAATGATAATCTTTAAAGTTAAATGGAGACCAGTTTATGATTCAAATTATTGTCAACGCTTTTGTGGAGGAAGGAAAAGAAATCGCTGTTGTGGAAGTGCTCTTTGCCAGTACCGACCATGAAAAAGTAAAAGTCAAATATCAGGAATTAAAGATTGAATATCCAGACAATTATCTGGCTATCTATGATTTACCATTGGATACAAATCTAAGTAGCTTGCCACACTATCCGTCGGTGGCGATAAGCAAGGAGGAGTTTGATTAGTCTATGAAAACTATCGGTCTGATTGGTGGTATGAGTTGGGAAAGTACCACATCTTACTACCAAATCATCAACGAAACCATCAAAAAAGAACTGGGTGGCTTGCATTCAGCTAAGATTCTGCTTTATAGTGTTGATTTTGCAGAGGTTGAGCATTATCAAGCAGTCGGAGACTGGGAGAAAAGCGGTCAACTTTTGGCAGATATTGCTCAGCGCTTGGAGCAAGCTGGTGCAGATTTCATCGTTATTTGCACCAACACCATGCACAAGGTTGCTCCGCAGATACAAGAAAAGATTACGATTCCAATCTTGCATATTGCACAGGCAACTGCGCAGGCCTTGTTGGCTGACGGTATTCAAAAAGTCGGCCTCCTAGGGACCAAGTACACCATGACTCAAGATTTTTACAAGGAAAAATTAATAGAGTCTGGGTTAGAAGTACTGATTCCAGACCAAGCTGGTATTACAGAGGTCAATCGAATCATTTATGACGAGCTCTGTCTAGGAGATATCAGAGACAGTTCAAAGCAGACTTATCTTGCTGTTATAGATGATTTGAAAAAAGCGGGCGCAGAAGCTGTTATCTTGGGTTGTACCGAGATAGGCCTTCTCATCAAACAATTCGATACTGACCTGCCTCTCTACGACACAACGGTGATCCATGCAGAGAAAGCAGCGGAGTGGGCAGTAAATAAATGATTATAGAAGTCAAGCACAACCATAGATTAGGGCATGTAACTTTGTTTAGTGATGCGCCGGATAGTGTGGTTGAATTTGGGGAAGGGATTGATTTTTAAAATGATAGAAGAATTCGATGATGTATTTGAAGATGATATTACTACTCTAACATTTACTTATGCGGATGATGTAGTCATTCCAGAAATTCCAGATGCAGAAGGGATTCATATTGTAGAGAGAACAAATAATCAACTGATAATAGAGCATACGCGCGATGATGATGAGGTCTATGATTATATAAAGAGTTTTGGATTAACGAGCCGTCCTATAAAACTTTCGATTGAATTTTTTGCTTACGAAGATCCTGAGGAAGAAGAAGATTTTTAGAATTTAATGGAGAAAATCTATGATTCAAATCATCGTGAATGCATTTGTTGAAAAGGATAAGACCGGAGCAGTCGTCGAAGTCTTGTATGCTAGTAGCGACCACGAAAAAGTGAAAGCTAAGTATGAAGAGCTAGTTGCACAATTTCCTGAAAACTATATAGCTATCTATGATGTCCCGTTAGATACGGATTTGAATACACCGGCCCATTATCCATCTGTTTGGATTGGGAAAGAAGAATTTGAGTAGTTAAATAAGACATAAATGGAAGGTTTAATGATTTGCGTTTAGGATTGCATTCATAAAATGAAAGGACAATGCCAGGTGAAAGAATCGGAATTATATATTAGGCTTGGGATTTCAGGGGAAGACGAGCTGGGTAAAATACTTGGATTCGAAGCTAAGTACTGTGAGCAGAATACTTACTTTAAAATATTGAGAAAAAAGCCTATTGTGAGTAGGTTGGTAGGTGCTAAGTCTCAAGGATGGCGTACTATGTTAGATGGAGGAATCCCGAACAGTAAGTCTCCAAATTTAAATTTAACAATGAAACTTCCGAAGGGAAATCCTCAAAAAATAAACGGGCAGAATTTTTTTCATCAAGGACACATTCTAGCAAAAGAATTTTACAATTTCATTCCTAATAAAGACGAGGCCTATAGAAAAATTAAAAATAATTCTAAAAATGGATTTATTCAATTTAGTGTAGCTAACATGCAACAAAGTAAAAAGAATGAAGTCTTTAGATATAGTCAAGCGTACTATGAAAATAGAGTTGCGAAATATCTTACAGATACAGGAAATAAAGTTATTTATGAAGTGAGAATTTATTTTTACAATAAGAATGATAAAATTCCAATAGGAACTAGAATATTGTTCGAAGCAGAAGATAAAAGTTTAGAAAATGAATTATGTAATGATATTTTTATTCCAAATTTTGATGAAGATTTTGACCTATCAAGGATTCAGGGATATTTAGGTAGGAAGTCTTATAGAGAATTTTATGCTTATGGGTATGATGAAAGATATAAGAAATGTTTTAAAAATATTGCTATGATAGATAATGGCGATTCATTTAGTCGAACATTTGATGAAAATCATAACCAAATTTTTTATTGTGTACAAGAGAATAAAAAATTAAACCAGGTTTATTTTTAACATGTAAAGATGTGTATGAGACATATCCTTTAGAACCAGAGGATATGATAATTGAAAGTTATACGAAAGAAGAGCTATTCAGTAAATATAAGCACCGAAAGTATTGTTATTATCCTGCCAAAAAGGAAAAAAGTAATTTTTCAGCAATATTCTTTGATTGGCCTACTGTAGATAGATTGTCAGGATTTTCAATGAGAGGTTTAAAAAAACAAGGCACTTTGGAAGGAGCTTTTAAACAGTTGAGTTGGTAGCCTGAAAAAATGAGATAGATTTGTTAGGCAACTATACTTACTCTAACACATCTCTTCTTTTATAAAAGGATATATTTAAAACTATAAAAATAAAGGAACAAGAGCTCACATATTCACCAAAACTGAATACGGGCTACGGACTTCCTAACTGTAAATAAAGAAAGGGAATGGGCATCTAGTTTGCAGAACTGAACCCGGGCGGAAAGCTCGGAATTTAGATTGGTTTCCTAAAATTCAGTCGCTTTCTAGTCGCCCTTGGTATCTTAATCATGATCAACCGTTACTCTCGCCCTGAGATGGCGAACATTTGGACCGAAGAAAATAAATACCGTGCTTGGCTTGAGGTGGAAATCTTGGCTGACGAGGCATGGGCTGAGTTGGGGGAAATTCCCAAGGAAGATGTGGCTTTGATTCGCGAGAAGGCGGACTTTGACATCGACCGTATTTTGGAGATTGAGCAGGAAACACGTCACGATGTGGTAGCTTTCACGCGTGCGGTTTCTGAGACTCTTGGTGAAGAGCGCAAGTGGGTTCACTATGGGTTGACCTCTACTGACGTGGTGGATACTGCCTACGGTTACCTTTACAAACAGGCTAACGACATCATCCGTCGTGATCTTGAAAACTTCACCAACATCATTGCTGACAAGGCTAAGGAACACAAGTTCACCATCATGATGGGTCGTACCCACGGTGTCCACGCTGAGCCGACAACTTTTGGTCTTAAATTAGCGACTTGGTACAGCGAAATGAAGCGTAATATCGAGCGTTTCGAGCATGCGGCTGCTGGAGTGGAAGCTGGTAAGATTTCTGGTGCGGTTGGGAACTTTGCCAACATCCCACCATTTGTAGAGGAATATGTCTGCGAAAAATTGGGCATCCGTGCTCAAGAAATCTCTACACAGGTGCTTCCTCGTGACCTTCATGCTGAGTACTTTGCAGTTCTTGCTAGCATTGCGACTTCCATCGAACGTATGGCAACGGAGATCCGTGGCCTGCAAAAATCGGAGCAACGCGAAGTAGAAGAGTTCTTTGCCAAGGGTCAAAAAGGATCTTCAGCAATGCCTCACAAACGCAACCCTATCGGTTCTGAAAACATGACAGGTCTGGCGCGTGTTATCCGTGGTCACATGGTGACGGCCTATGAAAACGTCGCTCTCTGGCACGAACGTGATATTTCTCACTCATCAGCTGAGCGTATCATCACACCGGATACGACCATTTTGATTGACTACATGCTCAACCGTTTTGGAAATATCGTCAAGAACTTGACGGTCTTCCCAGAAAACATGATCCGCAACATGAACTCTACTTTTGGTCTTATCTTTAGCCAACGTGCCATGTTGACCTTGATTGAAAAAGGCATGACGCGTGAACAAGCCTACGACTTGGTGCAACCAAAAACAGCCCACTCTTGGGACAACCAAGTAGACTTCAAACCGCTTCTCGAAGCAGATCCAGAAGTAACCTCACGCCTCACTCAAGAAGAAATTGATGAAATCTTCAACCCGACTTACTACACTAAGCGCGTGGATGAAATCTTCAAGCGCCTGGGCTTAGATTAAACAAAAAAAGATGAGGCTGGGACAAAAGTCCCAGCCTCTCAATTGTCTTTGGATTGTCGAGCAAGACGCAGTGGTTGAGTGGGCTCTGCTAGGCTGATTTCATCAGCTTTTACAGCCCTACTCAACTGTGCGGAGGTGGGATAACGACATCGAATTCTAACGAATTACCGATTTCTGTCCCACTCTCATTTTTATTATTCTCGAATGTATTATAAAGTTTTGTTTTTGTTGGTTTTCAGTTCTAGAATAGTAAAAAAATATACGAAATTGAAAAATTCTGTTTATTTTCTATCATTTTTTGATTTTTATTAAACAAAAATCGTTCAAATGTATTGCAAATTGGTATAGATAGGTTTATAATAATGATAGGTTAGTTGGTCAGGAAATGAAAAACGACAGCTCATGAGAACCATCGTTTTTCAGATTAATGATCGCGACTAGAAGAAATAAATTTGATTTTAAAGAAATCGCCACGCTTGTAGGTTTCGCTGTACTCTAGGATTTGTCCAGTATTTTCCAGTTTTGTGATCTTGACTTGATGCACAGTTGGGAAGTTTGGATCGATTTCTAAGGTCTTGGCAATGTCTTTTGGCGTTGGAAAGACGATTTCGTTGATTTCTTCGAAATACTCATCATTCATGTGGATGTGATAATCCGTCTTGAAGCGATTGTAGATCGAGCTGTAGTAGTCCAGATCTGGATAGTTTGGATTGATGTACTGTTCAGGAATGTAGGTTTGGTGATAAATATAGACTTTATCGCCGGTCCTTCTGATACGGTCAATCTTGTAGTAGAACTGGGACGGAGTTAGTTCTAGTTTTTCCAAGATCCTCAATTCATTTCCACGTTCGATGGACAGAACAGTCACCTTATCCTTTTGGATAGGGAAAGTTTCGATATCAGAGAATTCCACACGCTTGTGTTTTCTTGCGCGTGAAACAAAAGTTCCCTTCCCTTGCTGACGGATGATGTAGCCATCATTCGCAAGTTCGTTCAAAGCGCGGACAACGGTGATGGAACTGACGTTGAACATCTTGATTAATTCAGCTTCTGTGTAGAATCTATCACCGTTTTCAAAGTTACCAGAAATGATTTGTTGTTTCAAGTCATCTTTGATTTGTTGATATTTAGGAATAGCCATTGTGCTCACCTCTCTTTTTTATTCCTCTCTATATTGATTTTAACATATTTTTTAAAAAAATGTTGACATTTATGTAAAAGTTTATTATATTAATATTATCAAGAAATGAAAGCGTTTTAAATCTAGGAGGAATAGGGAGATGAAGAGATTTGAAATAGGCTCTTCTTTCTACTTGGATGGTCAGGAGTTTAAGATTTTATCAGGAGCGATTCACTATTTTCGGATTCAGCCGGAAGACTGGTATCACTCGCTCTATAATCTTAAAGCTCTCGGCTTCAATACAGTTGAGACCTATGTTCCTTGGAACATGCACGAGCCAAAGAAAGGCCAGTTTGACTTTCAAGGGATTTTAGATATTGAGAAGTTTCTTCAGATTGCTCAAGATTTAGGATTGTATGCCATTGTTCGCCCTTCGCCCTTTATCTGTGCGGAGTGGGAATTTGGCGGTATGCCAGCCTGGCTCTTGACTGAGGATATGAGAATCCGTTCTTCTGATGCTCCTTATCTTCAAGCTGTTGCAGACTACTATGATGAGTTGCTTCCTCGCTTGCTTCCAAGGCTCTTGGACAAGGGGGGGAATATCCTCATGATGCAAGTGGAAAATGAATATGGCTCTTACGGGGAGGATAAAGACTACCTAAGAGCGATTCGGCAGATGATGTTGGATCGAGGTGTTGATTGTCCGCTCTTTACATCGGATGGCCCTTGGCGGGCCACGCTGAGAGCTGGCACGCTGATTGAGGAAGATTTATTTGTTACAGGAAATTTCGGCTCCAAGGCAGATTATAATTTTGCCCAGATGCAGGAATTCTTTGATGAGCATGGCAAAAAATGGCCGCTCATGTGTATGGAGTTTTGGGATGGTTGGTTCAATCGTTGGAAAGAGCCAATTATCAAAAGGGATCCTGAGGAACTGGCTCAAGCTGTCCGTGAGGTTCTGGAACAAGGCTCTATCAATCTCTATATGTTTCATGGCGGAACCAATTTTGGCTTCATGAATGGCTGCTCGGCCAGAGGTGTGACGGATTTACCACAGGTGACTTCGTATGATTATGATGCTCTGCTCGATGAACAGGGAAATCCAACTCCGAAATATTTTGCGGTGCAAAAAATGATGGAAACCTACTATCCTGAGCACCCACAAATGAAACCGCTCACAAAAGAATCTTTTGAATTGAGAGACATTGCTCTGAGTGAGAAGGTGAGTTTGTTTGAGACATTAGCTGATTTGGCTCAGCCAGTGGAGAGTCTCTATCCTGTCAAAATGGAGGATTTGGGACAGAGCTATGGTTACTTGCTTTATCGTACCGAAGCCAGCTGGGATGCGGATGAGGAAAAGATTCGGGTGATTGACGGGCGAGACCGGATGCAGCTTTTTGTGGACGGCAAGCTTATGGCAACCCAGTATCAAGCAGAGATTGGACAAGATATCTTTGTTGCTGGGGAAAAGAAAGCCACCCACCGTATTGACATCTTGATGGAAAACATGGGGCGGGTCAATTACGGGCATAAGTTCTTGGCAGATACCCAGCGAAAAGGGATTCGGACGGGCGTTTGTAAGGATTTGCACTTCTTGCTAAATTGGCAGCAGTATCCACTTTCCTTTGAAAATACAGAAAACATCGATTTTTCAAAAGGATGGCAGCCTAAGCAACCAGCTTTCTACGCTTTTGACTTTGAAATGAAAGCGCTTAAGGATACCTATTTAGACTTGTCTGGTTTTGGAAAGGGCCTTGCCTTTATAAACGGCGTCAACATCGGTCGTTTCTGGAATGTCGGTCCAACCTTATCGCTTTATATTCCGCATAGTCTTCTGAAAGAAGGACATAACCGAATCATCATTTTTGAAACGGAAGGGGAATATGAAGAATCAATTAACTTAGTTAAACAACCTACATTTAAAACAATAAAGGGGGAAAATTTATGACAATAGTAGGTGCACGTATCGATGGACGTTTGATCCATGGACAGGTAGCCAATCTCTGGACTACCAAGCTCAATATTTCACGCATTATGGTGATTGACGATGAGGTAGCTGAAAATGCTATCGAAAAGAGCGGACTTAAGCTGGCTACGCCACCAGGAGTGAAGCTCAGCATTTTGCCAATCGCTAAAGCAGCAGAAAACATTCTGGCTGGTAAGTATGACTCACAGCGACTCTTTATCGTTGCTCGTAAACCAGATCGTTTCCTTCGTTTGGTAGAAGCTGGTGTTCCATTGGAAACACTTAACGTCGGAAATATGTCTCAGTCAGACGAAACTCGTCCAATCACTCGCTCCATCAATGTGGTTGATGCAGATGTGGAAGCTTTCCACAAGCTGCATGAAAAAGGAGTTAAGCTGACAGCTCAGATGGTTCCAAATGATCCGATTGCGGATTTTATGAATTTGTTAAAATAAGGAAAAATTTTTAGGAGGTCATTGTCATGATACAATGGTGGCAAATTTTACTACTCACTCTGTACTCAGCTTATCAAATCTGCGATGAGTTGACGATCGTTTCTTCAGCAGGTTCACCTGTATTTGCTGGATTTATCACAGGTCTCATCATGGGAGATATGGGTACAGGTCTTTTCATCGGTGCTTCTCTTCAATTGGTAGTACTCGGTGTTGGTACATTCGGTGGTGCGTCTCGTATTGATGCTACTTCTGGTGCGGTTCTTGCAACTGCCTTCTCAGTAGCTCAAGGGCTTGATCCAGAGCTTGCTATTGCTACAATCGCTGTGCCGGTAGCAACTTTGTTGACATACTTCGATATCCTTGGTCGTATGACTACAACTTACTTCGCTCACCGTGTGGATGCTGCGATTGAACGCTTTGACTACAAAGGCATCGAACGCAACTATCTCCTTGGTGCGATTCCTTGGGCTCTTTCTCGTGCCCTCCCAGTTTTCTTTGCTCTTGCCTTTGGTGGAGCTTTTGTAGAAACTGTTGTTACAGGTCTCGCTAATGTACAATGGTTGGCAAACGGTCTGAAACTTGCAGGTCAAATGCTTCCAGGTCTTGGATTTGCAATCTTGCTTCGTTATCTTCCAGTTAAACGCAACCTTCACTACTTGGCACTTGGATTTGGCTTGACAGCTATGTTGACAGTGCTATACAGTAATGTTCAAAGCCTTGGTGCTGCAGTGTCTAGCATTGTTGGTTCTGAAGTGTTCTCTAAACTTCCAAAAGAACAAGCTATTACTTTTGTTAACAACTTCAAGAGTGTATCTATGATTGGTATCGCCATCATCGGTGTCTTCCTTGCAGTACAACACTTCAAAAACAGCCAACGTACAGTCGTAGCTGCTCCAGTAACTGAATCAGAAAGCGGGGAAATTGAAGATGACGAATTCTAATTACAAACTAACAAAAGAAGATTTTAAACAGATTAACAAACGTAGCTTGTTTACCTTCCAATTGGGTTGGAACTATGAGCGTATGCAAGCTTCTGGTTACCTTTACATGATTTTGCCACAATTGCGCAAAATGTATGGAGACGGTACACCTGAACTGAAAGAAATGATGAAATTGCATACGCAATTCTTCAATACTTCACCATTCTTCCACACCATTATTACTGGTTTTGACCTTGCTTTGGAAGAAAAAGATGGTGTGAAATCAAAAGATGCGGTCAATGGTATCAAGACAGGTCTCATGGGACCATTCGCTCCTCTTGGAGACTCAATCTTTGGATCATTGGTACCAGCTATTATGGGTTCAATCGCAGCAACTTTGGCTGTTGCAGGAAACCCAGCCGGTATCTTCCTATGGATCGCTGTAGCAGTTGCTTACGACATTTTCCGTTGGAAACAATTGGAATTTGCTTATAAAGAAGGGGTTAACCTCATCAACAATATGCAAAGTACTTTGACAGCTTTGATTGATGCTGCATCTGTACTTGGTGTCTTCATGGTTGGTGCCTTGATTGCCAGCATGATTGGTGTTGAAGTTTCATGGGCTCCACACATCGGGGACAAAGCAATTGAAATTCAAGACATGCTTAACCTCATCTTCCCACGTTTGGTACCAGCAATCATCACAGGTGTAATCTACTGGTTGCTTGGACGTAAGGGTATGAACTCTACAAAAGCTATCTTGCTCATCATTCTTGCAGCGATTGCATTCTCAGCATTTGGTCACTTCTTCTTTGGAATGGCATAATGGTGTAAATTATGAGCAAACAATTAATTTTGATTAGTCATGGTCGCTTTTGTGAAGAACTGAAAACAACTACGGAAATGATTATGGGGCCTCAAGCGGATATCCATGCCGTTGCCTTGTTACCAGAGGAGGGACCAGATGATTTCACAGCTAAGTTCTTAGACACAGTCAAGGATTTTGATGACTATATTGTCTTTGCAGATCTCTTGGGAGGCACACCATGTAATGTAGTCAGCCGCCTTATTTTAGAAGGTAAGGATATTGACTTGTACGCCGGCATGAATTTGCCGATGGTGATTGAGTTTCTCAATGCTTCTCTGACAGGAGCTGATGTTGACTATCCGAAAAATGCAGTCGAAAATATCGTTAAGGTTAATGATATCTTAGCAGGCTTATCAGATGATGAGGATGAGTAGGACTGTTTTGCAAGGAAAAAAGAAATGAAGGGGAGTGGGGAATTTTCCCATTCCCTCTTTTAAAGACAAATAACTAATATATCAATGTTTATTTTGAAAGGACTACCATGCTAGATTATTCAAAAGAGAAACTGGTTGAATTAGGCGCGGAAATCACCACGCGTGAAATCTACCAACAGCCAGATGTTTGGCAGACAGCTTTTAATCATTACAAGGCTCAAGCTGACCAAGTCGCTGCTTTTCTGAAAGGTATCGAAGAAAAGCATGATTATATAAAAGTTATCTTTACAGGTGCGGGAACTTCGGCTTATGTAGGCGATACGCTATTACCATATTTCAGAAAGCTTTATGATGAGCGCAAATGGAATTTTAATTCGGTTGCGACGACTGATATTGTGGCTGATCCTGAGGTGCATCTGCATAAGGATATTCCAACGGTTCTCGTTTCTTTTGCCCGCAGTGGCAATTCGCCAGAAAGTGTTGCGACAGTGGACTTGGCCAAGCAGTTGGTTGATGAGCTTTACCAAGTGACCATTACCTGTGCTGCAGAAGGAAAACTAGCTCAGCAGGCACATGGCGATGAACGGAATCTCCTTTTATTGCAACCAGCTCCATCAAATGATGCTGGCTTTGCTATGACTTCCAGCTTCACCTCTATGATGTTGACAGCTCTCTTGGTCTTTGATCCAGCAGATTTGGCTCGAAAAGAAGCAAGAGTAGCTGAGTTGATTGCCTTGAGTCAAAAGGTTTTGGCAGATGTGGCTGATGTTCAGGCTTTGACAGAATTAGACTTTAACCGGGTCATCTATCTTGGAGCAGGACCATTCTTTGGTCTGGCGCACGAAGCTCAGCTGAAAATTTTGGAATTGACCGCAGGGAAGGTTGCGACCATGTATGAGAGCCCAGTCGGCTTCCGCCATGGCCCAAAATCTCTGATTAACGAAGAGACGCTTGTGCTGGTATTTGGCTCAAGAGATGAGTACACCAAACGTTACGACTTGGATTTGGTGCGTGAAGTGGCAGGAGATCAGATTGCTCGCAAGGTGGTCTTCTTTACAGAGCGCAGAGAAGACTTGGAAAATGTTGAGCAAGTGGTTCTTGAAAGTGATATCTTGGAAGATAGCTATCGAGCATTCCCTTACATCGTCTATGCTCAGCTCTTCTCTCTCTTGACTTCTTTGAAAGTGAAAAATCGACCAGATACACCGTCTCCGACAGGTACGGTCAATCGGGTCGTTCAGGGAGTTATCATCCACCCTTTCCAGCAGTAGAAAGCTAAATATGGAAAAGTCAAACATTAGTCATGGGAAAGCTAGTTATTAAAAGGACTTTCAGATAAAGAGTCTGGGACAAAAGTCCTAGCCTCTCAATTGTCTTTGGATTGTCGAGCAAAACGCAGTGGTTGAGTGGGCTCTACTACGCTGATTTCATCAGTCTTTTACAGCCCTACTCAACTGTGCGGAGGTGGGACGACGAATCGAATTCAACGATTACCGATTTCTGTCCTACTCTCGTTCCGTGACTAAGTCAAGGAAGTTTTAAAAGGATGCCTTTTAAAATGAGACAGAGGGAGATTATATGAAATCTTATCAAGAATCTATTTTTGGTACTTTTAAAGGACAGGATGTCCTAGCCTATACCTTTGAAAATAAGCTAGGCTATCGCTTCAAGGTCATGAACTATGGCGCAACGATTTTAGAATATCAGACGCCGGATAAAAATGGTGATTTTGCCAATATCATTCTAGGTTTTGAGCGCTTTGATGATTATGTTGGCAATAGTCCCAAGCATGGTGCCAGCGTGGGACCAGTTGCAGGGCGGATTGCCAAGGCTACTTTTGAGCTGAATGGTCAGTCCTACCAGCTGGAAGTCAATAATGGCCAGAATTGCAACCACAGTGGCTCTACCGGCTGGGATGGCGTGATTTTCCAGACAGAGAACGTCACAAACGAGGGTGTCACATTTTACACAGAGCGCCCAGATGGGACGGGCGGTTTCCCAGGAAATTTGAAGATCTGGATTTCCTATTCTTTGACAGAAAAAGGAGAGATTGAGGTTTCCTATCAAGTTCAGACAGACCAAGATAGTCTGGTCAATCCGACCAACCACAGCTATTTCAATCTGTCAGGTGATTTTAGTCAGCCGATTGATCAGCATGTCCTCCAGCTGCATACCAAAGGGGTGTATCCGATTGCTCCTGACGGCGTGCCAGCAAAAGAAGTGGATGAGAATCGTGGCTTTGTCAAAGGCCTGCAAACAGGTCTGGCGCTGAAAGAAATTTTTGCTGACCAAGACGAGCAAATTCAGGTCGTGTCAGGGCTAGATCACCCCTTTGCTCTTGATAAAGAGCAGGAAGAGGCGGGTTACCTTTATGATTCGGCATCAGGTCGCTATCTGACTTTCCGTACAGATGCTCCTTGTGTCGTGACTTATTCGGCTAATTTTGTCGATGAGTCAGTCATCATCAATGGACAGCCAATGATTCAGCATAATGGTCTGGCGCTGGAAGCACAGGTCTTGCCTGATGCGATTCACAGTAATTTGAAGGATCAGGTCATTCTCAAGGCTGGCCACATTTTCACCAGCACCACCGTTTATTTCGCAGGAGTGAAATAAACAGTAAACTTGCTTCATTGAAGTGTATCTTACATGGCGATACTAGCCTCAGATACAAGAAAGCGGCAGATTCCCCCTCTGCCGTTTTTACTATTTATTTTATTGGTTGTCTAAGTCTTGTGGTTGGAAAAATTGATTGTAACGTTCTTCATCTTCTTGGTTATCACGGATAACTTTAGCAAGAGTGAATGAAGAAGAAATCAATCCGACAGAACCCATGAGATAGTATCCTTTAACCATCAAAGGCTCTTTCAAAGTATAGAGGCCAATGAGAACAAGAGTCACAAAGAAGGCGAATGAGCCCCAAGCCATAAACATAAAGGCTGGTGTATTCCGATAAGTTTTCTTTTTAAGGTTGTTCATATCTAAAATCTCCTTTTCGATTTTTTTTATTGTATCATGAGTTCCTGAAGCAGTCAATGAAATAGAGGTTATTTTAATCAGACTGAACAATTCGTATTAGTTTGTATCATCTTAGTAAGATGTTTAAAAGTATTTTATTTTTAAAATATGGTTTATTTAAGTAAACTTTAAGATAAGGACGTTATACTAATACCATCAAATGAAGACCTCCTAACTTTATTTGATAGAAATCCTAAAACTTTTTCATAATAATCTCCCATAAGAGCCACCAAATTCGGTGGCTTTTTTTGTATTCAGAAGCGGGTCGGATTACTTCCTCTGCCCTATTTTTTGCTATAATAGTTCTATGAGTAGAATTTTAGATAATGAATTAATGGGGGATGAGGAGCTGGTAGAACGTACCCTCCGTCCTCAGTATTTACGAGAATATATCGGTCAGGATAAGGTTAAGGATCAGCTGAAGATTTTTATCGAAGCGGCTAAATTGCGGGATGAGGCCTTGGATCATGCCTTGCTTTTTGGCCCTCCGGGTCTAGGAAAGACGACCATGGCCTTTGTCATTGCCAACGAACTCGGTGTGAATATCAAGCAGACTTCTGGCCCAGTCATTGAAAAGGCTGGTGATTTGGTGGCCATTCTCAATGATTTGGAGCCAGGTGACGTTCTTTTTATCGATGAGATCCACCGTTTGCCTATGGCAGTGGAGGAAGTGCTCTACAGCGCCATGGAGGACTTTTACATTGACATTATGATTGGGACTGGCGAGACCAGTCGCAGCGTCCATCTGGAATTGCCACCTTTCACGCTAATTGGGGCGACCACTCGGGCGGGCATGCTGTCTAATCCTCTGCGGGCTCGTTTTGGGATTACTGGTCATATGGAGTATTATGAAGCCAGCGACCTGACCGAAATCGTCGAGCGGACGGCAGAGATTTTTGAGATGGATATTACCCACGAGGCTGCTCGAGAGCTGGCTCTGCGTAGCCGGGGCACGCCGCGGATTGCCAATCGTCTGCTCAAGCGGGTGCGAGACTACGCCCAGATTATGGGGGATGGACTGGTCGATGCTCAGATCACAGACAAGGCCTTATCCATGCTGGACGTGGATCGAGAAGGGCTGGACTATGTAGATCAGAAAATCCTACGAACCATGATTGAAGTTTATGGGGGTGGTCCAGTCGGGCTGGGGACACTTTCAGTCAATATTGCTGAGGAGCGCGAAACGGTGGAAGACATGTATGAGCCTTACCTGATTCAGAAAGGCTTTGTTATGCGGACACGGACTGGGCGCGTGGCGACTCGTAAAGCCTATGAGCATCTGGGATATGAGTATATGGAGGAATGATGACCGATCAGGAGATTTTAGAGAGACTGGGTCAGGATCAGGCTATCCGAGAGATTTTGGAGATGATCCGCAGCCTAGAATTGAAAGATTCTTGGCTGGCTGCAGGCAGTGTCAGAAATTTTATCTGGAATATCTTGTCTAGCAAGCCGGGCTTTGATGCTGAAACGGATGTGGATGTCATATTCTTTGACCCAACTGTGTCCTATGAGAAAACTTTGCAGCTGGAGATGGAGCTGAGAAAAGCTTTTCCCGCTTATTCTTGGGAACTGAAAAATCAAGTTTATATGCACATTCATAGCCCCAACACCCAGCCCTATACTAGCTCGAAAGATGCCATGAGCAAGTATCCTGAGTGCTGCAGGCTATCGGTCTGCGATTGCTGGGAGATGACAAGCTAGAGCTCTTTGCTCCCTATGGTTTGGCAGATATTCGGGCATTTCAGGTGCGACCAACATCACATTTTTTAGCGGATGCAGAGCGGAAGAAGCTTTATATGCAAAGAATCCGCAAGAAAAACTGGCAGGCTAAATGGCCACAATTAAGTTTTGAACATCCTTCTGAAGAAAAGTAAAGTTGAATCTGGTGCAAGCTAGATTGAGTGGGTGACTGCCTAAATGATCTGTACTCTGAAACTCAGACACAAAAGCTAACGGCATAATTAGCGGTTTTTCAGAGTCCGCTTCCGCTGTCACAGAATAATCAAGAAAGCTCCACTGTTTTCTTTTTATTCTGGTATAATAGATTTATGAAGAAAATTGTATTTGTTTGTTTAGGAAATATCTGCCGTAGTCCGATGGCAGAATTTGTTATGAAAAGTCTGACCGATGATATACACATTGAGAGTCGAGCGACATCTAGTTGGGAACATGGCAACCCTATACATCAGGGGACTCAGGCTATTTTTAAGAAACATGCGATTTCTTATGATAAGAGAAAAAGTTCTCAGCAGATTTCCTCGCAAGATTTTGCAGAATTTGACTATATCATCGGCATGGATGAAGCCAATATTCTAGATTTGAAGAAAATGGCGCCAGTGGATTTTCAGGATAAAATCTACCAGTTTGCTGATCTCGGTGTGCCAGATCCTTGGTACACGGGCGATTTCGATGAGACTTATGAACTGGTTTTAGCTGGTTGCCACAAGTGGCTAGAACGCTTAAATGGGTGAAAAATGGATAAAATAAAAGAATTTTACGATAAATATAAAATCTATCTGACCCGTCAGAATTTAGAAATCCTAGCAGTGACTGTGATTGCTTTGTCAGCGATTTTGGTATTTACCTCCAATATCCCTGGTAAGGGTGTGCTGACGCTGGATCAGGGTAATATAAAATATGAGGGCAGTCTGGTTCACGGGAAAATGAACGGCGAAGGCACCCTGACATTTAAAAATGGGGATAGCTACAAAGGCCATTTCAAAAATGGGACTTTTGATGGTAAGGGTACTTTTACATCCAAGGCTGGTTGGAAATATGAAGGTGAATTTGCCAACGGTCAGGCCGATGGTAAAGGAAAACTGACGACAGAAAGTAATGTCGTCTATGAAGGAAGGTTCAAGCAAGGAATTTATCAAAATGCGCATTAGATGGTTTTCACTGGTTCGGATTACTGGACTGGTCTTGGTGTTGCTCTATCATTACTTTCAGGGAGTTTTTCCTGGAGGTTTTATTGGAGTGGACATCTTTTTCACTTTTTCAGGATTTTTGATTACTTCATTATTGATTGATGAGTTTACAAGAAGTCGGACGATTGATATTGTAGGCTTTCTGAAACGGCGCTTTTATCGTATCGTTCCTCCGCTCGTTTTTATGATTTTGGTCAGTATGCCCTTTACTTTATTGATCCGACGGGATTTTGTGGCAGGTATTGGGACGCAGATTGCGGCTGCTCTTGGCTTTGTGACCAATTTTTATGAAATGATGTCGGGCGGCAGTTATGAAAGTCAGTTTGTGCCGCATTTGCTGATTCACACTTGGAGTCTGGCACTGGAAGTGCATTACTATATCCTCTGGGGCTTGGCTGCTTGGGGCATTAGCAAGATTAGTAAGTCAGTTGCTCAGTATCGAGGGATGATTTCTCTGAGTTCGGCTGCTCTATTTTTGTTCAGCTTCTTGGCTATGTTTATCGGAGCCTTTTTCAGCAAGAATTACTCCAATATTTATTTCTCAAGCCTGACCCACGTCTTTCCTTTCTTTGCGGGAACAGTGCTAGCGACTTTCTCTGGAGTCGGAAATGTGGGCGTTCAGATGAAGAAACTGGAAGAAAAGGTCGAAATCAAGCAAGTCTTGATCGCTTTAGCTGGCAGTTTTGTTCTTCTTATCTTACTCAGCTTTATTTTGAAATTTGACAGCCTGTGGACTTATTTATTTGGTTTCTTGATTTCAACACTTCTGGCTTGTGTCATGATAGCAGCAACTCGCATCTTGCACGATAAATTACCAAATATTAAGGAGCCTAGTCCTCTCAACTTTATTGCAGATACTAGCTATGGTGTTTACCTCTTCCATTGGCCTTTCTATATTATTTTTACTCAGTTGATGAGCAATGGTTGGGCTGTGCTTTTGACTACAATCTTGAGTTTTGGTTTCGCGGCTCTTTCCTTCTATATTTTAGAGCCGACTTTAGCTGGACGGAAGCCTCGGATTTTTGGCAAGGAGATGAATGTAAGTTCCATCACCAAGCCGATTTTCTACAGTTTCATTCCGCTGACTTTTATCTTGCTTATTATCACCATCACAGCTCCGTCTGTGGGTGCCTTTGAGGAAAGCCTGATTGTCAATGCTTTGAATCAAGCCGATACGAAAATGCAGACAACTCGTAAGCACGCTGACCAAAAAACTGCGACAAATTATAACGTGGCAGAGGGAACGACTGTTATTGGTGATTCGGTTACCTTGCGCTCCGCTGAATGGATCCAAGAGGCTATACCTGACGCTCAAGTCGATGCAGTGGTTAGCCGTAATTTAGTGTCTGGTCTGGAATTTTTCAAGAACGATATTGCTAACCAAACACTGCTTCAAAACGTCGTTTTGGCATTGGGAACCAATCCGGTTGACAATTATGAAGAATTGCTGGATCAGTATATCGAGCTCTTGCCAAAAGGCCATCGCTTAATTTTAGTCACGCCATATGATGGCCGGACAGCCAATGATCCAAGTAGTATTCCTGTTAAGATGCGACAATACGAACTTGAACTTGCTAAGAAATATGATTTTGTATATGTAGCAGACTGGTATCAGGTCGCGATTAACAATCCGCAGATTTGGATTGGAACAGACTATGTCCATTATGGGGCAGATTCAGAGTCAATGGCAGAGGGAGGTAAACTCTACTCTAACATGATGAAAGAAGCATTGAATGCTGCTTCAAGTGGCAGTGTTAAGCCATAAAACTAGCTCGGTTATTTTGCCGAGCTAATTTTATAAACAATAAGAAAGCGCTTCCGTAAGGTTTAGAGAAAAGTTTGTGAAAATATTCATAATGAAGGAAGAGTTCAGTGGAAATGCTAATATAACGGCATTTGGGAAAATAATCAAGAAAAAGTTTGTGAACTTTCATTGGAAGTGTTTACAAATTTAGGAGAATAGGGTATAATCATATTGTGAAATAATTAACAAAGGTTAAAATCTTCATCTAACCTTTTGGCAGAAACCATTGGAGGATTATAATGGCTGATAAGAAGAAAACTGTTGAACAAGAGGACAAAGTATTAGCGGCTGAAAAGCATGTTGACGGACTTGTACAAAAAGGTCTCCTAGCTCTTGAAGAAATGAGAAAATTGAACCAAGAGCAAGTGGATTATATCGTAGCGAAAGCTTCTGTTGCAGCACTTGATGCACACGGTATCCTTGCTCAACACGCGATTGAAGAAACAGGTCGCGGTGTATTTGAAGACAAGGCAACGAAAAACCTTTTTGCCTGTGAGCACGTCGTCAACAATATGCGCGGTGTTAAAACTGCTGGTGTTATCGAAGATGATCCTGTTACTGGTTTGACTAAGATTGCTGAGCCTGTCGGAGTTGTTTGTGGTATCACTCCAACGACTAACCCAACATCAACAGCAATTTTCAAAGCATTGATTGCCTTGAAGACACGTAACCCAATCGTTTTTGCCTTCCACCCATCTGCTCAAGAATCATCTGCTCACGCAGCGCAAATCGTTCGTGATGCAGCTATCGCAGCTGGAGCACCAGAAAACTGTGTGCAATGGATTACAGAACCATCTATGGAAGCAACAGCGGCTTTGATGAACCACGATGGTATTGCAACAATCCTTGCAACCGGTGGTAACGCCATGGTTAAGGCTGCCTACTCTTGCGGAAAACCAGCTCTTGGGGTTGGTGCCGGAAACGTTCCTGCTTACATCGAAAAATCTGCTGATCTTCGACAAGCAGCTCATGATATCGTGATGTCTAAATCATTTGACAACGGTATGGTCTGCGCATCTGAGCAAGCGGTGATCATTGACAAGGAAGTTTATGACGAATTTGTAGAGGAATTCAAGTCATACCACACTTATTTTGTAAACAAAAAAGAAAAAGCTCTTCTTGAAGAATTCTGCTTCGGCGCTAAAGCAAACAGCAAAAACTGTGCGGGTGCTAAGCTCAATGCAGATATTGTTGGTAAGCCAGCTACATGGATTGCAGAACAAGCAGGCTTTAAAGTACCAGAAGGTACAAACATCTTGGCTGCAGAATGTGCTGAAGTAGGTCCAAATGAGCCATTGACTCGCGAAAAACTTTCACCAGTTATTGCTGTCTTGAAAGCTGAAGATAGAGAAGACGGTCTTAAAAAAGCTCGCCAAATGGTTGAATTTAACGGACTTGGTCACTCAGCAGCTATCCATACAAAAGATGAAGAATTGGCTAAACGCTTTGGTACTGAAATCAAAGCTATGCGGATCATTTGGAACTCTCCATCTACTTTCGGTGGTATCGGGGACGTATATAATGCCTTCATTCCATCCTTGACACTTGGATGTGGTTCATACGGACGCAACTCAGTTGGTGATAACGTGAGCGCTATTAACCTTCTAAACATCAAGAAAGTAGGGAAACGTAGAAATAATATGCAATGGTTTAAAGTTCCTTCAAAAATTTACTTCGAACGCAATTCTATCCAATACCTTCAAACATGTGAAGATATTGAACGCGTTATGATCGTTACTGACAAATCTATCGAAAAACTTGGCTTTGTTCAACGTGTGATCGATCAATTGAACGCCCGTAGCAACCGTGTAACGATCCAAGTCTTCTCAGATGTTGAACCAGATCCAGACATCACAACTGTAGAACGTGGTGCGGAAGTGATGAAAGCATTTGAACCAGATACAATCATCGCTCTTGGTGGTGGTTCTCCAATGGACGCGGCGAAAGTAATGTGGTTCTTCTACGAACAACCAGAAATCGACTTCCGTGACTTGGTTCAAAAATTCATGGATATCCGTAAACGTGCCTTCCGCTTCCCATCACTTGGTAAGAAAGCGAAATACATTGGGATTCCAACAACATCTGGTACAGGTTCAGAAGTAACACCATTTGCCGTTATCTCTGACAAGAAAAACAACCGCAAATACCCATTGGCTGACTACTCATTGACACCAACTATTGCGATTGTTGACCCTGCTTTGGTTGAATCAGTTCCTGACTTCATCGCTGCTGATACAGGTATGGACGTCTTGACTCACGCGACTGAGGCCTACACTTCAAACTTCGCTAATGACTATACAGACGGTATTGCGCTTCAAACTATCAAGCTTGTCTTTGAATGGTTGGAAAAATCTGTTAAGACAGCCGATCCAGAAGCACGTGAGAAAATGCATAATGCGTCTACAATGGCAGGTATGGCCTTTGCAAATGCCTTCCTTGGTATGAGCCACTCAATGGCCCACAAGATCGGTGGTGTTCACCACACTGTTCACGGACGTACAAATGCAATCTTGCTTCCATACGTCATCCGTTACAATGGTACTCGTCCATCTAAGACAACTACATGGCCTAAGTACAACTACTGGAAAGCTGATGAGAAATTCCAAGACATCGCGAAAATGCTTGGTTTGCCTCACTCAACTCCAGAAGAAGCAGTTGAAGCATACGCTAAAGCTGTTTACGAACTTGGTGTTGCAGTAGGTATCAAGATGAACTTCAAAGACCAAGGAATCGATGAAAAAGCTTGGAAAGATAGCTTGCATGAAATTGCTTTGCTTGCTTATGAAGACCAATGTTCACCTGCAAACCCACGCTTGCCAATGGTAGCTGACATGGAAGAAATCATGGCAGATGCTTACTATGGCTACGGAGAACGTCCAGGACGTCGTAAATAATATAGTTATCAACCACAGAGTTTGGGACAAAAAGATTTGAATTTTTAAAAATCTTAATTATTAAGCCCTTCAAATCTATAATTAAATGTGAAAAGCGAACAAAGCAGAATTCTGATTACCAGAAAACTAGTTTTGTTCGCTTTTTATATTTGAGGTCGGACTTTTGTCCCAGCCTCTTTTTTGGCGTGATTGGAGCAATTATGATATAATAAAAAACAAAGTTTGGTGATTAAATTATTTGTTTTTCAAATAATAATGAGGGTTCTGGTTGATGAATAATGTTGGAAAAAGAATAGAAGAGTTGCGCAAACAAAAAGGTTTGAGCCGTCCGGCCTTTTGTGATGATGAGTCTGGTTTGTCTGTCCGCCAGTTGGCACGTATCGAAAAAGGAGAGTTTCATCCCACTCTGAAAACTCTGGAGCATATTGCAGAAAAATTGGAGATTCCAGCCTATATCCTCATGCCTGACTATCAAGAGCTGCCAGAGCGTTATAAGGAAATCAAGTATTTTCTGCTTCATCACCCCGACTATGGAGATAAGAAGCTGCAAGAACAAAAAGATGCGTATTTTGATGAAATCTTTGAGGACTTTTATGAGAATCTCCCAAGAGATGAGCAGATAATGATCGATTGCTTGCAGGCGATTGACCAGGTGCGGGCAGGCCAAAATTCATTATATGGTCAAGGTGTGTTGGAGAATAGTTTTGACAGTCTAGTCGACGTAGAACCGTTTCATACTAGTACATTATTGAAATCAAGACTTTATTTTCTCTGTGCATTAATGGATGGATTGAATTCAGGATTTATAAAAGAAACTACGCAAGAAGAAATTGTTCTTCTATTTAAAAAGCTATGTCATCAAATAGAAGAAACTGAATTAGAAGATTTATATTTATTGCGGGATGCTCTGTTTGCAGCACTGTGCTGTTTGGAGCTTGTTGGAGAGTTCTCCTATTTCAAGATGGCAGTAGATAAGTTAAATTATATTATGAATAGAACCCGAGATTTCCAAAAGAAACCATTAATTTTAATGGTTGAGTGGAAATATTATATTCAGTGTGATTTTAATGAGGCAAATCGTAAGTATAAAGAGGCGAAAATGGTTGCTCAAATATTTGGAAATGAGGAATTGATAACGAGTCTTGATGGAGAATGGAAAGAAGATATAAAAAATATATTCAATAATTTTTGAATAGTGGCAGAAATGTCCTGATATACTAAAATTTTTGGCAAGATTTGATATTCTTGTCAATTTTTTTTATTTTGTTCGGATTTTACTATCTATTTATTAAAAAAATAGTGACATTTCTGTCATTGGTGATTTTTTGTTGCGCTGATATAATTATTCTTGTAAATAAGACATCAGGAAGGGAATGATAATGTGTGAAAAAGTTATTGACGTACAAAATATTAGTAAAAAATTTGGAAAATCTAGTGCTTTACAAGATGTGTCCTTTTCTTTTCGATTAGTAAAGGTGAAATATTTGGATTTTTAGGTCCATCTGGTTCGGGAAAAACAACAATGATTATTTGAATATTAAGTTGATTCATGGAAAAAATAGTAAATAAAGGAGTGAATTAATGAGAGGTTTTAAAAATAGTATCAGTAACAAGCTACAAGGTGTTTTTCTAACTATCATTTTGTTAGGCGGTTTAGCAATTGCTTTGGTGGAAAGAAGATTATTGATTTCGTTAATTCTTATCGTGGCTATTATGATTTTATCATTTACAAATATGATATGGCTTAGACAATTAGATCAAAATGTACATTGGGAAAATAGGTCAAAATAGAAATTTAAAGGAGTAATTTTATGGAAATGACAGACAAACATATGAATGAGATATTTTTCGAGGAAGTACCAGTAGATGAGCTTTATGGGAATGCTCGAGATTTCATTGAAGGTTTCGGTGTTGGAATTGGTATTGTAGCTGCTGCTGCAGGAATTGTAGCTTTAACTTAAAGGAGTAATTTTATGGAAATGAAAGATAAACATATGAATGAACTATTTTTTGAAGAAGTAAAAACAGACGAACTTTATGGAGATGGGTGGTTTATTGGAGGTGTTGCAGGTGGTGTTTTAGTTGGCGGAGCTATTTGGGCAGGCATAGTTTTAACTTAAAGGAGGAAGTTTATGGGAATGACATATAAACCATTTGAATAAAAATTAAGATTAGTAGTGGGTAAATCTCCTTCGGTATATTTATCCACTACAGAAATTATAGGGTCAAAAAGTTCCAGAGCCAATCAAGACTTTAGAACTTTTTCAATATACTTGGTTATCGGATATTTACGATAAAATAAAACTTTTGGCAATTATTGTCAAAAGTTTCAGATTGTAGACAAAGTCTTGAGAAAACACATTTCTCAGGGCTTTTTGTCGTTTTTAGGAGTATAATAGAGGTAAGAGGTGCAGCTGATGTTTCATAAAAACCAAGTAGATTTAGAGCGGCAACAGCTGGAAATGTGCATGACAGCCAGCTTTTTCTGCTCCTCTTTGCCAAGCTGGAACTTTTTGAGCCCCAAACTATTGTCATGGACTCTGGTTTTAAGACGCCCAGTATTGCCAAGTTCCTGCTGGACCAGGAGCTAACGCCAGTTCTGCCTTACACCCGACCAAGGGGAGATAAGCACATGTTTCGCCCTAAAGATTTTGTTTATGATGAATACTATGACTGTTATCTCTGTCCGCAAAACCAGGTATTAAGCTACAGCACAACCAATCGTGACGGCTACCGAGAATACAAAAGCGATTCCTCTATTTGTCAAAACTGCCCTCTTTTGACTGTCTGCACCAGAGCTAAGAATCATCAGCGGGTCATCACCCGGCATGTTTGGAAGGATTATTTAGATAGATGTGAAGATATTCGTCATACCTCTGTGATGAAGGAATGGTACAAGCGGCGCAAGGAGACTATTGAGCGAGACTTTGGGACCGCCAAAGAATATCACGGTATGCGCTACACTAGACAGATTGGTAAGGCCAAAATGGAAGATCGGGTTGGTCTGACTTTTGCCTGCCTGAATCTCAAAAAACTGGTGAAAATGATTGCCTAGAGGGGCTTTTTATTTTGCCTGAATCGCAAGATCTTAGCTATATGACTAGTGTACAAGGAAAATCAGATAGAAATGATGAACAAAAAAAGACAAACCACTTCGAGAAAAGTAGTTTGTCTACGGTCTGAAGTTTTTTTATTTTGTTTGGAATTATAGCTAAGGAACTCATCATCAGTTGCTACTTAGAAATCAACTCTATCAAGAATTTCTATCAAATGTTCAAAAAGCAGGTTAAAAGGTGTGATTCTTTATTTACCTCGCTTGCTTTGTTTTTAGTAATGTGACATTAAAAAGAGGTCAGGGAATTTCTCCGACCCCTTTTTTTGAAACTAGTTTCAAAAAGAAAAAGAATCACAGCAAAAACAGAAATTAAATTCTTAATATTGCAAAGGATTGAAAAAGGGAAGGCGCTGTGCTATTATTTATGTAAGGGTTTACAAAAACAATATTGTTGGAGGATAAGATGCGCAATCCAGATTTATTAGCAGAAGCAAAGGATTACAGAGGCAGAGATGAAGTTCCAGCGGATTTTGATACTTTTTGGGATTGTCAGATTAGCAGTTTGAGTGGCTTGCCGGACTATCAGCTGATTGAAAAAGACTTTCAAATCGCTGGGGTGACCTGCTATGAGCTAGTTTTTGAGGGAACGAATCG
This sequence comes from Streptococcus cristatus AS 1.3089, assembly GCF_000385925.1. Taxonomy (NCBI): domain Bacteria; kingdom Bacillati; phylum Bacillota; class Bacilli; order Lactobacillales; family Streptococcaceae; genus Streptococcus; species Streptococcus cristatus. Next base: position 59,355 of record NC_021175.1, read on the forward strand.
GGGGCGAACCTATGCCCGTATAGTTCTTCCCAGATCGAGTAAAAAAGTTCCAATTATCTTTCATTTCCATGGCTATATGGGGCGTGGCTGGGATTGGGCCGATATGCTGGCCTATACAGTGGCTGGCTATGGTGTTGTATCTATGGATGTACGCGGCCAGTCAGGCTATTCCTTGGATGGAGGGGCGCTTGTAAGGGGCAATACGGTCAAGGGTCAGATTATCCGTGGGGCAGTGGATGGACCAGAGCGTCTCTTTTATAAGGATGTCTATCTAGATATTTACAGCTTGGTTGAGATTGTGGCGAGTTTGGACTTTGTGGACGAGGAACGTTTATCCAGTTACGGTGCTTCTCAGGGCGGAGCCTTGGCTTTGGTGGCAGCGGCTCTCAATCCGCGTATTAAGCAGACCGTGGCTATCTATCCTTTCTTGTCAGACTTCCGGCGGGTGTTGGAGATTGGTAATAGCAGCGAGGCCTATGATGAGCTCTTTCGTTATTTTAAGTTCCACGATCCTTTCCACGAAACGGAGGATGAGATTATTCAGACCTTGTCCTATATCGATGTGAAAAATATGGCTCACCGCATTCAAGGGAGCGTGCGGATGATAACAGGACTTGCTGACGATGTTTGTTATCCGATTACCCAGTTTGCGATTTACAACCGGCTGGAGTGTACTAAGGAGCACCATCTCATGCCAGAGTACGAGCATGAAGCCATGAATGTCTATGTCAATGATAAAGTTTTCAACTGGCTTTGCGGCTCAAAGATTGACCATCCTTCTTTGTTGGAAGCTTTTAAAGACTGGTAAAAATAGATAGTAGTAAGAAAGAAACTAAGCCTGAGATTAGCATAATCTCAGGCTTTTTATGGTAAATTATTCAAAATCTATTACAACTTTTTTGTAGAAACACTTCTAATCCTGAAAGTAGTTTCAGCTTTTAAGAAAGGAAGTCGGTTTTTAGAAACTAAAATCTAAATCTCAAAACGTATTGAAAGCGCTTTATTTTTTGTATATAATGACATTATAAAAAGAACGGAGAAAACATAGAAAAAGGAGAGATTATTTATGTCACAGATTAGCAAAGATCAATTAATTGCAAAAATCAAAGATGGCATTATCGTTTCCTGTCAAGCTCTGCCTCATGAGCCCCTCTATACAGAGGCTGGTGGAGTCATCCCTCTCTTGGTCAAGGCGGCTGAAGAAGGCGGGGCAGTTGGTATTCGAGCTAACAGCGTGCGAGACATCAAGGAGATTAAGGAAGTAACCGAGCTCCCGATTATTGGGATTATCAAACGGGACTATCCGCCACAGGAGCCTTTTATCACTGCGACTATGCGGGAAGTGGATGAGCTGGCTGCCCTTGATATCGAGGTCATCGCTCTGGACTGCACCCAGCGGGAACGCTATGATGGTTTAAAGATTGAGGACTTTATCCGACAAGTCAAGGAGAAATATCCGCAGCAACTGCTGATGGCCGACATTAGTACCTTTGAGGAAGGTGTGGCAGCTGTAGCAGCTGGTGTTGACTTTGTCGGTACGACCTTATCAGGCTACACATCCTACAGTCCTAAGGTAGACGGACCAGACTTTGAACTGGTCAAGAAGCTCTGTGATGCGGGAGTAGATGTGATTGCTGAGGGCAAGATTCACTATCCAGATCAGGCTAAGCAAATCCATGATTTAGGTGTTCGCGGTATTGTAGTAGGCGGAGCTATTACTCGACCAAAGGAAATCACCGAGCGTTTCGTTGCAGCAGTAAAATAAAGTGAGGTAAAGCAATGACGACCTTAAAGTTAAATAAGCTCTACAAAAAATATCCTAATAGTGATTTCTACTCTGTAGAAAATTTCGACTTGCAAATCAAAGACAAAGAATTTATCGTCTTTGTTGGCCCTTCTGGATGTGGGAAATCCACAACGCTTCGTATGATTGCGGGATTGGAGGACATCACTGAGGGCGAGCTCTATATCGATGAGACACTAGTCAATGATATTGCTCCCAAGGATCGTGATATTGCCATGGTTTTCCAGAACTATGCCCTCTATCCACACATGACAGTCTATGACAACATGGCGTTTGGATTGAAACTGCGCAAGTACAGCAAGGAAGATATCGACAAACGGGTGCAAGAAGCAGCTGAAATCCTTGGTTTGAAAGAGTTTCTAGACCGCAAACCAGCGGACTTGTCTGGTGGTCAACGTCAACGGGTAGCTATGGGACGGGCCATCGTCCGAGATGCCAAGGTTTTCCTGATGGATGAACCTTTGTCAAACTTGGATGCGAAACTGCGGGTGTCCATGCGTGCTGAGATTGCCAAAATCCACCGCCGTATCGGAGCAACAACCATCTACGTTACCCACGACCAAACCGAGGCAATGACCTTGGCCGACCGCATTGTTATCATGTCAGCGACGAAAAATGAAGCGGGAACGGGAACTATCGGTCGTATCGAGCAAGTCGGAACTCCGCAAGAGCTTTACAATGAACCAGCGAATAAGTTTGTTGCAGGCTTTATCGGCAGTCCAGCTATGAACTTCTTTGAAGTGATGGTATCTGGTCATCAACTGACTGATGGTGATCAACTCAATCTTACCCTGACAGGTGGTCAAGAGAAGCTTTTGACAGAAAAAGGCTACCAAGGTAAGAAAGTTATTTTGGGTATCCGACCAGAGGATATCTCAGCCGACTTGATTGTAGAGGATACTTTCCCTGGCGATGTGGTCGATGCGGAAGTTGTCGTGTCAGAGTTGCTGGGTAGTGACTCAGTGCTCTACTGTAAGGTGGGTAGCCAAGAGTTTTCAGCCAAGGTAGATGCTTCTAATTATCTGGAGCCAGGTTCGAAGCTTCGCTTCACCTTCAAACTACCTAAGAGTCATCTGTTTGATAGTGAGACTCAAAAACGAATTACTTTGTAAAACAACCTAAAATGAACTGACTGACTTTATTTTAGGATAAAAGAAAGGTCACAGAAAAGGAGTGATTGTACTTTTAAAAGTTTAGGATTTTAATCAAATATAGGTGGACGCTTGTCCAGAGAATAACACAGGAAAAACGAGGCTGGGGCGCCTAATGAAAGAGGTCTGTCCCACTCTCCAATAGGCAGGTAAAAGCTGTTTAGGTCAGCTTGGAATCTTAATTTTAAAGGAGAAAAACACATGAAAATGAAGAAATTGCTTTGTTCATTGGTAGCGGGAGCTACAGTTCTTACGTTAGCAGCTTGTAGCGGTGGTGGTAGCTCAAATAAAGCAGCTAGCTCTGGAGATAAATCTGGTAAGACAGAGATTACTTGGTGGGCATTCCCAGTCTTCACTCAAGAAAATGCTAATGACGGTGTGGGAACTTATGAGAAATCCATCATTGAAGCATTTGAAAAAGCAAATCCAGATATTCATGTTAATTTGGAAACAATCGACTTCAAGTCAGGTCCAGAAAAAATTACGACAGCTATCGAGGCTGGAACAGCGCCAGATGTGCTCTTCGATGCACCAGGCCGGATTATTCAATACGGTAAAAACGGTAAGTTGGCAGACTTGAACGACCTCTTCACAGATGATTTCGTCAAAGATGTTAACAACGACAATATTATCCAAGCCAGCAAGGCTGGAGACAAAGCTTATATGTATCCAATTAGCTCTGCTCCATTCTACATGGCAATGAATAAGAAAATGTTGGAAGATGCTGGTGTCCTCAACCTAGTTAAAGAAGGCTGGACAACAGATGACTTTGAAAAAGTTTTGAAAGCGCTTAAAGATAAAGGTTATACACCTGGCTCTCTCTTCAGTAACGGTCAAGGTGGAGACCAAGGAACTCGTGCCTTCATCGCTAACCTCTACGGTGGATCTGTTACAGACGAAAAAGTAACTAAATATACAACTGATGATCCGAAATTTGTCAAAGGTCTTGAAAAAGCAGTGAGCTGGATCAACAATGGCCTCATGATGAACGGTTCTCAATACGATGGTGGAGCAGACATCCAAAACTTCGCTAACGGTCAAACTTCTTACACTGTACTTTGGGCACCAGCACAAAATGGTATCCAAGCTAAATTGTTGGAAGCAAGTAAAGTAGAAGTGGTTGAAGTACCATTCCCATCAGACTCAGGCAAACCAGCCCTTGAATACCTTGTAAATGGTTTTGCAGTCTTTAACAACAAAGACGACAAGAAAGTAGAAGCAGCCAAGAAATTTGTGAAATTCATCGCTGATGACAAAGAATGGGGACCTAAGGACGTTGTTCGTACAGGTGCTTTCCCAGTTCGTACATCATTTGGTAAACTCTATGATGACAAGCGTATGGAAACAATCAGTGGCTGGACTAAATACTACTCACCATACTACAACACCATTGATGGATTTGCAGAAATGAGAACACTCTGGTTCCCAATGTTGCAATCTGTATCTAATGGAGATGAAAAAGTTGAACCTGCTTTGAAGACATTTACTGAAAAAGCAAACGAAACGATTACTAAAAAATAAGCAAGTTTAAAATCCGCCCCTTTTTCTGTTGTCAGTCTCTAAAAATAGAAAAAGGGGTATTTTGTTAGAAAATCTTGAAAGAGGGGTACCTCATTGTGAAAGTCAATAAAATCAGAATGAAAGAAACCCTAATATCATATGCGTTTTTAGCTCCAATTCTTATATTCTTTACAGTATTTGTTTTGGCGCCTATGATAATGGGATTTATCACTAGTTTCTTTAATTATACAATGACCTCATTTACATTCGTTGGGTTTGATAACTACATTCGGATGTTCAATGATCCAGTTTTTGTTAAGTCACTCATTAATACAGTCATTATTGTAATCGGCTCTGTGCCGGTAGTTGTGCTCTTCTCTTTGTTTGTGGCTTCACAGACCTATGAGATGAATGCTGTTTCTCGCTCCTTTTACCGTTTCGTCTTCTTCCTGCCAGTTGTTACAGGTAGTGTTGCCGTGACGGTAGTGTGGAAGTGGATATACGATCCCCTGTCTGGTATTTTGAACTTTGTTTTGAAATCTGGGCACATCATCAACCAAAACATTTCTTGGTTGGGAGACAAACACTGGGCTCTGATGGCTATCATCGTTATTTTGCTGACAACATCTGTCGGTCAGCCGATCATTCTCTACATTGCAGCTATGGGAAATATCGATAATTCTCTAGTGGAAGCTGCGCGTGTGGATGGGGCAACAGAGATGCAAGTCTTTTGGAAAATCAAATGGCCGAGTCTTTTACCAACGACACTTTATATTGCTATCATCACAACTATTAACTCATTCCAATGTTTCGCCTTGATTCAGCTGTTGACATCAGGTGGACCAAACTATTCAACTAGTACGCTTATGTACTATCTATATGAAAAAGCCTTCAAGCTATCTGAATATGGCTATGCAAACACCATGGGAGTCTTTCTAGCGATTATGATTGCGATTATCAGTTTCGCTCAGTTCAAGATCCTCGGTAACGATGTGGAATATTAAAGAAAGGAGCAGGAATATGAAACCTCAAAAAATTAGTTCATTTAAAGTGTTCTCATCTGTGATTTTAGCACTTTTGACCGTGCTCTTTATCTTTCCATTCTATTGGATTCTGACTGGAGCATTTAAATCTCAGCCGGATACAATTATGATTCCGCCTCAATGGTGGCCACAAAACCCGACAACAGAGAACTTCCAGCAATTAGCCGTTCAAAATCCAGCTTTGCAGTGGATGTGGAACAGTGTCTTTATTTCACTGGCGACCATGTTCTTGGTTTGTGCGACATCATCTCTAGCTGGTTACGTTTTGGCTAAGAAACGCTTTTACGGGCAACGGATTCTCTTTGCCATCTTTATCGCGGCTATGGCCTTGCCTAAGCAGGTTGTCCTAGTGCCTCTAGTGCGGATTGTCAATTTCATGGGAATCCACGATACCCTTTGGGCGGTTATTTTGCCTTTAGTTGGCTGGCCGTTCGGGGTCTTCCTCATGAAGCAGTTTAGTGAAAATATCCCGACAGAGCTTCTAGAATCAGCTAAGATCGACGGTTGTGGTGAAATCCGGACCTTCTGGAGTGTAGCCTTTCCTATCGTCAAACCAGGCTTTGCTGCTCTGGCTATCTTCACCTTTATCAACACTTGGAATGACTACTTCATGCAGCTCGTAATGTTGACCTCGCGGAACAATCTGACGATTTCGCTAGGGGTTGCGACTATGCAGGCTGAGATGGCAACCAACTACGGTCTGATTATGGCCGGTGCTGCTTTGGCGGCAGTGCCAATCGTAGCAGTCTTCCTCATCTTCCAAAAATCCTTCACTCAAGGGATTACTATGGGAGCTGTCAAAGGATAAGGTACTCAATAGAGGAAATAAGACTATGATTTTTGATGATTTAAAAAATGTGACTCGTTACAAGGGTCTTCATCCCAATCTGGATAAAGCGATTGATCATCTCTATGAGCATCGCAAAGACAGCTTTGACTTGGGACGCTATGAAGTGGATGGAGACAAGGTCTTTCTCTTGGTTCAGGAAAATATCCTCAATCAAGAGGCCAATGATCAATTTGAATATCATAAAAAATATGCAGATTTTCATCTGCTAGTAGCAGGGCATGAATATTCTGTCTATGGTAGCCAGATGGTCGATGAGGCAGTGGCTTTTGATGAAGAGGCGGATATCGGCTTTGTTCATTGTCAAAATCGTTATCCTCTCTTGTTGGGTTACCATAATTTTGCGATTTTCTTTCCAGAAGAGGCTCATCAGCCAAATGGCTATGCGGGTCTGGAAGAAAATGTCAGAAAGTATCTTTTTAAAGTTTTAATAGACTAGCCCCAGGTTAGCGAGATTTTTGAGTGTGCTAGGCTAGCAGAGAAAGGAGAAACTTATGTCAGATAAAGGAACAGGACTCATCAGAGCTATATTTGATACGGATAATTTTTTCATGCAAATCTGTGAGAAAATCCTAGATTTGATGACGGTCAATCTTCTCTTTCTCTTGTCTTGCCTGCCCTTGGTGACCATTGGGATTGCCAAGATCAGTCTCTATCAAACACTTTTTGAAATCAAGGGAAACCGTCGAGTAAAAGTAATCAGAACTTACACTCGAATCTTTCGAGAAAATTGGAAGCAAGGACTCAAACTGGGCTTGCTGGAATTGGCTTTAGTCGGCATTAGTCTCTTTGACCTCCTGCTTTTTCGGACGCAGGAAGCCCTGCCTTTCCAAGTTTTAAAGGCGGTTTGTTTTGGAATGATTATTTTTACAATCCTGCTTTCTCTTTGCGTCTATCCCTTGGCTGGTAAATTTCTCATGTCTTTTAGAGACGTTTTACAGACTAGCCTAGTGATTGTAAGTCTGAATTTTCCTTGGTTCTTTATTATGATGGCGGTCATAGCTGCGATCCTCGTCATCATCTATAGTTCAGGCTTTGTGTTGCTGTTAGGATTTTCCCTCTTTGCCTTTATCGGCTTTGCAGGTCTGGCTTTTTTGCAGCTTCCTATTTTGGAAAAAATCTTCGCTAAATATAGCAGTCTATAATCTAGAATTAGTACATTTGGAGAAAATTTGAAAATGAAAGATTTAAAGAAATATCACGGTGTCATCCCAGCTTTTTATGCTTGTTATGACGAGGAGGGTGAAATCAGCCCGGAGCGGACTCGCGCTTTGGTGGAGTATTTCATCGACAAGGGCGTGCAAGGTCTCTATGTCAACGGCTCGTCAGGCGAATGTATCTACCAGAGCGTGGCCGACAGAAAAGTAATTTTGGAAGAAGTAATGAAAGTTGCTAAGGGCAAACTGACTATTATTGCTCATGTGGCCTGCAATAATACTAAAGACAGTATCGAGTTGGCCAAACACGCTGAGGCTCTAGGAGTTGATGCCATTGCGGCTATTCCACCGATTTATTTCCGTCTGCCAGAATACTCTGTCGCTCAGTACTGGAATGATATCAGTGCGGCTGCCCCACATACTGATTTTGTGATTTATAATATTCCGCAATTGGCTGGCGCAGCGCTGACTCCGAGTCTTTATAAGGAAATGCTGAAAAATGAGCGCGTGATTGGGGTGAAAAATTCCTCTATGCCAGTTCAGGATATCCAAACTTTTGCAGCACTTGGAGGCAGTGACCATTTGGTCTTTAACGGTCCAGATGAGCAGTTCTTGGGCGGTCGTCTCATGGGAGCGGCAGCTGGAATTGGTGGCACCTACGGGGCTATGCCAGAGCTCTTCCTCAAGCTTAATCAACTGATTGCAGACAAGGAACTAGAAAGAGCTAAAGAGCTGCAGTTTGCCATTAACGACATTATCGGCAAGCTAACCAGTGCTCATGGCAATATGTATGCTGTTATCAAAGAAGTTCTCAAGCTCAACGAAGGACTGACTATCGGCTCTGTCCGTGCTCCTCTGACACCAGTCGTAGATGCAGACCGTCCAGTCGTAGAAGCAGCAGCGGCCTTGATCCAAGAAACTAAGAAGCGCTTCCTCTAAAAAGAAAGAAGGATGCTTATGGGAAATTATGTTACGATTGACATTGGCGGTACTAATATCAAATACGGCCTGATAGACGACCAAGAAACGCTAGTAGAAGCCCATGAAATACCTACGGAAGCCCATAAGGGTGGTCCAGAGATTATGCGTAAGGTTCAAAAGATAGTTTCTGATTATGTGCAGGCTGGTTCAATTGAGGGGATTTGTATCTCCTCAGCTGGCATGGTCGATCCAGACAAGGGAGAAATCTTTTACGCTGGTCCTCAGATTCCTAACTATGCTGGGACGCAATTTAAGAAGGTCTTGGAGGAGGAATTTTCCATTCCTTGCGAGATTGAGAATGACGTCAACTGCGCCGGTCTGGCTGAGGTCATGTCTGGCCACGGTAAGGGAGCAAAAATTGCTGTCTGCCTGACAATTGGGACAGGGATTGGCGGTTGTCTAGTAGCGGATGGTCAAGTTTTTCACGGCTTTAGCAACTCAGCCTGCGAAGTAGGCTATTTACACCTGCCGGACGGGGCTTTTCAGGATGTAGCTTCTACCACAGCCTTGGTTCAATATGTCGCTGACTTGCACGGAGATGATCCATCTCTCTGGAATGGTCGAAGGATTTTCAAAGAAGCGACCGAGGGCAATACCTTCTGTATCAAAGGAATTGACCGCATGGTAGGCTATCTGGGGCAGGGCATTGCCAATATCTGCTATGTCGTCAATCCGGAAATCGTCATCTTGGGCGGTGGTATTATGGGACAAGAGGCCATCCTCCGGCCGCGTATCCAAGCGGCTCTCAAGGATGCTCTGGTGCCGAGCATAGCTGAGAAGACCAAACTAGCCTTTGCCTATCACCAAAATACGGCAGGCATGTTCGGAGCCTACTACCACTTTAAAAGTAAACATCAGTAATACAAGCAAACCTGGGAGTGACCTCAGGTTTCTTTTGTTTTAGTAATGCTTCTTCCATCGATAGTTAGACGACTTTCAAGTGGCTGGGGTGAGTTGAGTCTGGTTTAGATTTTAAGGAGTTACGTAGAAAACCAGTACAACCAGAATCTTACTCTAAGCCAGTTTAGTCATTGTTTAGAGTAAGGCTGTAAAGAACATGCAAAAAATCCAACAGGTTTCTGCTGGATTTTATTGATGTCTACGGTAATAACCGTTAAGTTTGTGGTTTTCCCAGTAACTATTGAAGATTTTTTCCTTTCTCTCTCGATCTATTTCTAGGAAAAAGGCGTAAAGTATGTCAATCATCAGCAACATTGGGAACTGAGCTGAGATTCGTTGGATGAACTGGGGTTTATTTTGAATTGCAACTGGGATGATTTCTGAAAAATCTTCTTTAATCAAATCAGGCTGGCCAGTGATTAACACGGTCTTGGCTCCCATGCCCTTAGCATCAATCAGGCTGTCAATAATGGATGGGGTTTGACCTGAAAGAGAAAAGCCGATTACTAGGCAGTTTTTGTCTAAAATGCTCGTTGTCCAAGCAAAGCCATCCGCATCTGTCAGAGCTTCACAAATAACCCCTAAGCGCATGAAGCGCAGTTTCATATCGCGAGCGACAAGCCCCGAGCTTCCCGTGCCAAAAAAATAGACACGATCTGCTTTTTCAATCAGCTGGGCTACGCGCTCCAATCTTTTTTCGTCAATCAAGTCCTCGGTTTGTTGCCGAATTTGAATATAGTTGCGTAGCACTTGGCGGGACGAATCATTTTTTAGATTTGTATGCTCCGTTTTGCTAATTTTTAGCTGTTGGAGATATTGGAAGTTGAACTCCCGATAGCCCTTAAAGCCACATTTTTTTGCAAAACGAGTCAAGGCCGCCTGTGAGATGTGCAAGGTTTGCGCTACTTCGAGGGAGGACAGATCCCCTCCTATATCGGTCGGATTCAAAAAATAGTCGGCAATCCGCTTTTCGACATCGGTCATAGTGTCGTAACAGCTTTCGATGATGGCCAAGATATTTTGCTGGTGTCTCATGGTGGGTCACTTTCTTTGGTCAAAATAATAAAAACGTATTTTCATTATAACATAGTTTAGCGGAAATAAAGCGTTTACAAAACCGATAATTGTCAGATCTGGCTTTCCATTAAAGTATGAGCAGACTGTAATCTCAATATTTATAGATATTATGACCGCCTTTTTCTGAAGAGGTATTTCCTAAAGTTTGCGTCGGATGAAAAAAAAGTGATATAATTTACACAAGTAATGTTCCAAGTTTGGATCTGAAGCAAGGGAGATAGGAGCTGATGGCAAGTGTAGCTTCCAATCTGTTCAAGCCTTTTTATCCAGCTTTTGGAAATCAGTAGAGCTAGATTGTGAGGTTTTTTATGCGAATCAATGAACTAGGCCAGCCTATTGGGGAGGGGTTGCCGGACTTTAAGCCGGGAGATCTGCCCAAGCTGGAGCGAATAGAAGGTCAGTATGTCGTCATCGAGCGGTTGTCCAAGGACAAGCATGGAGTGGATTTATACGAAGTATATGGTCCGGATTCTCCTGCTGACATGTGGACCTATCTCTTTCAAAATCCTGTTCAAAGTCAGGGTGAGTGGTCGGCCTTGCTAGATCAGATGCTGGCAGCTCAGGATCGTTTCCACTATGCCATTGTGGACAAGGAGAGTGGCAAGGCGCTGGGAACCTTCGCTTTAATGAGGATTGACCGAGGCAACCGTGTCATTGAAGTGGGGTCTGTGACCTATTCGCCCAAGTTGAAGCGCACCAGACTGGCTACGGAAGCTCAATATTTACTGGCTCGCTATGTCTTTGAAGAGCTGGAGTATCGCCGCTACGAATGGAAATGCGATGCACTCAATCAGCCCTCAAGGCGAGCGGCAGAGCGGCTTGGTTTTACCTACGAAGGCACCTTCCGTCAGGCGGTTGTCTATAAGGGGCGCAACCGAGACACTGATTGGCTCTCCATGATTGATAAGGACTGGCCAGCTGTCAAGAGTCGTTTGGAGAAATGGCTGAGTCCAGACAATTTCGATGAAAAGGGACAGCAAATAAAAGCCTTGTCTGAGTTTTAACATTTGATTGAGAGTGGGCCAGAAATCGGTAATTCGTTAGAATTCGAGTTCGTCGTCCCACCTCCGCACAGTTGAGTAGGGCTGTAAAAGCTGATGAAATCAGCCTAGTAGAGCCCACTCAACCACTGCGTCTTGCTCGACATCCAAAGACAATTGAGAGGCTAGGACTTTTGTCCCAGACTCTTTTTGCTTTTTAATTTTGATAAAAAGCGGGAATTTTCTGATAAATTTTGATATAATAAAACGAACTACAGATAAAGGATGAGAAAGAATGACTTTAGTTTATCAATCAACGCGCGACGAGAAGAATAGAGTAACAGCCAGTCAGGCGATTCTGCAAGGTTTGGCGACAGACGGCGGTCTGTTTACGCCCATTACCTATCCGCAGGTCGATTTGGACTTTGCCAAGCTCAAAGACGCTTCTTATCAGGAAGTAGCCAAGCTGGTTTTGTCTGCTTTTTTGGATGATTTTTCTGAAGCGGAGCTGGACCACTGTATCAACCATGCCTACGACAGCAAGTTTGATGATACGGCGATTGCTCCTTTGGTCAAGCTGGATGGTCAGTACAATCTAGAGCTTTTCCACGGAGCGACCATTGCCTTTAAGGACATGGCTTTGTCCATCTTGCCTCACTTGATGACAACCGCAGCCAAAAAGCACGGCTTGGAAAACAAAATTGTCATTCTGACAGCAACTTCTGGCGACACAGGTAAGGCGGCTATGGCAGGCTTTGCGGACGTTCCTGGGACAGAAATTATCGTCTTTTATCCCAAAGACGGTGTCAGCAAGGTCCAAGAGCTGCAAATGACGACGCAGACAGGTGCCAATACGCATGTGGTTGCCATTGACGGCAACTTTGACGATGCCCAGACCAATGTCAAGCACATGTTCAATGACACAGACCTACGAGCTCGTCTCTTGGAGCACAAACTGCAGTTTTCATCAGCCAACTCTATGAATATCGGCCGTTTGGTGCCGCAGATTGTTTACTATGTCTATGCCTATGCTCAGTTAGTGAAGACGGGAGAAATCACAGCAGGCGACAAGGTCAACTTTACAGTTCCGACAGGTAATTTTGGGAATATCTTGGCGGCCTACTATGCCAAGCAAATCGGTCTGCCAGTTGGCAAGCTGATTTGTGCGTCGAATGAAAACAATGTCCTGACAGACTTCTTCAAGACCCAGGTTTATGACAAGAAGCGGAGCTTTAAGGTGACGACTAGTCCATCCATGGATATTTTAGTTTCCTCTAACTTGGAGCGCTTGATTTTCCATCTGTCTGGTAACAGCGCTGAGAAAACAGCTGCCCTAATGGCGGCTCTCAATGAGCATGGACAGTATGAATTGACGGACTTTGACGCTGAAATTTTAGAGCTCTTTGTAGCTGACTATGCGACAGAGGCAGAGACAGCAGCTGAGATCAAGCGGGTCTATCAAACGTCTGACTATATCGAAGACCCTCATACTGCCGTTGCGTCTGCTGTCTATCAAAAATACTTGGCAGAAACAGCTGATCAGCGCAAGACTGTTATCGCATCTACCGCTAGTCCTTATAAATTCCCAGTCGTGGCTGTTGAAGCTGTGACCGGTCAGGCAGGACTCAGTGACTTTGAGGCTTTGGACCAACTGCACGAACTTTCTGGCGTAGCCCTGCCACCAGCTGTGGATGGCTTAGAAACAGCCCCAGTGCGTCATAAAACGACAGTCGCTGCAGACCAAATGCAGGCAGCAGTCGAGGATTACTTAGGATTATAAAGTTTGCTTAAAAAGACTAAAATCAGCTGGATATCTGGCTGATTTTTTAGTATCGTGGAGCCTTCAATCTTTTTGCAGTCCAAGAGCTTGGCAATCTCTAAGATAGTTCTCTCACATACAGAAGAAGTTGTCATGTTATTTATGCTATACTAGAGTTATAAAGTTAGTAAACTTCGCTTGTAGTAAGCGGGTGGTTCTTACTGCTTAGTTATTTATTTGAATTTGGAGATAAAATTGATTCTGCCTACTATAATGGCCTGTATGAGCTTGATCAAGTAGGAGAGATTCCTTGTGGATATTGCAAAGGAATCGATTGGTATTCTAGAAAGGATTTGTTATGAACGAAACTATCGTCAATGAAACCATTAAAATGGTCGATAAATTTTTAAGTTTGGTCACGATTGATTTGGCTGACGATCTTGACAGACAGTTGGCGGCAGCCTATATTTTCGGGATGTTAAACGGAAAGGCGCAAAAGGATTCCATTAGTCCAGAAAATGTCCAAGCCTTGATGATTCGTATCGGTATTGAGAAGCTTCAGTATGCTCCCGAGGTAGCCTTTGAAATGACACAGTTTGTCATCAATGCGACGGATAAGGAATTTCACCCAACGGTTCATGCGATTATCCACAGAGGTCTAGAAGGCTACTTCCTATATTCCGACAGTCAATTTGGCGCTCTCTCAGATGATTTTGATGATATTGTTCAAGTAGTGAAAAGTTAATATTTACAGGGACTACATTTGATTTTATAATAGGACTTATTTCATCAGTTTTCAAATCGGAGGATAAAATGGAAAAACAAATTAATGAAAAAATTGCGTTTTTAAATAAATACACGCTATCTTCTGAGAAAAAAGTAGAGTTTATAACCGATAAATCTACTATTTTGAATGCTCCTATTCCAGAATATTGGAAAAAGGCATTTGTAACGAGAGATATGAAAGAAAGAAAATCAATTATCCTCTCAGAATGGAAGAAATATGATGCACAAGAATTAAGGAATACTATTCTTTATTTGCAAACTTATTTAACTAATATTGAGTTGATGAAAATCGGAAATGAATATTCTGTTTTGTATACTATTCTTGGTTTCAAAACTAAAATGGAATTTTTCTATGAGGGGAAAAATCCAGTAACTGAACAAGAATTTAAGGAAAAGATAAAGTATCCGATAGAAAAAATTGATAATAGTATTATTGATTTCTATACGAAAATTCATAATGGTTTTTATGATTTTACTAGTAAGAGTATGGGATTGGATGCTTTGAAAGTCATTAATCCAGTTTCTGATTTTGAATGGGAATATGAAGACCAATTGGATATGGATTTGACCTCTTGCTATAACTTTTTCAGTAACGGAATGGGGACCTATGTGGTACTTGATTTAAACCAAAATCTGGAGACAGGAGCTTATCTTTGGTCCACCAAAGAGCTTCCCCAAGGAAACTTAAATTTTTGGGATATCATTGATGAATGGATTATCATTGGACTGGATTTTTAAGTTTTTGAATTAAAATTGAATGACCAAACGAGGCAACCTGAATTAGTTGTTGATTTAGATACAAACCAAGTTGTACACTTTAACTTTACTAATAGGTAGGAAAATATGTTTAAAATAATAAAAAAGAGTATAATCAGCAAGAGGAGTTAATATATAAAACAGATACAAAGGAATTAATAGCTACGCCAACAATAAATAGCGATATTACTTTTAGTTTTATATATTTATTTTTAGGTTTTAATTCAGAAAATATGGAATCCACTCAATTTTGGGGTTATCATAACGACTTTTCTTGGATTAAAAGAAGTTTGGTGTCTCCTAAATCTGATAAAGGTGTTATTATTACAGATAATGGCATTAATGGGGGAGATAGTTTACGCATTGACTATGCTTACAATTGGGAAACATATTATGATGAGCAATCAGGTTGGCTTAAAATTGGCTCTGAAATTTTGAGTGAAGATCTTAGCTATGTTGAATTTTTCAGAAACACTATTGCTGGTATTGATAGGTGCGGTAATATTCAAGAATTTTGGCTTAAACCTAAATTTAAATGATATTAAACTAATTAGTCTCTCCAAGAATATGGATTTTCCTGATACGAATAATTGGTCTTCAATTACAGATTGGTTGACTGATTTGTCTTGGATAGAGGGAGGCAACTATACTTTTATTTTCAAAGATTATGATTTCTTTTTTTGACTAATGATGATGAGAAATAGTAAACTTTTAAATGGTGAAGAACTTCTTCCCGATGGAATCAAGTATAAAGAGTATGATGTTTATCCATATCAAAAAGGAGTGCCAAGAGGAACGGAAAGAATTGTTATAGGTGAAGATGGATCCATATGGTATACTCAAGATCACTATCAAACTTTTATAAGAATAAAATAAGGGGAATATAATGTCAAAGAAATTTAATAATAGAACATTTAGAAAGATAGAAGAAATTTATAGCGTTTATTTGCCTGACGAATTTAAAAAAGTTTATGGAAATATGGAGGAACTTCCTGAAAACTGGTATGATTGGAGTGATTTTTCACCTCAGAATGTTAAGGTGTTGAGTAATTATATACAAGTAATAAAAGAAAATATAACAGAAGACATAGAATATGTTGATTGGAGCGATAATTGGGGAGAAGCTCCAAGCAATTTAGAACTTACAAAAGGAGAAATACTAAGTTGTTTAATGAATTCCCCAACATTATTGCCCATTTTTGGTCATCGGTATATTGCATCATGTAATACTCCAATTTCGCCTGTATTTTCAATTGTTGGTTCAGATATCATTTATTATTCAAAAAGCCTAACTGATTATTTCCATGGAATCACAGTCAGCAGAGAGACAAATCTATCTAATTTACCCCAAATTCCTTTTTGGTCCGATATTGCACAGTAAATGAAGATGTTTTTTCCGTGATTCCAGATGAAGAAATTTTTTCCGCTTCGTAGAGTTACTCGACTTGCTAGGGGATGATCAAGAGCCTGATTTATCTAATTTTCTAGGTAGCGAATTCGGAAAATAGTATCTAATGTTCTTGTCTATAAAGTGAAATGGAGGATAAAATGTTAGAAAACTTTGTAAAAGTGGCGGATATGCCCCAAGAAGTTATTGAAAAATACAAAGATCAAGTCCCAGCTGAGTTAGTTCAAATTTGGCAGGAAGATGGTCTGGGAACTTTTCTTGATGGTTATCTAAAAGTCATCAATCCAGATGACTATCTTGAACTTCTCCAAGATAGTTATTTCAGAGGAGATGTCGCTTTTCCTATGTTCGTAACAGCATTTGGAGATATTATTACATGGGAAGAGAACGCCTACGTGGGAATTGTCCAATATAATATTCAAGATTTAGATATTATTTGTAAGGGTCTGGATTTATTCATTCGATTTTTAGATAACGAATATATTACAAAGAAATTTGAACTTGATTTATATAGACAAGCTGTAGCAAAACATGGTCCCCTGCCTTATGACCAATGTTTTGGTTTTGTACCGCTCCTAGCATTAGGAGGTTTTAAAGATGTGGACCATATGGATAAGGTAAAAACCTTGGAGCACATTTACCTCATGTACCAGCTTACAGGCGGAGTGTTTGACGATTGATAATAAGTAACCACCCTTTGGGGTGGTTTTCTTGTAGTTTGATAAAAGCTTGTACATACGGTTTATGGTATACTTGGATTATAGTGAAACGATGTTAAAATCCAAATCGGAGGATAAAATGGAAGAACAAATGAATGAAAAAATTGCGTTTTTAAATAAATACACGCTATCTTCTGAGAAAAAAGTAGAGTTTATAACCGATAAATCTACTATTTTGAATGCTCCTATTCCAGAATATTGGAAAGATGCTTTTCTAACTGATGATTTAGACGATAGAAAAGCAGTTATTCTAGGAGTTTGGAGGAAATATCTTGCAAGGGAATTGAGCAATACTATTCTTTATCTACAAACATACCTGACTGATATTGAGTTGATGAGAATTGGAGAAGAGTATTCTATTTTGTATACCATTCTTAGTTACAAGACTCAAAAGACAGCTTTCTACGAAGGGAAAAAACCACTATCTGAATCAAATTTTGGTGAAAAATTTGATTGTCCAGTTGAAAATATAGATAAAACAATTGTAGACTTTTACACAAAAGTTCATAATGGTTTTTATTACTATCCGAGTAAAACAATGGGCTTGGATAGCACTGAAAATATCGATTCCATGGCTGATTTTGAATGGGAATATGAAGACCAGCTGGAGATGGATTTGACCTCTTGCTATAACTTTTTCAGTAACGGGATGGGGACCTATGTGGTACTTGATTTAAACCAAGATCTGGAGACAGGAGCCTATCTTTGGTCCGCCAAAGAGCTTCCTAAAGGAAACTTAAATTTTTGGGACTTCATTGATGAATGGATAATCATTGGTTTGGATTTTTAAAAAGAAACGTGTCTCAACTAGGTTGAGTATGGGGAGGATTTGCCAGACACAACTTAGCAAACTAGAAAGAGGAAAATATGGAAAAACAAATTAACGAAAAAATTATTGAGATCGTGCATCAAGTAAATGATATGATTCCAGTTGAGTGGGATGATTTGTATATTGTAATCGAGATGGACAAGACCTACAGTGGAGGAGCTTATTTCTTTTTCAAATATAAAAATCAATATCGTTACCATCTTGAAATGTCAGAAGATTTTGGTCTATCAATGGTGGAAGTTTTAAACGAAAATAAGGTTTTATTTAAAAAATCAGAAGATCTGAAAAGAGTGTTTATTGAAAATGACTTGGCAGATTGGTATATTTGTATCATTCATTTGGATGAAAATAATAAGTTATCAGTAGACTTTGACTACGCGCCGTGGTTAGAAAGTGGTTATGGGCCAAGTGCACGTATGGATTTCTTTGAGTATAAATATTTAGGCAAGCAACCAGCGAATGAAAAAGAGCTTGAACAGTTCAAGGCCATGGAGACCTTCCAGCAGGAACATAATGGAAAATAGTTATTTCTAAGACGTTGGAAACGCTCTAGTCCAGTAGCAGGTGAGGTAAGTGATTGTGATGTTAAATAATTTGAAATGTTTTGGTAAACTTTCTAATTTTGAGATAAATGAACTGGAACAAAGGTTAGACTTGAAGTTTCCATCGGATTATAAAGAATTTTTATCCCTTTCAAATGGTGGTCATGTAGAGAATGGATATATGGTTATTCAGGCACCTAGCTTGACAGATGAGCTAGTCATTAATTTCTTTCTGGGCAAAAATGAGGATAAGAATATTGATCTAGTTTCCTGGAATCATGACTTTAATGATGAACTTCCAGCGTCCACTTATATTTTTGCGGTCGAATATGGTGGAGGTATGTTTATCCATATTTTGGAAGGAGCGGATAGAGGTATTTATTTTTGGGACAGTAATTTTGGTCTTCCAGAAACATCTGATGAAGAGAATGTATTTTTATTGGCAAATACCTTCTCAGACTTTCTAGCAATGATAAAAGTTGAAAAGGAATAAGTTCAGCGCCACCCTCGAGGTGGTCTTCTTATTAGCAGAAGAAGTTCTCATTTTATTTATGTTATACTAGAATCATATAATTAGCAAAGGTCATTTTAAGTTTTGAAGAAGTAAGCTTGAAAGGTGGCCTCGAGCTATCAGAGAATATCAATATAAAAAGTTATCAGACCAGATTAGTGAGGTGATTGAATGGTTAAGTTTTCAAAGATTGATAAACAACTGGAAAAAGAGCTTAAACAAGCAGTTCGTAATGCTGCGAAGCGATTGAAATTTAAATCAAGAAGTAAAAATGTTTTTGATAGAGTAGGAGACTATTTCGTACGTTACATGATTAATATTAATTTCCCAGATAATAAGTTTCGTCTAATCATTCGTCCTTATATCAAACCCTATGTTATTGATGATATTTTTTGGGAAGTCTTTGATATGGCGAGTAATTCTCAAGCACCTAACCAACTAAGATCGCCGAAGAAGACTGGACGATGGAGGATCTCGACCTAGAAAAGGTTGAAACCAAGGTTTTCGAAGTGCTCTCAGAGACCCATGAAGAAGTCTTAAAACTAATAAATAGCTTCTCAACTTTTGAAGATTCTTACGCTTATGCAGTTGAAAATTCGCCAAATCCTGCCCGTCATGACTTGATGGGAATGCTGTTAATGATCCACCGGGAGCAGTATACAGAGGCACTCCGAATGGCCGAAGGTTTGATCGCAAAGCGTAAATTCGGAGGATCCCAAAATAAGGGTAAATGGATTAATGAATATATCGTTGATTATTGTAAAGAAAGGCTTGAGCTAGACAGTGGCATCTAAGCCCAGTTTTCACTTGAAATTAACACAAGCAAATCGGAGGATAAAATGGAAAGACAGATTAATGAAAAAATTCGTGAGATTGCACAGAGTGTTAATGAGACAATACCAGTAGCATGGGATAATCTTTTTATTAACATAAGTTTAGCTTTTGATGGGGGAGAGGTATATTATTTCTTTAATGAAGAGGGGGAAAATGAGTATATCTACAATCTCTATATTCCAAAGCGGTATGGTATTCCTAATTTAGAATTTCAGAATCAAGAAAGACGCACCTTTAGATTGGCTTGGGAGTTGAGAGAAATCTTTGAGAAAGAAGGCCAACCTTTGTGGACTTCTTGTACGATAAAGGTAATTGGCACGAAATTATCTGCTGAATTTGACTATGCACCTTGGAATGAAAGTGATTATAGTTCAGGTCAACAAATGGACTTTTTTGAATATAAATATCTCGGAAAGCAACCAGTTAACGAAAAAGAACTTGAGCAGTTCAAGGCCATGGAAGCCTTCCAGCAGGAGTATAATGGAAAATAGAATGAATTAGAATTTTTGTGTGAATAATGACTTATAAAAAAATCATAAATATTGCCTTGCCAGCTATGGCAGAGAACTTTTTGCAGATGCTTATGGGAATGGTCGACAGCTATCTGGTGGCTAGTCTGGGGCTGATTGCCATTTCTGGTGTCTCGGTGGCCGGCAACATCATTACGATTTATCAGGCGATTTTTATCGCCCTGGGTGCTGCTATTTCCAGTCTTATCTCTAAGAGTCTGGCTCAGGGAGACAAAGAGCGTCTGGCCTATCATAGAGCTGAAGCCATCAAGTTGACGCTGCTTCTGAGTGCTTTCTTAGGCCTGCTTTCTCTGTTCTTTGGCAGGCAGATGTTGGATCTTCTGGGGACGGAAAAAGCGGTAGCCGAGGCTGGTGGTCTGTATCTAGCTCTGGTTGGTGGGACTATTGTCCTGCTGGGCTTGATGACCTCCTTTGGAGCTCTGGTGCGGGTCACGCGCAATCCTCGATTTCCCATGTATGTCAGTCTTCTGACCAATGTCCTCAACGCCCTTTTTTCAGCTCTGGGCATTTATGTCTTTCGGCTTGGGATTGTCGGTGTAGCGCTGGGAACAGTGCTGGCTCGCTTGGTTGGGGTGATGATTCTCTGGCGGGAGCTGGATTTGTCTACAATTCGCTGGAGTTGGGGGTTAGATGGAGAGCTCCTGCGCCTGTCTCTGCCGGCTGCTGGAGAGCGGCTCATGATGCGGGCGGGCGATGTGGTGATTATCGCCATTGTGGTCGTCTTTGGGACGGATGCAGTAGCGGGGAATGCCATCGGTGAAGTCCTGACTCAGTTTAATTACATGCCGGCTTTCGGGGTCGCGACAGCAACCGTCATGCTGGTAGCCCATGCGGTTGGTGAGGGAGATATGCAAGCGGTCGATCTGATTCGTCAGCGGGCCTTCTGGCTGTCTTTTGCTTGCATGCTGCCCTTGGCTTTAGGGATTTTCACCCTTGGTCGACCGCTGACCTTGCTCTATACGGACAATAGCGGAGCAATCACAGCTAGTCTTTCAGTTATCCTCTTTTCCCTGCTGGGAACTCCCATGGCAGTGGGAACCATTATTTATACAGCGGTTTGGCAGGGGCTGGGCAATGCCAGACTGCCCTTTTATGCCACGACTATTGGCATGTGGCTGATTCGCATCGTTGCGGGTTATGTGCTGGGAGTGACTTGTGGCTTGGGTCTGCCGGGGGTCTGGGCTGGGACGCTCTTGGACAATGGCTTCCGCTGGCTATTTTTAAAGGTTTTATTTGACAGAAAAATGAGGGAAATTGCATGACAAAAGCGTTTATTTGGGATTTGGACGGCACCTTGCTGGACTCCTATGATGCTATTTTGGCGGGGATTGAGGAAACCTATGCCCACTATGGTCTGGACTTTGACAGGGCAAGTATTCACAGCTATATCCTAAAGCACTCTGTCCAGAAGCTTTTGGAAAAAGTAGCGTCTGAGAAAGGCCTAGATGCTGCCGAGATGAATGCCTTCCGTGGAGCAAGCCTAAAGGAGAAGAATGCTCAGGTCTATCTGATGGCAGGAGCTGCGGAGATACTGTCCTGGGCTGAAGAGCAGGGCATTGCCCAGTTCGTCTATACCCACAAGGGACTCAATGCCCATCAAATCTTGCAAGACTTGGGTATCCATGATTATTTCACAGAAATTGTCACGACAGCTAACGGCTTTGAGCGCAAGCCCCACCCAGAAGGTGTCGACTATCTACTAGAGAAGTATGGTCTGGACAAGCAGGAAACCTACTATATCGGCGACCGGACGCTGGATGTGGATGTTGCCGTCAACAGTGGCATCCAGAGCATTAACTTCTGTGACTACCGACCAGAAATTAATCAGAAGATAGAGAAGTTGGTGGATATCAAGCAATTATTTACAAGATAAAAAGAGGCTGGGACAAAAGTCCTAGCCTCTCAATTGTCTTTGGATTGTCGATCAAGACGCAGTGGTTGAGTGGGCTCTACTAGGCTGATTTCATCAGCTTTTACAGCCCTACTCAACTGTGCGGAGGTGAGACGACGAAATCGAATTCTAACGAATTACCGATTTCTGTCCCACTTCTTCTTTTTTCTTTTACATATGCTCAATGTGAAGTTCTAGCAAGAACTCAAGAGCCTCGGGAGTACAGTTCTTTTTTTCAATAGGGAAGCCGACATTTGGCCCCAACATGATATAAAAATCTTCCTTGGTATTAAAAACTTTGACGATATCATTATAGCTATAAAGAAACTCTCCTCGTTTGCTTTTCACAGAAAAGTTATCTTTCTCAAATATAAGAGTTTGCTCCATATCCTTCCAGTAAGGAGTTTTTTGATAGGCTTTCTTTATCTGAAAGTCCGTGCCAAAGTACATTACTGGGAATATAATCAAAGATGCAAATAGCACGGTAAACACAGAGAATCGCTTCAGTTGCTCAGGTATAAAGGTTAGATAGAGAGCCAGAATTCCTATCAAAATGAATAGATTCAGCAAAAATCTTTTCCCGCGTAAGAAAACAGACCATGCAAATCGTTGATACACTTCCTCAGTTACAAGAGTTGGAATGGTTATTGGGAACATGCTTCACCTCCTAGTTTTTATTATTATACCACACAGGATTGATAAGATGTAGGGAATGTTGCGACTAAACTAGATGAAGCAAGAGACTTTTAGAAAATGGGAGTGATTTTTCGGTTTTATTTATGTATTTTATGGGAATTTGATATTTTTTATATTATAATTACGACATAACGATCATAACAAGGAGAAGTTATTATTAGTAATGAAAAATAAAATAACTTGGAAAAATTTTGAATCTATACATAGCGGTGTAACAGATACTTTTGAACAATTATGTAGGATACTATTTAAAAGGCAATTTTTAGATAATACTTCTGTCTTAACTTCAAGTCCCAATCATCCAGGAATTGAAGTTTCACCTATTTATAGTCCTAAAGAGAAAAGAATGATTTCTTTCCAGGCAAAATATTTTCTTAATAGAGTAGATTATTCTCAAATTCAAAAATCAGTAAACAAAACTATCGAAAAATATGCTGGTCAACTTAACGTCTTCTATCTATACTGTAATAAGGATTTAACATTAACAAGTAAAAGTTATAAAAGAATTGAATCAACTTTGAAGAGTGCTGATATTGAACTAAGGGTTATTAGCAATAATGAAATTCTAACTCAGGTTGCGCAGTATACCGATTTACAATCCTTCTTTTTTGAGAATCACATAATAACGAGAGATTGGTTTGAAAACTATAATCAATTATCATTTGATTCATTAGGTATGAGGTATAATCCGGGGTTCAATGTTGAAACCGAAACGGATGAAAAACTTCATCTTTTTACTAGAAAGCAAAAAGCTATTGATAAAATTAATAGTAAAAAAATAGAACTAATCAAAGAGCTAGATACGCTTTATAACTTAAGAGAAAGTCAAATAATTCCTAAAATTAAGGAATTTATTAATAGCCTAGGAGATGTAACAATTGAAAATATTGATGAGTGTTTGGATTGGAATGCTAAGGTTAATCGAAGTTTTAAGTCAGAACTTGAAGAATTAGCTAAAAATAGGGAAGAACTAAAAATTAAAATAGGTCAAACTAGCGATTTGTCTCAGGAGAGTCGTAATAAAATCTTCAGTAAGGTACGTGATATAGATGGATTGATAAATTATTTATATTGGTTTGGTTGTTTAAAACAGGAAGAGGCCCTTATTAGTAATAAAATTCTTGTTGTCACTGGTGAAGCAGGTATGGGTAAAACTCAATTACTCGCAAATTCTGTAGAGGAAACAATGAGTGAGGATGGGTATGCACTTCTTTTGTTAGGCCATCACTATTTATCTAGTAGTGATATTTCTAAACAAATTATGGAGAAATTTGAATTAAATTATGAATTTCGTGAATTTTTAGATATATTGGATACTCTGGGAGATGTTGAGAATAAACATATTTATATTTTTATTGATGCAATCAATGAGACTCCAAATAGAAGTGTGTGGCAGACTGGTTTATCAAAAATTACTTCAGAAGTATGTAAGAGAAAACATATTAAACTTGTACTGTCTGTAAGAACAGGGTATGAAAAACTCGTTTTTGAAGAAAAAATGATAGAGCGACTAAACAGTGGGGAACTTTTAAGAATTACGCATCATGGTTTTCAAGATGATTCTGTAGTAGCAATTAAAGAATTTCTAAATTTTCACAATATTCCATTTTCGCCATCTGAGTTATTAAACTATGAGATGACAAATCCGTTGTTTTTAACTTTATTCTGTAAAACATATAATGGAGAAGAATTAAATCTTTTTCAAATGTTTGAGCGTTTTATTACTTTAATTGATGAAGAAATTCAGAAAGCCTTAGGTATTCCGGATTCGGGTAAAATATTAAAAAAATTATTATTAGAAATTGCCGAATGTCAACTTAGTAATAGCAATAATTATCTTGTTGAGGAAGACCTATTTCAAATGAAATTTTGGTCATATTACGGCATTCAGAATAAATCATACTTTCTTTCTTTTCTCCTGAAATCAGGTTTAATGATTGGTAATGTACGTCAAGATAAAGAAGTGTATTCCTTTGGGTATAATCTATTAGAGGATTATCTTAAAGCTCAAAAGATTATGGAGTTTCCGTTTAATAAGAAAGAATTAGAGTCTTATCTTGAAAAAGAGTTATTGAAAATTGAAAATGGAGAGATTCAAAATAACAATAACATAGATACTTTTTTCTTTGTATCTTGTTTCTATTTTAAAAAATATGATGAAGACTGTATAAAGTTGATTGAAAAGATTTCTAACGAATATGATTGTTATGATTTAGCCAACAGATATTTAAAGAGCTTTTCTTGGCGACCAGTAGATACAGTAAGTAGAGAGCTTTTTAGAATTATTGCAAATAATTACCCTACAAATTATCAAGATGTTTTCAATGTTTTAATCGAAAATGCGATTAAAGAAAACAGCCCTATAAATTCTGAGTACTTACATGAAATTCTTTTTCCTAAGCAGTTAAATAAACGCGATAGTCTTTGGCTACCATTTATAAATAATTTAACAAATGAATATGAGAGAGTTTTTCAATTGATTTGCCTTTTTGATGAAGGTAATAAAATTGATTCCCTTTCGAAAGAGAAAATTAAGTTGCTTTTAATATTGTTCACATGGTTGCTAGCTTCTTCAAATAGAAGGTTACGTGATATAACATCAAAAGCAATGATTGAAATTTTGAAGAATAATTTTGAGTTTAGTGAATATCTATTACAAAAATTTGAAACAGTTAATGACCCTTACATTATTCAAAGATTATATGGCATTGTTCTTGGTGCCTGTACGAAAAAAGAAATTCCATATGAAAATGAGTTTCAATCTTTAGCAGAGTTTATCTATTCAAGTATATTTGATAAAAAATTCAACTATCCAGATATTTTACTGAGGGATTATGCAAGATTGATTATTGAAAGATATTTATTTGAATTTCCTAAAAATAGTGTCAAAATAGACCGTTTAAATATAATTCCTCCTTACAATTCTAAGCCGATTCCTATTGTTACTCCTAGCACCTATAGTAGCTCGGATAGTAAAAGAGGAGGCTTTGACAGAATAGATACTTCTATGAGACCAGAAGGTGTCGGTATGTACGGTGATTTTGGAAGATATACTTTCCAATCAGCACTAAATCGGTTTAAGAACGTTGACATTGAGAATCTATATCATTATGCAATGCAATATATTCGAGATGAGTTAGGATATTCAGATGAATTGTTCACTGAATATGACATTTCATGCGGGCACCCTCTTGATAGAGGAAGAAATCACACTATTGAGAGAATTGGAAAGAAATACCAATGGATTGCATTTTATAATATTCTAGCAAGGGTTTCAGACCTTCATAAGTTAAAGGGTTGGAGTAACTCATCTGATGAGGAATATAAAGGTGCTTGGGAACCATATGTTAGAGATTTTGATCCTACTTTAAATTGTCATTTCATGCTTCCTTTAGAATCACTTCCGAAATTCACTATTGAATATAATGAAAACTTTATCGAAGATACAGGAGTTAATAACCAACAAATTAATGAGTGGATTTTACACAAAACAAGTTTGTTTGATATGCCTTTAATTTATAAAGATAATAATGGGACAGAATGGGCATTGCTTTATCAACATAAAGAAATTAAAAACCAAAAAGATGAAGCTTCTGATACATTTTCATGGTTTTGTGAAGGTCATCAGAGAACGTGGAGAATTATTGAAGCATATTTTGTAAAAAACAGTGAATTCGATTCTTTAAAATCTAATTTTGAAAAAAGTGAGATGTTCAAAAATGGAATACAGTCTGAAGTAACCTCTCTATATCAGATATATAACAGAGAGTTCCCATGGTCACCAGGTGTGAAAGAAATTGCAGAAGATTCTTGGTTCAACTATAATGTAGAAACTGGTGAGGAAGAAATTAAACGTCAAAAAGTTTTTGATTTCATTCAATCTGGTGAAGAGGTTGAACTTGTTGAAAAAGAAGAGTATGTTACTGTTAAAGAAAAAAAGACACTTGCCAAACTTTTACCTGCTCATATTCATTTTTGCTGGGAAGAAGAATATGATGCTTCTAAAAAAGAAACAATTTCATTCGATATCCCCTGTCCAGAATTGCTTGACAAGTTACATTTAGTTCAGAAGAAGTATGATGGATATTTTTTTAGTCAAGATGGAGACTTAGTAGCTTTTGATGGTGAACTAACAAATTCTATAAATGGATTAATTATCAGAAAAGATTATCTTGATAAATTTTTACAAGAAAATGATTTAAGTATATTTTGGAATTTTGTTGGAGAAAAACAATACTTTACAGAATCTCCACGAGACCAATATTACAGTCGCTGGAAGGGCTTTCTCTGGATGGTTAATTCTGAAATTCAATCAAATATTGCTTTAGATGAGCAGAAACTAGGGAGTACTGATTTTTAACCTAATTGAAACTTGATTTAATTTTATTTCATATGAAGAATGCTGAATTTATGGCTTTGGGGTGTTGCTTGATGTGTGTTATAATAAACCTATGGAAAAAAAGAACAAATTACTATTAATTGACGGTTCGTCCGTTGCTTTTCGCGCTTTTTTTGCGCTTTATAATCAAATCGACCGCTTCAAGAGTCCATCGGGTCTGCATACTAATGCTATTTATGGCTTCCACCTCATGCTCAATCATCTCTTGGAGCGCGTGCAGCCGACTCATGTCTTGGTAGCTTTTGATGCTGGTAAGACGACTTTCCGGACCGAGATGTACGCCGACTACAAGGCTGGTCGGGCCAAGACACCGGATGAATTTCGTGAGCAGCTGCCTTTTATCCGAGAAATGTTGGACTACTTAGGCATCCGCTACTATGATCTGGCTCAGTACGAGGCGGATGACATCATCGGAACCTTGGACAAGATGGCTGAAAAGACGGCTGTGCCTTACGATGTGACTATTGTCAGCGGCGATAAAGATTTGATTCAGCTGACAGATGATAATACCGTGGTGGAAATTTCCAAGAAAGGCGTGGCCGAGTTTGAGGAATTTACCCCAGCCTACCTCATGGAAAAGATGGGTATCACACCGGAGCAGTTCATTGACCTCAAGGCACTGATGGGTGATCAGTCGGATAATATCCCCGGCGTGACCAAGATTGGCGAGAAAACCGGCCTCAAACTCCTCTTGGAGTATGGCTCTCTGGAAAATCTCTATGAAAACATTGACCAGCTCAAGGCTTCCAAGATGAAGGAAAACCTGATCAATGACAAGGACAAGGCCTTTTTATCAAAAACCCTAGCTACCATCAATACTCAGGCTCCGATTGAAATCGGACTGGATGATTTGGTGTATAATGGTCCGCAGCTAGAGGCCCTGAGCAAGTTCTATGACGAGATGGGTTTCAAGCAGCTCAAGGCTCAGCTAGGAACGACTCAGGAGCCAGTAGAAGTCAAACCAATTGAATTTACCAAAGTGACTGAGGTGACAGCGGATATGCTGGTACCAGAGCAATTTTTCTATTTTGAAATCTTGGGCGACAACTACCATAAGGAAGAGATTGTTGGTCTTGCCTGGGGCGATAGCCGTCAAATTTATGTCGGCACCAGCGATTTACTGCAGCAGCCTCTCTTTCAGGAATTTTTGACAAAAACAGCTCTGAAAACCTACGACCTCAAGCGGACCAAGGTACTGCTCAGTCATTATGGCATCGAACTGCCAGCAGCATCCTTTGATGCGCGCCTGGCCAAGTATCTGCTTTCGACGGTCGAGGATAATGAGCTGGCGACTATTGCTCGCCTCTACGGCCGAACAATTCTGCCGACGGATGATGAGGTTTATGGCAAGGGAGCCAAGCGCGCTCTGCCAGAACAAGAGCAGCTCTTTGAGCATCTAGCTCGTAAGGTTCAAGTACTGCTGGAAACAGAAGAGCCTATGCTGGAACAGCTCCGTGCCCACGACCAGCTGGATTTGTTGCTTGAAATGGAACAGCCCCTGGCCTTTGTCTTAGCCAAGATGGAGATTGCGGGGATCAAGGTTGAGCGGGAAACCCTGCAGGGCATGCAGGCGGAAAATGAAAAAACGCTGGAAAGTCTGACCCAAGAGATTTATGATCTGGCTGGTCAGGAGTTCAATATCAACTCACCGAAACAGCTGGGAACCATTCTCTTTGAGGATATGGGCTTGCCACTGGAGTACACTAAAAAGACCAAGACAGGCTACTCGACAGCGGTGGATGTGCTGGAGCGTCTAGCTCCCATTGCACCGATTGTGTCTAAGATTCTGGAATACCGTCAAATCAGCAAACTCCAGTCCACTTATATCATCGGACTGCAGGAGGCGATTGCAGCTGACGGCAAGATTCACACTCGCTATGTTCAGGATTTGACTCAGACGGGCCGCCTGTCCTCGGTTGACCCTAACTTGCAGAATATCCCTGTTCGTCTGGAGCAAGGGCGTCTCATTCGCAAGGCTTTTGTGCCAGAGTGGGCAGACAGCGTACTACTCAGCTCGGATTATTCCCAGATTGAGCTGCGGGTGCTGGCTCACATTTCGCAGGACGAGCATCTGATTGCTGCCTTTCAGCATGGAGAAGACATTCACACGGCTACAGCCATGCGAGTCTTTGGTATTGAAAAGGCAGAGGATGTGACGCCTAATGATCGCCGCAATGCCAAGGCCGTTAACTTCGGAGTCGTCTATGGAATTTCCGACTTCGGTCTGGCCAATAACCTCGGCATTTCCCGCAAGGCTGCCAAAGATTATATTCAGACTTATTTTGAGCGTTTCCCAGGAATCAAGAATTATATGGAAACCATTGTCCGTGAAGCGCGTGATAAGGGCTATGTAGAGACTATTTACCATCGCCGTCGCTCTTTGCCGGACATCAATTCCCGCAACTTTAACATCCGAAATTTTGCAGAGCGCACAGCCATTAACAGTCCAATCCAAGGCTCCGCCGCAGACATTCTCAAAGTCGCTATGATCAATCTAGATCGAGCACTGACAGAGAAGAATTTCAAGTCTCGCATGCTCTTGCAGGTGCACGATGAAATAGTGCTGGAAGTGCCAAATGACGAGCTAACAGCCGTCCGCCAGTTAGTCAAAGAAACCATGGAAGCTGCGATTGAGCTGGCCGTTCCACTAGTAGCTGATGAAAATGCCGGCCAAACTTGGTACGAGGCAAAGTAAGACAAGATACAAAGATCGTCAAAAAACGACTGAAAATCAGGAATCTGGACGAAGGAGTCATGCTCATAGAACGGATTATATATTTCCAAGGTTTTAGCTCGTATTCAGTTTAAGATATCAAGGGCCTAAAACACAAAGTGAAAATAGAAAGCTGACACAGAGAGTGGGACAGAAATCGGTAATTCGTTAGAATTCGATTTCGTCGTCCCACCTCCGCACAGTTGAGTAGGGCTGTAAAAGCTGATGAAATCAGCGTAGTAGAGCCCACTCAACCACTGCGTCTTGCTCGACAATCCAAAGACAATTGAGAGGCTAGGACTTTTGTCCCAGCCTCGAGGGAAACCACTTTTTTGTACCGTATTCAGCTAAGTTATCATTGTTAAAAAGTTAAAAATTATTTATAAACAGGAGGAAGCTTATGACTTACCATTTTCAAAATCCCAGTGACGGCGTTGTCAAGCGCTATTTAGAAACCAGCAAGGTGATTGCTGTTGTCGGTCTATCAGACCGTGAGGAAACAACCAGTAACCGTGTGTCCAAGGAAATGCAAGCGCGGGGCTATCGTATTATTCCAGTCAACCCGCGAGCAGCGGGCAGTCAGATTTTTGGTGAAACGGTTTATGCCAGTCTCAAAGACATTCCTTTCCCAGTGGATATTGTCGATGTTTACCGTCGTAGCGAGTTTTTGCCAGATGTGGCGCGTGACTTTCTGGAAGCAGACGCCAAGATTTTCTGGGCTCAGTTGGGATTGGAAAATGAAGAAGCTGAGCAGATTTTGCGGGCAGCTGGTCACGACGATATCGTCATGGATCGCTGCATTAAACGCGAGCATACCCGCTTGATTCTAGGCGAATAAATGGCCAAGTTAGTCATCATTCGTGGCAATTCCGGCTCTGGCAAGTAGAGTCTGGCTAAGAAACTGCAGGCACACTATGGTCGAGGGACTCTTTTGATTGCGCAGGACACAGTTAGACGGGACATGCTCAAGGAAAAAGTAGAGCCGGGCAACCTATCTATTGATTTGACGGAAAGCCTAGCTTGTTTTGGCTACGAACATGATTTGCTGGTCTTGGTAGAAGGTTTCTACGAGACCGATATCTATGGAGAAATGCTGGAACGACTACGGAATTTGTTTAATTCTCAGACTCTAGCCTATTACTATGATTTGACTTTTGAAGAAACCGTCCGCCGCCATCAGACCAGAGCCAAGCAGGAGGAATTCACCCCAGCCGATATGAGACGCTGGTGGAAAGATCGAGATTTTTTAGGTTGGCAAGAAGAATCGTTCTTTAGGAATGAAAATTCTTTAGAGGCAGCCTTTGAGCGGATTGTTCAGGATTTAGAGGAAATTTCAAAATAGAGGCTGGGATAAAAATCCCCCAGCCTCTATTTTGTTCGCTTTATAGGAAAGATTGCTAGAAGGATTGCTTTGAATTATTTTTTTGTATCGCTTTTTTGAACATTAAGTAAGTTGCTTTATATTTCCTTAATGCTTGATACTAGGGTGTTTATTGGTTTTTGTTTTTTCTTTGAATATGTTGGAGTTTCTTCCTTACTCCATAAATCACTGTACATGAAACTCTACTTTTTTTAATGAGTTCAGCAGGCAAGAAACTAGCACTATTTAAAAGTGCTTTTTTATTCCTAATTTAATAGGAAATAATTATATCATATCTTACTCTTTATTTCCATTTCATGCATTTGTATTGAATGTTTCACTAAATCGCGATACTTCCAAGTTGATACCAGGTAATCTAGTAACTCTTTATCATCTACCTTGAAATCTAATAGGAGTAATAACTTAACCTTGTATACGTTCTTTAGTATCGGTACACTATAAACTACTTCTACCCATTGTTCAAAGCCTAGTTTAGTTTTTTCAATTCATGTAAGTTCAGCGTTCATAATACTACTATATACTTATTGTTAATACAAAAGAAAAACCCTAGAAATTTTCCAAGGTTTTATATTATGATCGGGAAGAATACTAATTGAGTTTATAAACTTTTTCGCATGAATATCTTATTTTGTATTATTAGATTCAGATAGATTTTGCATAAGATCGTAAACGTTGATTGCCGGAATCTGTACATTTTGAATCCCAAACATCCCTGTTGTAGCTGATATATATGATCTGATGTATGGATATAGGATACTAATCATATTCGGGAAATACTTTTCAAAAACGTTCATATTTGACGTTTGATCAGAGTCAGTAAACATCCCTTGAACAACAATTTCAATATGAAAAGGTTTATTGTTTTCTACATAAAATTCATCAAATAACTCAACTGATAATTCTACAACACCTGAATGGATATCATCTTTGACTAATTTAGGTGTTGGTGATATCAAAATATCGACATCTTTTATCTCAGACAAATCAATTGCCTCGTTAATTGAATAATTTAAAGACTTGACTCTAACATTTTTTAAAATTAATTCACTATCTATGCTCATGCAGCATCACCTAATTTATTCATTTCTATATTTCTAATATTTGCAGAGTTACTACCTAATTTTGATTTAATTAAAAATTCAAAGTTGATTTGTTCAACACTAACTTTAGTTTTTATCTTTGGATATATACTTTGATTCAAATTAGATAAATATCCACTTGGTAATTGAGTTTCTTCGTATTTTTCAATTTGTCCATTTCTATATATAATAGATGGCTCTTCTTGGTCTACTTCAAAATGAACATCTGCACCATTTAAAAGCTTTATTAATTGTTCTCTACTTAACATATTTTACCTCCTTCATGTACCAATCGAATTAATTCTATATCCTCAAACGGGATTACGCTCTGATCAATAATACACAACTGATCAGATAATAAGTTAAAGCCAGCACCGTTTTCCTTCAAACTTGTTTTAGTTGAGTTAAAGGTTCTATGAACTGCTTTATATCCCTTGTTTTCTTTCAAAAACATATCAATCACTTTACAATTTTTTTCATGTATATCTTTAAATTTGATAGTTATTTTCTCTCTTTTCAAGGATTCAAAGAAATCTATAGCAAAATCATCAAGTTTGATAAGGTCTCTCTCAGTATTTAAATCTAATAATTCTGAGTTTTTTAGTTCAACCTCACATTTTAGCACTACTGGACTTGTTGCTTTATTAGGTCGATTATGCTTCGCCCACCATTCAGCCTTATCATAATCATTAATAAAAAAATAAACTCCTTGCCCTAACCAATGATTCGATCGATAGGTGAATTTAAATTCCTTAGAAGATTGGATTTGTTTAGAATTACTTTCGCCAGTACCATGGTAACATTGATATTTAATCAATTATCGACCTCAGTTCTCGCCACTAAATTATAAAATTGTTTTTATATATAGATTAATTTTCTATACACTATTCCAGTATATCATAAAACACTCATTACGTGTATTAATTTATTTATTTATTTTAGAAATATTTTTTCAATACCTTGATTTGATAACACAAACCTAACACACAGTTAAACGTTAGAAGATTGCTAGATAACCATATCTTACCTTTATTTGGTGCTTATAAGTTGGATAAACTAACTACTCCACTTATTCAAAATGTAGTCAATAAACTTGCTGACAAAACCAATAAAGGGGAAGAAGGCGCTTTTCTATACTACGATAGCTTATCTTAAAGCATTTTTTTGTAAAATGGCTCTTTCTTCTCAAAAAATTGGTACAATAAAAGAAAGCGTTTTAATCGAATGATGAGGTAGTAATGATGAAAATATCTTTAGAAGAAATCCAAAGAGTTGCCAACCAAGGCCCCTTCTATCCAGACTGGGATTCTCTTGCGACCTATCAAGTTCCCAACTGGTTCAAAAGGGCTAAGTTTGGGATTTTTATCCATTGGGGACTTTACAGCATTCCGGCCTTTGGGAGCGAGTGGTATTCTCGAAATATGTATATCCAAGGTACGGAAGTGTTTGATCACCATATCAAAACTTATGGACCCCACAAAGATTTTGGCTACAAGGACTTTATTCCACTCTTTACTGCCGAAAATTTTCATGCGGACGAATGGCTGCGCATCTTTAAAGAAGCGGGAGCCCAGTATATTTTTCCAGTGGCAGAGCATCACGACGGCTTTCAACTCTATGCCAGCCAGCTTTCTCCTTTTAATAGTGCGAAAATGGGACCAAAACGTGATATCTTGGGGGAATTGAGTCAGGCAGCTCAAAGAGAGCAAGTTCATTTTTGTACTTCCTCTCATCGGGCGGAGCATCACTTTTTCTTTTCGCATGGAAAGGAATTTACCAGTGATATTGCCAGCGAAGTTAGTCGCGAGGAGCTCTACTGGCCGGCCATGCCAGAGCCAGACCACCATGATTTGTTTGGTCAGCCTTATCCGAGTCAGGAATTTCTGGATGACTGGCTCCTACGTACCTGTGAGCTGGTTCGAGATTACCAGCCTGAGATTTTGTATTTTGACTGGTGGATTCAGCATGCCGCTTTTAAAGAGCACACGAAGCTTTTTGCGGCCTATTATTATAATTTAGGTGCGGCCTCTGGGAAGCCGACTAGCATTTGCTACAAGCATGATGCCCTGGCCTTTGGTTCGGGGATTGTGGAAGTGGAACGTGGTGGTTTCGCAGAGATCCAGCCTTTCACTTGGCAGACGGATACGGCTATCGCGCGAAACTCTTGGGGCTACACAGAGAACCTTGACTATAAGTCAGCTAAAGAAATCATCCAGACCTTGATTGATGTGGTGTCAAAAAATGGGAATTTGCTGCTCAATATCGGGCCAAAAGGAGACGGGGCGATTCCAGAAAAAGATCAAGAAATCTTGAGAGAGATCGGGGCTTGGCTCCAAGTGAATGGCCAAGCGATCTATGATTCACGCGCGTGGAGGCAATTTGGAGAAGGACCAACGCAGCCAGCTAGCGGGCCGTTTTCAGATGGAAGCGCCGTGATTTACACGAGTCAGGATTTCCGTTTCACGGCCAAGGGCGGAGCAATTTATGCCTTTTTGATGGAGCCTGCAGTAAATCAGTGGCTGACGATTCAGGCCTTGGCTGACGAAAGAGAAAATCCCGCTTCTCGCTTTCATGGCATCATAGAAGAGGTAACCTTACTAGGCTATGATGAAGCGCTCGAATGGGAACAAAGGCCCCAAGGTTTACGCGTCTTCATGCCGAGTGTAGTAGGCGACTTACCCTTGGTGTTGAAGGTCCAACTGCGTTAAATCTAGACGAAAAAAGAGAGTGGGACAGAAATCGGTAATTCGTTAGAATTCGATTTCGTCGTCCCACCTCCGCACAGTTGAGTAGGGCTGTAAAAGCTGATGAAATCAGCCTAGTAGAGCCCACTCAACCACTGCGTCTTGCTCGACAATCCAAAGACAATTGAGAGGCTAGGACTTTTGTCCCAGCCTCCTTTTACTTACTTAGTGATTTTAAATTTTCATAAAAGAGCACCCGAGCTGTTGTGATGTAAGGATAGGCCACGACACCAGCGATTCCCAGTGTGATACCAGTCAGGATATACCAGCCGATAAAGCTCAGATCCAGCAAGAAACGTTTCCACTTATAGCCTTTCATCATGCGTCTACTTTGCGCAATGATTTGCCAAGGCCCTTGGTAGGTGCCAGTGCTCAGCTGATCGTAAAGGATGAAGTCGGTCTGAGAGTATGCGTAGTTGGCCATCAGGAATACTGCCGTACCAGCCACGACGATAAGAGTGCCGAGAAACATCATGGGCGCATAGCTGACGATTTGCTCCACCTCAGGACTAGCAGCTGTTAATTGAGACCAATCGGATACTTTTCCATAAATAGCCAGCACCTTGTAACTGCTGAAAATAAGGAAAAATGAACCAACAAGACTGATAGAATTCCACAGCAAGAGGAGGATGCTTTTGGTCAGTTGTGTGATAAAAATCGGCGAAAAAAGCTCAGCAGAAAAGATTCGACCAATATCCGTAAAGCCAACCGTATCGCGTTTTTTCCGGACGACTTCCATCATGCTGAAGCTAGCAGATAAAAAGAGCAGGGCGATGATAAATTCTACGATTTGTGGAAAAATTTGACGACCAAAAATTACAATAAAGGCCTGATTGATCTCCAGCTGGGGGACAATTTCCTCTAAATGACGGTTGGGAGACAGATAGGTAGATAAGATGGTTACTAGAGTTGGAATGGCAAAGAGCGAGTAAATGCCGTTGGTTTGATTTCGGATGGTGCGTGCCTGGGCACGGATTTCGCTTAAATTCATACAGATCTCCATTTCATGATTTTTATTATACCACATATCGTGACAGACAAGACTTTTTTTGGTAAAATCATACGGTATCTTATGAGCGTTTGTCGCTTATTTTATAGAAGAAAATATCTGGGACTGTCTTTCCCAGCAGGAGGAAACATGTCAACATCACCGATTCAGTATCGTTTGATCAAAAAAGAAAAGCACACAGGTGCTCGTTTGGGGGAGATTATCACGCCCCACGGAACCTTCCCAACACCTATGTTTATGCCGGTCGGCACTCAGGCTACGGTCAAGACTCAGTCGCCAGAAGAGCTCAAGCAAATGGGTTCTGGTATCATCTTGGCCAATACTTACCACCTCTGGTTGCGGCCGGGTGATGAGCTGATTGCCCGTGCAGGTGGCCTGCACAAGTTCATGAACTGGGACCAGCCTATTCTGACCGATAGTGGTGGTTTTCAGGTTTATTCTCTAGCTGACAGCCGCAACATCACAGAAGAAGGGGTGACTTTCAAAAACCACCTCAACGGCTCCAAGATGTTCCTGTCGCCAGAGAAAGCCATCTCTATCCAGAACAATCTAGGTAGCGACATCATGATGTCCTTTGATGAGTGCCCGCAGTTCTACCAGCCATATGATTATATCAAGAAGTCCATCGAGCGGACTAGCCGTTGGGCAGAGCGGGGACTCAAGGCTCACACTCGTCCCCACGACCAAGGTCTCTTTGGGATTGTTCAGGGCGCTGGCTTTGAAGATTTGCGCCGCCAATCTGCTCAAGACTTGGTCAGCATGGATTTCCCAGGCTACTCTATTGGAGGTCTGGCTGTCGGTGAGTCTCACGAAGAGATGAATGCGGTGCTGGACTTCACAACGCCCTTGCTGCCTGAAAACAAACCTCGCTATCTCATGGGAGTTGGAGCGCCAGATAGTTTGATTGACGGTGTTATTCGCGGGGTCGATATGTTTGACTGCGTTCTGCCGACTCGGATTGCCCGAAACGGTACCTGTATGACCAGCGAGGGTCGTCTGGTTGTCAAAAATGCCCAGTTTGAGGAAGATTTCACACCGCTGGATCACGACTGTGATTGCTACACTTGTACAAACTACACGCGGGCCTATATCCGCCACCTGCTCAAGGCAGATGAAACCTTTGGTCTCCGCTTGACTAGCTATCACAACCTCTATTTCTTGGTAAATCTTATGAAGAAGGTTCGTCAAGCCATTATGGATGATAATCTATTGGAATTCCGCGAAGACTTTGTCGAGCGCTACGGCTACAACCGCTCCAAGAGAAATTTCTAAGAGTCCTCATTTAGAAGGGAAGAAGTATGTCTGATGAAGGAAAATTGTTGGAAAGCTTGGTAGACTATCTGTCGGATGGTCAAAAGCACACCCTGCGTATTTACGGTCACGGAGCTTCGGGTAAGTCAACCTTT
The DNA here is from genome assembly GCF_000385925.1 of Streptococcus cristatus AS 1.3089. NCBI lineage: Bacteria > Bacillati > Bacillota > Bacilli > Lactobacillales > Streptococcaceae > Streptococcus > Streptococcus cristatus. The sequence continues at coordinate 96,787 of NC_021175.1, forward strand.
GCTCGAAAACTCCAGCTAGCCTTGGGTGAGGAAGGAACCAATCTTTTGGAAACAGATCCTTATGTAATTACTGGGGAGTATCGCGATTTGCTCAGTTCTAAAGACTTTCCTCATCAAAAAGTAACGGCTTGTATTCCAGCCGTTCATGAACTCAGTAGTCTGGAGCGCGATATTTGTGCTTTGCAGTCTGGTCTGGATATTCTGACCATTGGAAAAGCTTGGTCACCGAGTTTGCGTTTGTCAGCTCAAAAGCCGACTTTAATAGTAGAAGGCATGTCAGCAGCTTTTTTGCCTAAAGGCTTGTTTGATTTATCGATTTGCTTTTACACGGATGATCAAACTGAGTTAGAACGCCGCTTGGCGCGGGATGTGGCTGTGCGAGAACGCAGACCGGAGTGGATAGAGCAGACGCATTTAGATCGGAGAGAGCAATATCAGCACTTTTATCAGCCCTATCTAGCAGCTGCAGACCTTGTTATCTGCCAGTCGGGCAACAGCTTTCGCATCGAAAAGGACAGCACCTTGTTATAAAATAAAGTAGCTAAAAGCAAATTTTTCATTCTTAATCTCACTGATGTGCGTCAGTGAGCATTTTTATTTTTTGAGCAAAAACTCAAACGAATAGGTAGAATAATCTAAATTTTCTTCTATATAAATGATTACAAGAATTATAAGTCGCTTAGAAAACGCTTTTATAAAAAATTATCCTAAAAATCCTTAAAAAACTTGCTCAAATCCCTTGCAATGCTTGGTTCTTTGTGTTAAGATACTATGGTGCTGTGAAAAACAGCGTGTAGCTTTGATGCAAGAGGTTGCGACACGCTCGGTTGCATTGCCACGCAATCACCTGTCGGTTTTCTTGTGGAGCTAGCCTATTATCTTAAATAGACGAAAAAAGGAGAAAAAGATGGCAAACAAAAAAATCCGCATCCGTTTGAAAGCTTACGAACATCGTACACTTGATACAGCGGCTGCAAAAATCGTAGAAACTGCTGCACGTACAGGTGCTGAAGTTGCGGGTCCAATCCCACTTCCAACTGAACGTAGCCTCTACACAATCATTCGTGCGACTCACAAATACAAAGACTCTCGCGAACAATTTGAAATGCGTACTCACAAACGCTTGATCGACATCATCAACCCAACTCAAAAAACAGTTGACGCTTTGATGAAGTTGGACCTTCCAAGTGGTGTGAACGTAGAAATCAAACTTTAATCTAAAGCTTGATATCTTGAGCATAAAAAACGCTCGTTAAAAACTTTTTAGACAAAAAATAGAAAAGGAAACATTTTCTCATGACAAAAGGAATCTTAGGGAAAAAAGTGGGAATGACTCAAATCTTCACTGAAGCTGGCGAATTAATCCCTGTAACTGTTGTTGAAGCAGCTCCAAACGTTGTTCTTCAAGTAAAAACAGTTGAAACAGATGGTTACAACGCAGTTCAAGTTGGTTTTGACGACCTTCGTGACGTATTGAGCAACAAACCTGCTAAAGGACATGTAGCGAAAGCTAACACGGCTCCTAAGCGCTTCATTCGTGAATTCAAAAACATTGAAGGCTTGGAAGTTGGTGCGGAAATCACAGTTGATACATTCGAAGCTGGTGATGTTGTTGATGTAACAGGAACTTCAAAAGGTAAAGGTTTCCAAGGTGTAATCAAACGCCACGGCCAATCTCGTGGTCCAATGGCTCACGGTTCACGTTACCACCGTCGTCCTGGTTCAATGGGACCAGTTGCGCCAAACCGTGTTTTCAAAAACAAACACTTGGCTGGACGTATGGGTGGCAACCGTGTAACGATTCAAAACCTTGAAATCGTTCAAGTTGTTCCAGAGAAAAACGTTATCTTGATCAAAGGAAACGTACCTGGTGCTAAGAAATCTCTTATCACTATCAAATCAGCAGTTAAAGCTGGTAAATAATAAAGAAAGGGGAAATCAGTCACAATGGCAAACGTAAAATTATTTGACCAAACTGGTAAAGAAGCTGGTGAAGTAGTTCTTAACGACGCAATCTTTGGTATCGAACCAAACGAATCAGTTGTCTTCGACGTGATCATCAGCCAACGCGCTAGCCTCCGTCAAGGAACTCACGCTGTTAAAAACCGTTCTGCAGTATCAGGCGGCGGACGCAAACCATGGCGTCAAAAAGGAACTGGACGTGCTCGTCAAGGTTCTATCCGCTCTCCACAATGGCGTGGTGGTGGTATCGTCTTCGGTCCAACTCCTCGTTCATATGCCTACAAACTTCCACAAAAAGTTCGTAGATTGGCATTGAAATCAGTTTACTCTGAAAAAGTTGCTGAAAACAAATTCGTAGCTGTAGACAGCCTTTCATTTACAGCTCCAAAAACTGCTGAGTTTGCAAAAGTGCTTGCAGCATTGAGCATTGATACAAAAGTACTTGTTGTTCTTGAAGAAGGAAATGAATTTGCTGCACTTTCAGCACGCAACCTTCCAAACGTTAAAGTTACAACAGCAGCATCTGCAAGTGTTCTTGACATCGCAAACAGCGACAAACTTCTTGTTACTCAAGCAGCTATCTCTAAAATCGAGGAGGTTCTTGCATAATGAATTTGTATGACGTTATCAAAAAACCTGTAATCACTGAAAGCTCAATGGCTCAGCTTGAAGCAGGCAAATACGTATTTGAAGTAGACACTCGCGCTCATAAACTTTTGATCAAGCAAGCTGTTGAAGCTGCTTTTGAAGGAGTTAAAGTTGCTAATGTCAACACTATCAATGTAAAACCTAAAGCAAAACGCGTTGGACGTTACACTGGTTTTACTAACAAAACTAAAAAAGCTATCATCACTCTGACAGCAGATTCTAAAGCAATCGAGTTGTTCGGAGCTGCTGAAGCAGAATAATCTAAGGAGGAAATATCGTGGGAATTCGTGTTTATAAACCAACAACAAACGGTCGCCGTAATATGACTTCTTTGGATTTCGCTGAAATCACTACTAGCACTCCAGAAAAATCTTTGCTCGTTTCACTTAAGAGCAAAGCAGGTCGTAACAACAACGGACGTATCACTGTTCGTCACCAAGGTGGCGGCCACAAACGTCACTACCGTTTGATTGACTTCAAACGTAACAAAGATGCTGTTGAAGCAGTAGTTAAAACTATCGAGTACGATCCAAACCGTTCAGCAAACATTGCTTTGGTTCACTATACTGACGGTGTGAAGGCATACATCATCGCTCCTAAAGGTCTTGAAGTAGGTCAACGTATCGTTTCAGGTCCTGAAGCAGATATCAAAGTCGGTAACGCACTTCCACTTGCTAACATCCCAGTTGGTACTTTGGTTCACAATATTGAGTTGAAACCAGGTCGTGGTGGTGAATTGGTCCGTGCTGCTGGAGCTTCTGCTCAAGTATTGGGTCAAGAAGGTAAATACACTCTTGTTCGTCTTCAATCAGGCGAAGTTCGTATGATCCTTGGTACTTGCCGCGCTACAGTTGGTGTTGTCGGAAACGAACAACATGGCTTGGTTAACCTTGGTAAAGCAGGCCGTAGCCGTTGGAAAGGTATCCGTCCAACAGTTCGCGGTTCTGTAATGAACCCTAACGATCACCCACACGGTGGTGGTGAAGGTAAAGCACCAGTTGGTCGCAAAGCGCCATCTACTCCATGGGGCAAACCTGCTCTTGGTCTTAAAACTCGTAACAAGAAAGCGAAATCTGACAAACTTATCGTTCGTCGTCGCAACGAGAAATAATCTAAAACAATCCATCCGCCAGCTCGGTAGCGCTGCCTAGCAGCGCAGGCCGCTGTGGTACTTATTTTAAAGGAGAAAACATAAAAATGGGACGCAGTCTTAAAAAAGGACCTTTCGTCGATGAGCATTTGATGAAAAAAGTTGAAGCTCAAGCTAATGACGAAAAGAAAAAAGTTATCAAAACTTGGTCACGTCGTTCAACGATCTTCCCAAGTTTCATCGGTTACACAATCGCAGTCTATGACGGGCGTAAACACGTACCTGTTTACATCCAAGAAGACATGGTAGGTCACAAGCTTGGTGAATTTGCACCAACTCGTACTTACAAAGGTCACGCTGCAGACGACAAGAAAACACGTAGAAAATAAGGAGAACATAAATGGCAGAAATTACTTCAGCTAAAGCAATGGCTCGTACAGTGCGTGTTTCACCTCGTAAAACTCGTCTAGTTCTTGACAATATCCGTGGTAAAAACGTCGCTGACGCAATCGCAATCTTGAAATTCACTCCAAACAAAGCTGCTGGCATTATCGAAAAAGTATTGATCTCAGCAATCGCTAATGCTGAAAACAACTTTGGTTTGGAAAAAGCTAACTTGGTAGTATCTGAAGCTTTCGCAAACGAAGGACCAACTATGAAACGTTTCCGTCCACGCGCTAAAGGTTCAGCTTCACCAATCAACAAACGCACAAGCCACATCACTGTGGTAGTTGCAGAAAAATAAGGAGGTAACATCGTGGGTCAAAAAGTACATCCAATTGGTATGCGTGTCGGCATCATCCGTGATTGGGATGCCAAATGGTATGCTGAAAAAGAATACGCGGATTACCTTCATGAAGATCTTGCAATCCGTAAATTCGTTCAAAAAGAATTGGCTGACGCAGCTGTTTCAACTATTGAAATCGAACGCGCAGTAAACAAAGTTAACGTTTCACTTCACACTGCTAAACCAGGTATGGTTATCGGTAAAGGTGGAGCAAACGTTGATGCACTTCGTGCAAAACTTAACAAAATGACTGGCAAGCAAGTTCACATCAACATCATCGAGATCAAATCTCCAGATTTGGATGCTCACCTTGTTGGTGAAGGAATTGCTCGTCAATTGGAGCAACGTGTTGCTTTCCGTCGTGCTCAAAAACAAGCAATCCAACGTGCAATGCGTGCAGGAGCTAAAGGAATCAAAACTCAAGTATCAGGTCGTTTGAACGGTGCAGATATCGCTCGTAGCGAAGGATACTCTGAAGGAACTGTTCCACTTCACACCCTTCGTGCGGATATCGATTACGCTTGGGAAGAAGCTGATACTACTTACGGTAAACTTGGTGTTAAAGTATGGATCTACCGTGGAGAAGTTCTTCCAGCTCGTAAAAACACTAAAGGAGGTAAATAACCAATGTTAGTACCTAAACGTGTTAAACACCGTCGCGAATTCCGCGGAAAAATGCGTGGTGAAGCCAAAGGTGGTAAAGAAGTAACTTTTGGAGAATATGGTCTTCAAGCAACTACTAGCCACTGGATCACTAACCGTCAAATCGAAGCTGCCCGTATCGCTATGACTCGTTACATGAAACGTGGTGGTAAAGTTTGGATCAAAATCTTCCCACACAAATCATACACTGCAAAAGCAATCGGTGTACGGATGGGATCTGGTAAAGGGGCTCCAGAAGGTTGGGTAGCACCAGTTAAACGTGGCAAAGTGATGTTTGAAGTCGCTGGCGTATCAGAAGAAATCGCTCGCGAAGCTCTTCGTCTTGCAAGCCACAAATTACCAGTTAAATGTAAATTCGTAAAGCGTGAAGCAGAATAAGGAGAAAGCATGAAACTTAAAGAAATTCAAGATTTTGTTAAAGAACTTCGTGGTCTTTCTCAAGAAGAACTCGCGAAGCGTGAAAATGAATTGAAGAAAGAATTGTTTGACCTTCGTTTCCAAGCCGCTACTGGTCAATTAGAGCAGACAGCGCGTTTGAAAGAAGTGAAAAAACAAATCGCACGTATCAAAACTGTTCAATCAGAAGTTAAATAATAGACTTGGGAAAGGAGAAATTCTAAAATGGAACGTAATCAACGTAAAACCCTTGTCGGACGCGTCGTTTCTGACAAGATGGATAAGACAATCACAGTTGTAGTTGAAACAAAACGTAACCACCCAGTCTATGGTAAGCGTATTAACTACTCTAAGAAGTACAAAGCACATGATGAAAACAATGTTGCCAAAGAAGGCGATATCGTTCGTATCATGGAAACTCGTCCGCTTTCAGCTACAAAACGCTTCCGTCTTGTAGAAGTTGTTGAAGAAGCGGTTATCATCTAATCAAGCCAGAAAGGAGAAAACTTAAATGATTCAAACAGAAACTCGTTTGAAAGTTGCTGACAACAGCGGTGCTCGCGAAATCCTGACAATCAAAGTTCTTGGTGGTTCAGGACGTAAGTTCGCCAACATCGGTGATGTCATCGTTGCATCTGTAAAACAAGCTACTCCTGGTGGTGCGGTTAAAAAAGGTGACGTTGTAAAAGCGGTTATCGTTCGTACTAAATCAGGTGCTCGTCGTAAAGATGGTTCATACATCAAATTCGACGAAAACGCTGCAGTCATCATCCGTGAAGATAAAACTCCTCGCGGAACTCGTATCTTCGGCCCTGTTGCTCGCGAATTGCGTGACGGCGGCTTCATGAAGATCGTATCATTGGCTCCAGAAGTACTTTAATCTAAACAAATCAAACAAGTCCCCTGGAAGTTTTCCAGGGTGCCCTCGTGGGCGTAAGAAATTAAAGGAGAAACCTAAGAATGTTTGTAAAAAAAGGCGACAAAGTTCGCGTAATTGCTGGTAAGGACAAGGGTGTTGAAGCACTTGTTGTTGCAGCTCTTCCAAAAGTAAACAAAGTTGTTGTTGAAGGTGTTAACCTTGTTAAGAAGCACCAAAAACCAAATAGCGAAAACCCTCAAGGTGCTATCGTTGAAAAAGAAGCACCAATCCATGTGTCAAACGTTCAAGTTCTTGACAAGAATGGTGTTGCAGGACGCGTTGGTTACAAGTTTGTAGACGGCAAAAAAGTTCGTTACAATAAAAAATCAGGCGAAGTGCTTGACTAATCACGAAGGAAAGGAGAAGTATAATGGCAAATCGTTTAAAAGAAAAATATCTTAAAGAAGTAGTTCCTGCTTTGACTGAAAAGTTCAACTACTCATCTGTTATGGCTGTGCCAAAAGTGGATAAAATCGTTTTGAACATGGGTGTTGGTGAAGCAGTTTCAAATGCTAAAAACCTTGAAAAAGCAGCTGAAGAGCTTGCTCTTATCTCTGGTCAAAAACCACTGATCACTAAAGCTAAAAAATCAATCGCCGGCTTCCGTCTTCGTGAAGGTGTAGCGATCGGTGCTAAAGTAACCCTTCGTGGCGAACGCATGTATGAATTCTTGGATAAATTGGTTACTGTATCTCTTCCACGTGTACGTGACTTCCACGGTGTTCCAACAAAATCATTTGATGGACGCGGAAACTACACACTTGGTGTGAAAGAACAATTGATCTTCCCAGAAATCAACTTTGATGATGTTGATAAGACTCGCGGTCTTGACATCGTTATCGTAACAACAGCTAATACTGACGAAGAGTCACGCGCGTTGCTTACAGGCCTTGGAATGCCTTTTGCAAAATAATATAGGAGGTAAAACAAATGGCTAAAAAATCAATGATTGCTAAGAACAAACGCCCAGCTAAGTTCTCTACGCAAGCTTATACTCGTTGTGAAAAATGTGGCCGTCCACATTCAGTATACCGCAAGTTTAAACTTTGCCGTGTTTGCTTCCGTGAATTAGCATACAAAGGACAAATTCCTGGCGTTACCAAAGCATCTTGGTAATATCATGATACAAAGAGCGTAACAACCACAGCAAAAATAGGAAATTTGGTGAAGGAGCGATGCTCCAAAACAAATTTATCTTTTTTGCCCAGGTTGTAGCTCGTGTTCAAATAAGAGTTTTCTCATTTGAATGTGTCAATACTATCTGAGCCCAGCTCAATCATTAACTAGCAAGTGCAACTTGCAAACTACTAGTAAGAGGAGAAATATAAAATGGTTATGACTGACCCAATTGCAGACTTTTTGACTCGTATCCGTAACGCTAACCAAGCGAACCACGAAGTACTTGAAGTACCTGCATCAAATATCAAAAAAGGGATTGCTGAAATCCTGAAGCGTGAAGGTTTTGTAAAAAACGTTGAAATCATCGAAGATGACAAACAAGGCATCATCCGTGTATTCCTTAAATACGGTCAAAATGGTGAAAAAGTTATCACTGGTTTGAAACGTGTTTCAAAACCAGGTCTGCGTGTTTACAAGAAACGCGAAGATCTTCCAAAAGTCTTGAACGGACTTGGAATTGCTATCCTTTCAACATCTGAAGGTTTGCTTACTGATAAAGAAGCACGCCAAAAGAATGTTGGTGGAGAAGTTATCGCTTACGTTTGGTAATATTTAGCTCCCAATTTCTTTGTGACTCTTCGTTATCGTCTCTTGCCTAACTCAAGTTATGCCTGCGAGATGATGCCTAGATTCACTTTGAAATTGAAACCTAAATGTTCCTTTAATCGAGAAATCGATTTAACCCCGTGAAAACTGGCCGTCATGGCCTGACAATCTAACAGGAGAAAATAAACATGTCACGTATTGGTAATAAAGTTATCGTGTTGCCTGCTGGTGTTGAACTCACTAACAATGACAACGTTGTAACTCTAAAAGGACCTAAAGGAGAACTTACTCGTGAGTTCTCAAAAGATATTGAAATCCGTGTGGAAGGTACTGAAGTAACTCTTCACCGTCCAAACGATTCAAAAGAAATGAAAACTATCCACGGAACTACTCGTGCACTTCTTAACAACATGGTTGTTGGTGTATCAGAAGGCTTCAAGAAAGAACTTGAAATGCGTGGGGTTGGTTACCGTGCACAACTTCAAGGAAATAAACTTGTCTTGGCTGTTGGTAAATCTCATCCAGACGAAGTTGAAGCTCCAGAAGGAATTACTTTTGAACTTCCAAACCCAACAACAATCGTTGTTAGCGGAATTTCAAAAGAAGTAGTTGGTCAAACAGCTGCTTATGTACGTAGCCTTCGTGCACCAGAACCATACAAAGGTAAAGGTATCCGTTACGTTGGTGAATTCGTTCGCCGTAAAGAAGGTAAAACTGGTAAATAATCTTGATTGGCTGATGATTTCAGCCAGCCAGTTTATTTTCCGATTTTGTGCTGAGGCACGTCAATAATAATAAGAGGTGAAAATTGTGATTACGAAACCAGATAAAAATAAAATCCGCCAAAAACGCCACCGTCGCGTTCGCGGAAAACTCTCTGGAACTGCTGATCGCCCACGTTTGAACGTATTCCGTTCTAATACAGGCATCTACGCTCAAGTGATTGATGACGTAGCGGGTGTAACGCTCGCAAGCGCTTCAACTCTTGACAAAGAAGTTTCAAAAGGAACTAAAACTGAACAAGCCGTTGTTGTAGGTAAACTCGTTGCAGAACGTGCAGTTGCTAAAGGTATTTCTGAAGTGGTGTTTGACCGCGGTGGATATCTCTATCACGGACGTGTAAAAGCTTTGGCTGATGCAGCTCGTGAAAACGGATTGAAATTCTAATAGGGAGGACACTAGAAAATGGCATTTAAAGACAATGCAGTTGAACTTGAAGAACGCTTAGTTGCAGTCAACCGTGTTACTAAAGTTGTTAAAGGTGGACGTCGTCTTCGTTTTGCAGCTCTTGTAGTAGTTGGTGACCGCAACGGTCGTGTTGGTTTCGGTACTGGTAAAGCTCAAGAAGTACCAGAAGCTATCCGTAAAGCAGTTGAAGATGCGAAGAAAAACTTGATCGAAGTCCCAATGGTTGGTACAACTATTCCTCACGAAGTTCTTTCAGAATTTGGTGGAGCGAAAGTATTGCTTAAGCCAGCTGTTGAAGGTTCTGGAGTTGCTGCTGGTGGTGCTGTTCGTGCCGTCATCGAATTGGCAGGTGTGGCAGATATTACATCTAAATCACTTGGTTCAAACACTCCAATCAACATCGTTCGCGCAACTGTTGAAGGTTTGAAACAACTTAAACGCGCTGAAGAAGTTGCTGCCCTTCGTGGTATTTCAGTTTCTGACTTGGCTTAAGAAAGGGGAACTCATGGCTCAAATTAAAATTACTTTGACTAAGTCTCCAATCGGACGCATCCCGTCACAACGTAAAACTGTTGTAGCACTTGGACTTGGCAAATTGAACAGCTCAGTTATCAAAGAAGACAATCCAGCGGTACGCGGTATGATCACTGCTGTATCTCACTTGGTAACTGTTGAAGAAGTTAAGTAAGCCTTAGCTGAAAAACTTTAATTAAGATACGTTAGGGGATTTGAGAAATTTTCTCAGCCCCTAAAACTAAATATATGTATAGGCGAGTTTGTATCAGAGACACCTTTTCTCTGGTACGAGCGCTAGCATTTTACAAAAGAGGAGAAAAAATTAATGAAACTTCATGAATTACAACCTGCTGCAGGTTCACGTAAAGTTCGTAACCGTGTTGGTCGCGGTACATCATCAGGTAACGGTAAAACATCTGGTCGCGGTCAAAAAGGTCAAAAAGCACGTAGCGGTGGCGGTGTTCGCCTTGGTTTTGAAGGTGGACAAACTCCATTGTTCCGTCGTGTACCAAAACGTGGTTTCTTGAATGTAAACCGTAAAGAATACGCGATTGTTAACCTTGACCAATTAAATCTTTTCGAAGATGGTGCAGAAGTAACTCCAGTGGTTCTTATCGAAGCAGGTATTGTAAAAGCTGAAAAATCTGGTGTTAAGATTCTTGGTAACGGAGAATTGACTAAGAAGTTGACTGTTAAAGCAGCTAAATTCTCTAAATCAGCTGAAGAAGCTATCACTGCTAAAGGTGGTTCAGTCGAAGTCATCTAAGAGAGGTGACCTATGTTTTTCAAGCTATTAAAAGACGCACTTAAAATAAAACAAGTACGGTCTAAGATTTTGTTCACACTGTTCATCATCTTAGTTTTCCGTATTGGTACAACTATAACCGTTCCAGGAATTAACGCCAAAGCATTGAATAGTTTAAGCGATTTACCTTTCTTAAACATGCTTAGTTTGGTTTCTGGGAATGCCATGCGTAACTTCTCTGTTTTCGCCCTTGGGGTTAGTCCCTATATCACGGCTTCAATCGTGGTTCAGCTCTTGCAAATGGATTTGCTTCCAAAATTTGTAGAGTGGGGCAAGCAAGGAGAAGTCGGACGGAGAAAGCTTAATCAAGCAACTCGCTATATTTCTCTGGTATTGGCCTTTGTCCAATCCATCGGGATTACAGCTGGGTTTGCGACTTTGTCGAGAACCAAATTAGTAGCGAATCCAAATTGGCAAACCTATCTTTTGATTGGTGCTCTCCTCACGACAGGTTCAGTAATTGTGACCTGGCTAGGTGAGCAGATTACAGATAAGGGTTATGGTAATGGTGTATCCATGATTATCTTTGCAGGGATTGTATCTGGTATTCCTGGTATGATCAAAGGAATCTATGAAGATTACTTTGTTAATATCCCGAGCGATCGACTCAATTCGTCTTTGATTTTCGTTGGGATTTTAATTGTTGCTGTTCTGGTGATTATCTATTTCACAACCTTTGTGCAACAAGCTGAGTACAAAATTCCAATTCAATATACGAAGATTGCTCAAGGTGCCCCTTCAAGTTCCTACCTACCGTTAAAAGTGAATCCTGCTGGTGTTATCCCAGTTATCTTTGCAAGTTCGATTACAGCTGCTCCAGCAGCCATCTTCCAATTTGTAAGTGCTATGGGCTATAACGCATCCTGGGTTCGGACAGCGCAGTCGCTTCTTGCGACAACAACCATCAGTGGTATGTTTACCTATGCTCTCTTGATTATTCTCTTTACTTTCTTTTATACATTTGTACAAATTAATCCTGAAAAAACAGCAGAGAATTTACAAAAGAGTGGAGCCTACATCCCAGGTGTTCGTCCAGGTAAGGGAACGGAAGAATATATGTCTAAATTGCTTCGTCGCTTGGCGACAGTTGGCTCACTATTCCTAGGGATTATCACAATCATTCCGATCCTAGCCAAAGATCTTTTCGGTCTGACCGATGCAGTTGCTCTTGGAGGAACTAGTCTTCTTATCATCATTTCAACAGGTATTGAAGGAATGAAACAGTTGGAAGGTTATCTTCTGAAGCGTAAGTATGTCGGATTTATGGATACTACAACAGAATAGAAATAGGTTGACTTAGTCAACCTTCTATTTGTTTTTAAAAAGTTTATTAAGTGTTTTAATAGATTGCTTTAAAAACAAAAAAGGAGACAAAACATGAATCTTTTGATTATGGGCTTGCCAGGTGCAGGCAAGGGAACACAAGCAGCCAAAATTGTGGAACAATTCCACGTGGCACATATTTCAACTGGAGATATGTTCCGTGCTGCTATGGCCAATGAAACAGAAATGGGTGTTTTAGCGAAATCCTACATTTCTAAAGGTGAGTTGGTGCCAGATGAAGTGACAAACGGAATCGTGAAAGAGCGCTTGGCACAAGATGATATTAAAGAAACTGGTTTCTTGTTGGACGGTTATCCACGGACAATCGATCAAGCTCATGCTTTGGATCAAATCCTTGCGGAACTTGGTATTCAGCTTGAAGGCGTGATCAATATCGAAGTGAATCCAGATAGCTTATTAGAACGTTTAAGTGGCCGGATTATCCACCGCGAAACAGGGGAAACCTTCCACAAAGTTTTCAACCCACCAGTGGATTACAAAGAAGAAGACTACTACCAACGCGAAGATGACAAACCTGAAACAGTTAAACGTCGCTTGGATGTCAATATCGCTCAAGGTCAACCAATTATTGATCATTACCGCGCTAAAGGACTCGTTCACGACATTCAGGGCAATCAAGAGATTGAGGCAGTTTTCTCAGATATCGAAAAAGTCTTGTCAAATTTGAAATAAAGCGTTTTTCTCGCTTGCAATATTTGACAAGTAGTGATACAATGAGTTAGTCTGACTTATAATTGTTACCTCTGTGCTCAGAGGAATCTATCGAAATTTAGGGAGGTGCTTTTGCGTGGCAAAAGACGATGTGATTGAAGTCGAAGGCAAGGTAGTCGATACTATGCCGAACGCAATGTTTACGGTTGAACTTGAAAATGGACATCAGATTTTAGCAACAGTTTCTGGTAAAATTCGTAAAAACTATATTCGTATTTTAGCGGGAGATCGTGTTACTGTCGAGATGAGTCCTTATGATTTGACACGTGGACGGATCACGTACCGCTTTAAATAATCGAAAAACTTGGAGGGATAAGAAATGAAAGTAAGACCATCGGTCAAACCAATTTGCGAATACTGTAAAGTTATTCGTCGTAATGGCCGTGTTATGGTAATTTGCCCAGCAAATCCAAAACACAAACAACGTCAAGGATAAGATAGAAAGGAGAAAACATGGCTCGTATTGCTGGAGTTGACATTCCAAATGACAAACGTGTAGTCGTTTCACTTACTTATGTGTACGGTATCGGACTTCCAACTTCTAAGAAAATTTTGGCAGCAGCTGGAATCTCAGAAGACATCCGTGTCAAAGATTTGACATCAGATCAAGAAGACGCAATCCGTCGCGAAGTGGATGCAATCAAGGTTGAAGGTGACCTTCGTCGTGAAGTAAACCTTAACATCAAACGTTTGATGGAAATCGGTTCATACCGTGGTATCCGTCACCGTCGTGGACTTCCTGTCCGTGGACAAAACACTAAAAACAATGCTCGTACTCGTAAAGGTAAAGCCGTTGCGATTGCAGGTAAGAAAAAATAATATAAGGAGGTAAAAAGTCTTGGCTAAACCAACACGTAAACGTCGTGTGAAGAAAAATATCGAATCTGGTATTGCACATATTCACGCTACATTTAATAACACTATTGTTATGATTACTGATGTGCATGGTAACGCGATTGCTTGGTCATCTGCTGGTGCTCTTGGTTTTAAAGGTTCTCGTAAATCTACACCATTTGCTGCCCAAATGGCATCTGAAGCAGCTGCTAAGTCTGCACAAGAACACGGTCTTAAATCAGTTGAAGTTACAGTTAAAGGTCCAGGTTCTGGTCGTGAGTCAGCTATTCGTGCACTTGCAGCAGCTGGTCTGGAAGTAACTGCTATTCGTGATGTGACTCCTGTGCCACACAATGGTGCTCGTCCTCCAAAACGTCGCCGTGTATAATCATAAACAATTACACTGCTTTTCGTTTAAGAGGGAGTTAACTAAATGATTGAGTTTGAAAAACCAAATATAACAAAAATTGATGAAAATAAAAATTATGGCAAGTTTGTAGTTGAGCCGTTAGAACGCGGTTATGGTACAACACTTGGAAATTCTCTTCGTCGTGTACTTCTCGCCTCACTTCCAGGTGCAGCAGTGACTTCTATCAACATTGATGGAGTATTGCACGAATTTGATACGATTTCTGGGGTCCGTGAAGATGTGATGCAGATTATTCTGAACATCAAAGGGATTGCTGTAAAATCTTACGTCCAAGACGAAAAGATGATTGAATTGGATGTTGAAGGTCCTGCAGAAGTAACTGCTGGAGACATTTTGACAGACAGTGATATCGAAATTGTAAACCCTGATCATTATCTCTTTACAATCAGTGAAGGTGCTCGCTTCAAAGCGAAAATGGCTGTGAATAGCGGTCGTGGATATGTACCAGCTGATGAAAATAAAAAAGATGATGCACCAGTGGGCACACTTGCGGTAGATTCTATCTATACGCCTGTGACAAAAGTAAATTACCAAGTTGAGCCAGCTCGTGTTGGTAGCAACGATGGTTTTGATAAACTTACCCTTGAAATTTTAACGAATGGAACTATCATTCCCGAAGACGCTTTGGGACTATCAGCTCGTATCCTGACAGAGCATCTGAATCTTTTTACAGATTTAACAGAAGTTGCTATTTCAACTGATGTGATGAAGGAAGCAGAAAAATCTTCAGATGATCGCATTTTGGAACGTACTATTGAAGAATTGGATCTATCAGTTCGTTCATACAACTGTCTGAAACGCGCAGGAATTAATACTGTCTTTGATTTGACAGAAAAATCAGAGCCTGAAATGATGAAAGTTCGTAACTTGGGCCGCAAGAGTCTTGAAGAAGTTAAAGTTAAACTTGCTGACCTTGGTCTTGGGTTAAGAAACGATAAATAAAGGAGGAATACATGGCTTACCGTAAACTAGGACGCACTAGCTCACAACGTAAAGCAATGCTTCGCGATTTGACTACTGACTTGATTATCAATGAATCAATCGTAACAACTGAAGCTCGTGCTAAAGAAATCCGTAAAACAGTTGAAAAAATGATTACTCTTGGTAAACGTGGTGACTTGCATGCTCGTCGTCAAGCAGCAGCTTTTGTACGTAACGAAATTGCATCAGAAAACTACAATGAAGAGACTAACAAATACACTACAACTACAGCTCTTCAAAAATTGTTCTCTGAATTGGCACCTCGCTATGCTGAGCGCAATGGTGGATACACTCGTATTCTTAAAACTGAACCACGCCGTGGGGATGCTGCGCCAATGGCAATTATTGAATTAGTATAATTTTTATCAATTTTGTTGAGTGTTATGATGATGGAGTTCTTAAGCTCTTAGTCTAGCTCTGGTCTACCGCTAGGAATTTTCCTAGCGGGAACACTCATCATCATGATGAAAGCGTAGACGCTTGTTTACGAAATTGCTTTTAGTGAAAAACAATTTCGTAAGCAGGCGTTTTTGAGTTTTAAGTAGGAAAGGAAAGGCTTTATGAGGGAAGGAGAAGAGATGCAAGATTCAATTGATATTTTGAAAGAGCGCTATTTAACCAATATTAAAGAAAATCCAGACTTATATATTGGGATTGAGTTGGAATTCCCAATTGTGAATCTTGAAGGTGGAGCAACAGATACCCGTGTTACAAAAGAGCTCTTGGCAAGGCTAAACTCCGATTATAGTTTTATTGTCGAACGCAGGGACTTAGACGGCAATCCTATCCAATTAAAAGCTTCAGATAGTGAAGATCGGATACTTTTTGAAGTGTCTTACAATATTTTAGAATTTGCATTTGAAAAAGCGAAAATAATTCAGGAAGTTGAAATACGCTTCAATCACTACTTAGACATTATTCAACAAATCTTGCGCAAAGATCATCATGAGCTTCAGGGGCACGGTCTGCATCCATTCTGGAAGGAAAATGATAATCAGCCCGTGAAATATCCTCGCTATCAAATGTTGATGCAATATCTGGCTTTGAGTGAGAAAATTGGCGGAGATTTCTTCCATCGCCATCCTGATTATGGTGGCTATATCTGTGGGAGTCAGGTACAGTTGGATGTTTCGCGGGCAAATTTCATCCAGGTAATCAATGCCTTTAATCAGATCGAGGCAGCTAAAGCCTATTTTTTCGCTAATTCGGAATTGATAACAGAAGATTTCCAGACTAAAATTGCCAGAGACCGTTTTTGGGAAGAGTCCATGCACGGCTTGTTAGTAGAAAATGTCGGTGTCAATCCCTATGATTTCAAAAATGAGGAAGATTTTTTCAATTATTTAAATCATACGGCTATTTTCAATGCTGAGCGAGAGGGTGACACTTACTATTTCCCTCCTATTGCAGCTGGAGAGTATCTAAAGCAAGGGCAAATCAAGGGATACAATTTGAGTGGTAGGGAAAGCCTAGTCAGTCCTCGTTCAGATGATTTTTATTATCACAGAAGCTACCAATATCAGGATTTGACGACGCGAGGAACGATCGAATTTAGGAGCACTTGCGCTCAGCCTCTTAATAGAACCTTCGCACCAGCAGCCTTTCATTTAGGCTTGTTAGCTAACCTTGAGGAAGTGACTGCATATCTGAAGGATTGCGATTTCTTTAAATTGGAAGGCCGTGCTTATAAAGATCTTCGCAGAAAGTATTCTCAAATCGACTTGACGCAAACGGAGCAAGATGCTATTAGATCATTTGCATCTGACCTCCTTCAATTAGCTATTAAAGGTTTAAAAATGCGAAAAAAAGGGGAAGAGCGCTACCTGTTTCCGCTTGTAAATGAAGTATAAAAAATTTAATAGCAACACAAAGTACATTTCCAGCACGCTTTTATAGTGGTTAAATACAAAAGGGAGAGGCGAGTATAGGTAACCTTTCCCTTTTGTTTATTGATTTATCAGTGATTTTGGGGTGTTAGGGAATAAAATTGCAAAAAAAGTAAAAAAAGTTTCAAAAAAGTGTTGACAAGATATTGGATAGGTGATATACTGATATAGTTGTCGCTTGAGAGGGCGACAAAGACCTTTGAAAACTGAACAAGACGAACCAATGTGCAGGGCACTACAACTTTAGTTGTAGTACTGAACAATGAAAAAACAATAAATCTGTCAGTGACAGAAATGAGTGAGAACTCAAACTTTTAATGAGAGTTTGATCCTGGCTCAGGACGAACGCTGGCGGCGTGCCTAATACATGCAAGTAGAACGCTGAAGGAAGGAGCTTGCTCTTTCCGGAAGAGTTGCGAACGGGTGAGTAACGCGTAGGTAACCTACCTTTTAGCGGGGGATAACTATTGGAAACGATAGCTAATACCGCATAAGACATTTTACTGCATGGTAAGATGTTAAAAGATGCAAATGCATCACTAAGAGATGGACCTGCGTTGTATTAGCTAGTAGGTGAGGTAACGGCTCACCTAGGCGACGATACATAGCCGACCTGAGAGGGTGATCGGCCACACTGGGACTGAGACACGGCCCAGACTCCTACGGGAGGCAGCAGTAGGGAATCTTCGGCAATGGACGGAAGTCTGACCGAGCAACGCCGCGTGAGTGAAGAAGGTTTTCGGATCGTAAAGCTCTGTTGTAAGAGAAGAACGAGTGTGAGAGTGGAAAGTTCACACTGTGACGGTAACTTACCAGAAAGGGACGGCTAACTACGTGCCAGCAGCCGCGGTAATACGTAGGTCCCGAGCGTTGTCCGGATTTATTGGGCGTAAAGCGAGCGCAGGCGGTTAGATAAGTCTGAAGTTAAAGGCTGTGGCTTAACCATAGTACGCTTTGGAAACTGTTTAACTTGAGTGCAGGAAGGGGAGAGTGGAATTCCATGTGTAGCGGTGAAATGCGTAGATATATGGAGGAACACCGGTGGCGAAAGCGGCTCTCTGGTCTGTAACTGACGCTGAGGCTCGAAAGCGTGGGGAGCAAACAGGATTAGATACCCTGGTAGTCCACGCCGTAAACGATGAGTGCTAGGTGTTGGGTCCTTTCCGGGACTCAGTGCCGTAGCTAACGCATTAAGCACTCCGCCTGGGGAGTACGACCGCAAGGTTGAAACTCAAAGGAATTGACGGGGGCCCGCACAAGCGGTGGAGCATGTGGTTTAATTCGAAGCAACGCGAAGAACCTTACCAGGTCTTGACATCCCGGTGCCCGTCCTAGAGATAGGATTTTGCTTCGGCACACCGGTGACAGGTGGTGCATGGTTGTCGTCAGCTCGTGTCGTGAGATGTTGGGTTAAGTCCCGCAACGAGCGCAACCCTTATTGTTAGTTGCCATCATTCAGTTGGGCACTCTAGCGAGACTGCCGGTAATAAACCGGAGGAAGGTGGGGATGACGTCAAATCATCATGCCCCTTATGACCTGGGCTACACACGTGCTACAATGGCTGGTACAACGAGTCGCAAGTCGGTGACGGCAAGCTAATCTCTTAAAAGCCAGTCTCTTAGTTCGGATTGTAGGCTGCAACTCGCCTACATGAAGTCGGAATCGCTAGTAATCGCGGATCAGCACGCCGCGGTGAATACGTTCCCGGGCCTTGTACACACCGCCCGTCACACCACGAGAGTTTGTAACACCCGAAGTCGGTGAGGTAACCTTTTAGGAGCCAGCCGCCTAAGGTGGGATAGATGATTGGGGTGAAGTCGTAACAAGGTAGCCGTATCGGAAGGTGCGGCTGGATCACCTCCTTTCTAAGGAAAATGGAAGCCATTGGTCGTCATGTTTAGTTTTGAGAGGTCTTGTGGGGCCTTAGCTCAGCTGGGAGAGCGCCTGCTTTGCACGCAGGAGGTCAGCGGTTCGATCCCGCTAGGCTCCATTAGGATAGTGATGACTATTCTAAACTTGTCCATTGAAAATTGAATAACTATATCAAATAGTAACAAGAAAATAAACCGAAAACGCTGTGAATATTAATGAGTTTAAGACTGAAAGGTCTAAAAATAAGGTTAAGTTAGTAAGGGCGCACGGTGGATGCCTTGGCACTAGGAGCCGAAGAAGGACGTGACAAACGACGAAATGCCTCGGGGAGCTGTAAGTAAGCGCAGATCCGGGGATGTCCGAATGGGGGAACCCAGCAGGTACTACCTGTTACCCATCTCTGTTAAGGAGATGAGGAGGAAGACGCAGTGAACTGAAACATCTAAGTAGCTGCAGGAAGAGAAAGCAAAAGCGATTGCCTTAGTAGCGGCGAGCGAAACGGCAGGAGGGCAAACCGAAGAGTTTACTCTTCGGGGTTGTAGGACTGCAAAGTGGACTCAGATTTTATAGAAGAATGACATGGGAAGGTCAGCCAAAGAGAGTAAGAGCCTCGTATTTTAAATAGAATCTGTACCTAGCAGAATCCTGAGTACGGCGGGACACGCGAAATCCCGTCGGAATCTGGGAGGACCATCTCCCAACCCTAAATACTCCCTAGTGACCGATAGTGAACCAGTACCGTGAGGGAAAGGTGAAAAGTACCCCGGAAGGGGAGTGAAATAGAACCTGAAACCGTGTGCCTACAACAAGTTCGAGCCCGTTAATGGGTGAGAGCGTGCCTTTTGTAGAATGAACCGGCGAGTTACGTTATGATGCGAGGTTAAGTTGAAGAGACGGAGCCGTAGGGAAACCGAGTCTGAATAGGGCGGTTTAGTATCATGATGTAGACCCGAAACCATGTGACCTACCCATGAGCAGGTTGAAGGTGCGGTAAAACGCACTGGAGGACCGAACCAGGGCACGTTGAAAAGTGCTTGGATGACTTGTGGGTAGCGGAGAAATTCCAAACGAACTTGGAGATAGCTGGTTCTCTCCGAAATAGCTTTAGGGCTAGCGTCGACATGAAGATTCTTGGAGGTAGAGCACTGTTTGGGTGAGGGGTCCATCCCGGATTACCAATCTCAGATAAACTCCGAATGCCAATGAATTATGGTCGGCAGTCAGACTGCGAGTGCTAAGATCCGTAGTCGAAAGGGAAACAGCCCAGACCACCAGCTAAGGTCCCAAAATAATTGTTAAGTGGAAAAGGATGTGGGGTTGCACAGACAACTAGGATGTTAGCTTAGAAGCAGCTATTCATTCAAAGAGTGCGTAATAGCTCACTAGTCGAGTGACCCTGCGCCGAAAATGTACCGGGGCTAAAACAATTTACCGAAGCTGTGGATACCTTTATAGGTATGGTAGGAGAGCGTTCTATGTGTGGTGAAGGTGTACCGTGAGGAGCGCTGGAACGCATAGAAGTGAGAATGCCGGTATGAGTAGCGAAAGATGGGTGAGAATCCCATCCACCGTAAGACTAAGGTTTCCAGGGGAAGGCTCGTCCGCCCTGGGTTAGTCGGGACCTAAGGAGAGACCGAAAGGTGTATCCGATGGACAACAGGTTGATATTCCTGTACTAGAGTATGAAGTGATGGAGGGACGCAGTAGGCTAACTCGTGCGTACGAATGGATGTACGTCTAAGCAGTGAGGCGTGGTATGAGTCAAATGCTTATACCTGTAACGTTGAGCTGTGATGGGGAGCGAAGATTAGTAGCGAGTGAGTGATGTCACACTGCCAAGAAAAGCTTCTAGCGTTGTATCATACTCTACCCGTACCGCAAACCGACACAGGTAGTCGAGGCGAGTAGCCTCAGGTGAGCGAGAGAACTCTCGTTAAGGAACTCGGCAAAATGACCCCGTAACTTCGGGAGAAGGGGTGCTGACTTTGGTCAGCCGCAGTGAATAGGCCCAAGCAACTGTTTATCAAAAACACAGCTCTCTGCTAAATCGTAAGATGATGTATAGGGGGTGACGCCTGCCCGGTGCTGGAAGGTTAAGAGGAGTGCTTAGGAGTAATCCGAAGGTATGAATTGAAGCCCCAGTAAACGGCGGCCGTAACTATAACGGTCCTAAGGTAGCGAAATTCCTTGTCGGGTAAGTTCCGACCCGCACGAAAGGCGTAATGATTTGGGCACTGTCTCAACGAGAGACTCGGTGAAATTTTAGTACCTGTGAAGATGCAGGTTACCCGCGACAGGACGGAAAGACCCCATGGAGCTTTACTGCAGTTTGATATTGAGTGTCTGTGCCACATGTACAGGATAGGTAGGAGCCTACGAGATCGGGACGCCAGTTTCGATGGAGGCGTTGTTGGGATACTACCCTTGTGTTATGGCCACTCTAACCCGGATAGGTGATCCCTATCGGAGACAGTGTCTGACGGGCAGTTTGACTGGGGCGGTCGCCTCCTAAAAGGTAACGGAGGCGCCCAAAGGTTCCCTCAGACTGGTTGGAAATCAGTCGCAGAGTGTAAAGGTATAAGGGAGCTTGACTGCGAGAGCTACAACTCGAGCAGGGACGAAAGTCGGGCTTAGTGATCCGGTGGTTCCGCATGGAAGGGCCATCGCTCAACGGATAAAAGCTACCCTGGGGATAACAGGCTTATCTCCCCCAAGAGTTCACATCGACGGGGAGGTTTGGCACCTCGATGTCGGCTCGTCGCATCCTGGGGCTGTAGTCGGTCCCAAGGGTTGGGCTGTTCGCCCATTAAAGCGGCACGCGAGCTGGGTTCAGAACGTCGTGAGACAGTTCGGTCCCTATCCGTCGCGGGCGTAGGAAATTTGAGAGGATCTGCTCCTAGTACGAGAGGACCAGAGTGGACTTACCGCTGGTGTACCAGTTGTCTCGCCAGAGGCATCGCTGGGTAGCTATGTAGGGAAGGGATAAACGCTGAAAGCATCTAAGTGTGAAACCCACCTCAAGATGAGATTTCCCATAACGCAAGTTAGTAAGAGCCCTGAGAGAAGATCAGGTAGATAGGTTAGGAGTGGAAGTGTGGTGACACATGTAGCGGACTAATACTAATAGCTCGAGGACTTATCCAATTTTCATTGAGCGCAGCGTTCGATAAGACTTGTTAGGATTGAGTAGTTATTCAATTTTGAGTTGACAAGGCAATGTAAGATTGCAAGTTAATTCAGAAAGTTAAGTGACGATAGCCTAGGAGATACACCTGTACCCATGCCGAACACAGAAGTTAAGCCCTAGAACGCCGGAAGTAGTTGGGGGTTGCCCCCTGTGAGATATGGAAGTCGCTTAGCTATTATCCGCCATAGCTCAGTTGGTAGTAGCGCATGACTGTTAATCATGATGTCGTAGGTTCGAGTCCTACTGGCGGAGTAAATGAGCATATGAGAAAAGAGCAGTTGGCTCTTTTTTCTTTCCCTCTATTAATGCTTTTGCATTGTTTTAGAATCAGAGTGTTACTATAGTTGGAGCTTGACTCTTTTCTTTTTTGTGGTATAATTAACCGGTAAAGTTTCAACTGGTTAAGAAGGGTAGCGAAGAATGGGTCATTTAGCAGAAAAAATTAATCATTTTTTGAATGAGGTCATATTGACAGCCGAGAATCAACATGAAATTTTGATTGGTTCTTGTACGAGTGATGTACGGCTAACGAACACGCAGGAGCACATTTTGATGCTTTTGTCTCAGGAATCTTTGACAAATTCTGATCTGGCGAAAAGCCTGAATGTTAGCCAGGCTGCTGTGACTAAAGCTGTTAAGGCTTTGGTGGAGCAAAAGATGTTGCAAACTTTCAAGGATAAGAAAGATGCTCGTGTGACTTTTTATCGTTTGACTAACTTGGCGCGACCGATTGCGGAAGAGCATCAGCACCATCATGTGCACACTTTAGACACCTACCAGAGATTGGCAGAGCAATTTTCTTCTGATGAGCAGGAAGTAATTGTGAAATTTTTGGATGGTTTGATTGGAGAAATTGGGAAATGAGATATATCACAGTGGAAAATCTGTCCTTTTACTATGACAAGGAGCCTGTGTTGGAGCATATACACTATTTTCTGGATAGTGGCGAGTTTGTAACCTTGACGGGGGAGAATGGGGCTGCCAAGACGACACTTGTCAAGGCTAGTCTGGGAATTTTACAGCCTAAGCATGGTGAGGTTAAGATTTCTAAAACTAACGAACGAGGTAAGAAACTGCGGATTGCCTATCTTCCTCAGCAGATTGCTAGTTTTAATGCGGGTTTTCCTAGTACAGTTTACGAATTTGTCCAGTCTGGCCGCTATCCGCGCAAGGGCTGGTTTCGCCGTTTGAATGAACACGATGAGGAGCATATCAAGGCTAGTCTAGAGTCGGTGGGAATGTGGGAACATCGAGATAAGCGGATTGGTTCACTTTCGGGTGGCCAGAAGCAGAGGGCTGTTATCGCTCGGATGTTTGCTTCAGATCCGGATATTTTTGTCCTAGATGAGCCGACAACAGGGATGGATGCAGGCAGTAAGGAGGAATTTTACAAGCTCATGCACCATAGTGCTCATAAGCATGGGAAAGCTGTCTTGATGATCACGCACGATCCAGAGGAAGTTCGTAAATATGCTGACCGCAACATTCATCTGGTTCGTAATCAGGACTCGCCTTGGCGCTGTTTCAATGTGCATGAAAGTGACAGCGGACAGGAGGTAAGCCATGCTTAATTTATTTTCCTATGATTTTATGCAGCGTGCCTTTCTGGCAGTTATTGCCATGAGCCTTTTTTCGCCGATTTTGGGGACCTTCCTGATTTTACGTCGGCAGAGTCTTATGAGTGACACGCTTAGTCACGTTTCACTGGCAGGTGTGGCCTTTGGCTTGGTTCTAGGTTTGTCACCTACCTTCACAACGGTGGTGGTGGTTATAATCGCAGCAGTCTTCTTAGAGTATCTGCGGACTATCTATAAAAATTTCATGGAAATCGGGACGGCCATTCTTATGTCAACCGGCTTAGCTATTTCCTTGATTGTTATGAGTAAGGGCAAGAGTTCTAGCTCGATGAGTTTGGACCAGTATCTATTTGGTTCCATTGTGACTATCAGTAGGGAGCAGGTGATTTCTCTTTTTGTCATTGCTGCTGTGGTGCTTGCCTTGACCTTCCTCTTCATTCGCCCCATGTACATCTTGACCTTTGATGAGGATACGGCCTTTGTGGATGGACTTCCGGTGCGGACCATGTCTATTCTCTTCAATATCGTGACGGGTGTTGCGATTGCTCTCATGATTCCGGCTGCGGGAGCCTTGCTTGTTTCGACCATCATGGTCTTGCCGGCTAGTATTGCCCTGCGGATTGGGAAAAATTTCAAGTCGGTCATTTTGCTGGCAAATGCCATTGGTTTCTTTGGTATGATTGCTGGACTTTATATTTCTTACTATGCAGAGACGCCAGCTAGTGCTAGCATTACGATTATTTTCGTCAGTTTGTTTTTGCTGGTCAATCTGGTCAAAAAATTTATGAAATAGGAGCAGAAAATGAAAAAAATTAGCCTACTATTAGCAGGTTTACTGGGTATTTTCTTAGTGGCTTGTTCCAATCAAAAAAATGCAGATGGCAAGCTCAATATTGTCACAACTTTTTATCCGGTTTATGAGTTTACTAAGCAGGTGGCTGGAGATGAGGCCAATGTTGAACTTCTAATCGGGGCTGGTACAGAGCCGCATGATTATGAGCCTTCAGCTAAGGCAGTTGCTACGATTCAGGATGCAGATGCCTTTGTCTATGAAAATGAAAATATGGAGACTTGGGTTCTGGATTTGCTAAAAACCTTGAAAAATAAGGAAGAAAAGGTTATCAAGGCGACTGGAAATATGCTTCTGCTGCCTGGTGGTGAAGAGGAAGAAGACCACGACCATGGTGAAGAGGGGCATCATCATGAGTATGACCCCCACGTTTGGCTGTCTCCGAAGCGGGCTATTAAAATGGTGGAACACATCCGTGATAGTCTGAGCAAGGCCTATCCTGACAAGAAAGCTACTTTTGAGAAAAACGCAGAGGCTTATATCAAGAAGCTGGAAGCTTTGGATAAGGAGTTTGAAGATGGTTTAGCCAATGCCAAGCAAAAGAGCTTTGTCACTCAGCACGCAGCCTTTAACTATCTGGCGCTGGACTATGGCTTGAAGCAGGTGCCAATTTCTGGACTTTCACCAGACAGTGAGTCATCGGCTTCACGCTTGGCTGAATTGACTGAGTACATCAAGAAAAATAAAATCAAGTATATTTACTTTGAAGAGAATGCTTCCCAGGCTTTGGCTTCTACTCTGGCTAAGGAAACAGGGGTAGAGCTTGATGTCTTGAATCCGCTGGAAAGCTTGACCGAAGAGCAGACCAAGGACGGGGCAGACTATATTTCGATCATGCAGGCTAATCTAAAGGCTCTCAAGAAAACGACTGACCAAGAGGGAGCAGAGATTGCTGCTGAGAAAGAAGAGGATACTAAGACAGTTCAAAATGGCTACTTTGAAGACAGTGCCGTCAAGGATCGAACCTTGTCTGACTATGCTGGTGAGTGGCAGTCTGTTTACCCTTATCTGAAAGACGGTACCTTGGACCAAGTCTTTGACTACAAGGCTAAGCTGACTGGCAAAATGACGGCAGCTGAATACAAGGACTACTATGACAAGGGCTACAAGACAGATGTTTCCAATATCAATATCACAGACAAGACCATGGAATTTGTGGTAGATGGAAAATCCAAGAAATATACTTATAAATACGTTGGCAAGCACACTCTGACTTACCCTAAGGGCAATCGTGGAGTTCGCTTTATGTTTGAAGCGACAGATGCGGATGCTGGGGAGTACAAGTATGTTCAGTTTAGCGACCACAACATTGCACCGACCAAGGCAGCTCATTTCCATATCTTCTATGGCGGCGAAAGCCAGGAAGCACTCTTTGATGAGCTGGAAAACTGGCCAACATATTATCCAAGTAAGTTGACAGGTCAAGAAATTGCCCAAGAGATGTTGGCGCATTAATATGGACAAACTTGAGAAGACGGGACTATCCCGCCTTCTTTTTTCTATATCAGGAAATAATGATAGAAATACTTGACAAATCACGATTACAGATGTAAACTAATGTAGAATTAAATTACAAATGTAAACAACGAGGAAGTGTTAGACAATGGAACAGCAAAATATGAGCCAAGCAGAATGGCAAGTGATGCGTGTGCTGTGGGCCTACCCACACAGTCGCAGTACAGAGATTATAGAGCGTTTGGAAGCCGACTTTTCTTGGAAGCCAGCAACCATTAAGACCCTTTTGAATCGTTTGAAGACCAAAGAATTTATCGCTATGGAAAAAATTGAGGGGAAGTTTTACTACGATGCTCGGATTTTAGAAGCGGATCATCTGGAAAGTACTTGGCAGGCGCTTTTTGACAATATCTGTAACACTAAACACGGAGATCTTTTGATTTCGATGATTGAGAGAAGTCAGTTCAGTCAAGGGGACTTGGAGCGGCTCAGCCAAGTCATTGATAAGAAAAGAGCCTCGGCTCCTTTGGAAATCAAATGCGACTGCCCACAAGGCCAGTGTCGTTGCGGGCACGGAAAGGAGGTGCATTGATGAGCGAGAAGAAAGAATATAAGCTCTCAGGCATGACCTGTGCTGCCTGTGCTATGACGGTAGAGATGGCAGTCAAGGACTTGGATACGGTAGAGGATGTCAGTGTCAATCTAGCGACAGAACGTCTCAGTTTGCTGCCTAAGGCGGGATTTGACAGTCAGCAAGTGCTGGATGCAGTAGCCGAGGCTGGTTATCAGGCGCAAGAAAAAGGAAAAGACCGACTGTCCCATGTAAGCGAAGAGGCTGCGATGAAAGCGCAGGAATTGGAAAGGAAAAAGCAAGAATTACTAATTCTTTTGGTTACAGCTCTGCCCTTACTTTATATCTCTATGGGCAGTATGGTCGGTCTTCCTCTGCCCAGCTTCTTGAATCATATGGCGCATCCCTTGGTTTTCGTTCTGTCACAACTGCTGTTAACGCTGCCTGCTGTGTGGATTGGTCGCGGCTTCTATCAGAGAGGTTTTCGCAATTTGATCAAAAAACATCCCAATATGGATAGTTTGATTGCGGTGGGGACCAGCGCAGCATTTTTCTACAGCCTCTACTCGGTCGGTCAGGTTTTTCTTGGTCATCATGCCTTTGTTCATCAGCTCTATTTTGAGTCGGTTGCAGTGATTATTACCTTGGTTCTTCTGGGTAAATATATGGAAAGTTCAGCTAAGGGGAGAACGTCTCAGGCCATTCAGTCTCTGCTTGAGCTAGTGCCTAGTCAGGCGACAGTGATTCGTTATGGTGAGGCTGTGACCATTGATACGGAGGATATACGAGTTGGAGACATTATCCGTATCAAGCCAGGGGAGCGTATGCCAGTAGATGGCCTTGTGACAGAGGGGCAGACCTTTGTGGATGAGTCCATGATGACTGGAGAAAGTGTCCCGATTGAAAAGAAAGTCGGCGACACCATTACCAGTGCAACAATCAATCAAAATGGTAGTATTGACTATCAAGCAACTAGGGTGGGCTCGGATACGACCTTAGCTCAGATTGTTAGATTGGTGGAAGAAGCGCAGGGGTCTAAGGCGCCGATAGCGGCTTTAGCCGATAAGATTTCGCTTTATTTTGTTCCAATCGTGCTGAGCTTGGCTGCTTTGTCCGCGATGGGCTGGTATTTTCTGGCTGGTGAGAGCCTTAGCTTTTCTCTGTCAATCTTTATCGCAGTTCTGGTCATTGCCTGCCCTTGTGCGCTGGGATTAGCCACTCCGACAGCTATTATGGTTGGGACTGGCAAAGGGGCTGAAAATGGAATTCTGATTAAGTCTGGTCAAGCTTTGGAAGCAGCTTATCAACTGGATACCATTGTTCTTGATAAGACGGGGACGATTACGGTAGGAAAGCCCAGCCTGACGGATCTACTGCCCTTGGGTGATTTGAATCGGTCCGACCTGTTGAGACTAATAGCTAGCGCTGAGCAGCATTCTGAGCACCCTTTGGCTCGGGCTATTTTGGCAGCTGCTGAAGAGGAGGGGCTTGACTTGCTGCCTGTCAGTCATTTTGAGGCCATTATTGGACGAGGTTTGTCAGCTCGGGTTGAGGACAGACAGATTCTGGTCGGCAATGAGTCTCTGATGAAAGAAAAGAACATTGACAGCAGTGCTTTTCAAGAACAGTTGTTGGAGCTATCCCATGAAGGAAAAACAGCCATGTTTGTTGCAATAGATGGACAGCTGGCTGGTATTCTAGCGGTAGCAGATGAGATGAAATCCAGCAGCCTGTCGGCTGTGCAGGAGCTCCATTCTATGGGACTAGAAGTCATCATGCTGACAGGGGATCGTGAAGAAACAGCGACAGCTATTGCCCAGAAAGCTGGAATCCAAAAAGTCATCGCAGGTGTATTGCCAGATGGGAAGGCCGCTGCCATCAATAACTTACAGGGAGCTGGGAAAAAACTAGCCATGGTCGGAGACGGTATCAATGATGCACCAGCTCTGGTTCAGGCAGATGTTGGAATTGCCATCGGTTCAGGCGCAGATGTAGCTATTGAGTCGGCAGATGTAGTGCTCATGCATAGTGATTTGCAGGATGTAGTCAAGGCTATCAAGCTCAGCCAGGCGACCATCCGCAATATCAAGGAAAATCTCTTCTGGGCTTTTGCCTACAATACACTAGGCATCCCGATTGCTATGGGGTTATTGCATCTTTTCGGCGGTCCCTTGCTTAATCCGATGCTGGCTGGTCTGGCCATGAGTTTGAGCTCAGTGTCAGTTGTTGCCAATGCTCTGCGTCTAGGACGCTTTAAAATGAAGGGATATACGGAGAAATAACATGAAACAAACAGTCCAATTAGAAAACTTATCTTGTCAAAATTGTGTCAAACACGTCACCCAGCACTTCCTATCTATGGAGGGAGTGTCAGATGTGACAGTAGATCTTTACAAGCAGACTGCAGAAATTATTACAGAGAGACCCCTGACTGTAGAGGACTATCAGGCGGCTTTGAGCAAAACCATCTATAAGGTCTTAGGGGTGCAGGATAACTGAGCTAACTTGTAAAATAGGCCGAAAAAGTCTATAATATTAGTAATCATTTAATGGATAAGGAGAAAGCCATGAAGCAGAAAATAGTCTATCCTTTGTTATGTTGCCTCGCTCTATCGACTTTGGCGGCCTGCTCTAGCAAGGAAGTCAATTCTACTCAGACGAGTTCGAGTACTACTCAGGAAACTTCTCAAGTAGCTTCCAGCCAGAAGGTTACAGAGTCGTCGTCTTCTTCTGCTGCAAGCAGTCAAAGCTCAGCGGAAGCTAGTTCGGAAAAGACGCAAGAGGAGAAAAAAGCAATGGATATTTCGGCCTTGGTTAATGGAGACTACTCCAGTGTAAAAGGAACCTGGCAAAATACTGCTGGTCATCAGCTGGTGTTCAATGACAAAGGGTTGGTTTCCGATAGCTATGAGCTGTACGGAGCATCTCTGACAGACTATGGCACTGCTGCTGGCGGTGTGTACGGTGGTGAGACCGGTGGTTTCTTGCTAGAGTTCATTCCAAAAGGTATCAAGCTTGCAGACAGAGAGAACTTCCAAGATAACTCAGATGCTAGCCAAGATCGGCTTTGGACGGGTGTCGGGCTGAATAGCTTTGATGAGCAAGGTCAATTTTACTATCGTGTCAATGACTAGTCCTGTAGAGAGTGGGACAGAAATCGATAATTCGTTAGAATTCGATTTCGTCGTCCCCACTCAACCACTGCGTCTTGCTCGACAATCCAAAGACAATTGAGAGGCTAGGACTTTTGTCTCAGCCTCTCTTTTTTTTATTTTGAAAGAAGGATTTTTCAAGAAATGATAAAAAATTGTGCAAACGTTTGAATAAATGCTTGAAATAATGATTAAAAAAGGATATAATATTTTTATGAAAGCGCTTTGAAACTTTTAGGGGCTTCAAGGGCAACTATTTTCACATAAAGTAAAGGGGAACTTATGGTTGAGTTAAATCTGAAAAATATTTATAAAAAGTATCCAAACAGTGAGCACTATTCTGTTGAAGACTTTAATTTGGACATCAAGGACAAGGAGTTTATCGTTTTCGTTGGTCCGTCAGGATGTGGGAAATCTACAACGCTGCGTATGATTGCGGGTCTTGAGGATATCACAGAAGGAACAGCGTCAATTGACGGTAAAGTGGTCAATGACGTGGCACCGAAAGATCGTGATATCGCTATGGTCTTCCAGAACTATGCCCTCTACCCACACATGACAGTCTATGACAACATGGCCTTCGGGCTGAAACTGCGCAAGTACAGCAAGGAAGATATTGACAAACGGGTGCAAGAAGCGGCTGAAATTCTTGGCTTGAAAGAATTCTTGGATCGCAAGCCAGCGGACTTGTCAGGTGGTCAACGTCAGCGTGTTGCCATGGGTCGTGCCATTGTGCGTGATGCAAAGGTTTTCCTAATGGACGAGCCTTTGTCAAACTTGGATGCGAAGTTGCGTGTGTCCATGCGCGCTGAGATTGCCAAAATCCACCGCCGTATCGGAGCAACAACCATCTACGTTACCCACGACCAAACCGAGGCAATGACCCTAGCTGACCGCATTGTTATCATGTCAGCAACCAAGAACCCTGCTGGAACTGGAACCATTGGTCGAGTAGAGCAAATCGGTAGCCCACAAGAAGTCTACAACCACCCAGTTAACAAATTTGTGGCAGGCTTCATCGGTAGCCCAGCGATGAACTTTATCACTGTGACACTTGAGGGAAATCAAATTGTTGCCAATGGCTTGCGTTTGACGGTTCCAGAAGGAACACTGAAGGTGCTGCGTGAGAAGGGCTATGACGGTAAGAAATTGATCTTCGGTATTCGTCCAGAAGATATCAATACAGAAGCTGCTTTCTTGGAGACCTTCCCAGATTCTGTGGTTCATGCGACCATTTCTGTCTCTGAGCTTTTGGGTTCTGAGTCTCTACCTTTACTGTCAAGTTGGCGACAGCGAGTTCATCGCACGTGTAGATGCTCGTGACCACTTGGAGACAGGTGTTGGAATTGACCTTGGCTTCGACTTGAACAAGGCGCTATTTTCTTTGTATTTTGAAACAGAAGAAAACTAGTTTATTAAAATATGAGTTTAAAAAAGATAGTCAGCAAGCCAAACGGAATGCATTTGGTCTGCGGACTATCTTTTCTTTATTTTGCTTTTCCGATAAGAATGGTGGCGGCAATGGTAACTTGGGTGAGGTCAGTCCAGTCGATCTGATCTTGCTCGACATGAAAGAGCAGCGGTGTCATTGCTAAAAGAGCTGTTCGGCTTTCGGCAGTCAAGGATTGGCTGGACTCGACAGTAATCTCGGAGATTATATCGAAGTGCTCTTGGAAATGCTGGATGACTTCTTGGTTAGAGTAATCCTTGTTGCTGAGCTGTCTAGCGGCTTTTTGGCGAATTTCCTGAAGGTGACGCTCGGTGGGGATGACCTTGATGAGGAGGGCATTGTCAGACATGACTCTCCGAAATTCCTGATAATTGGCTGGAGAAAAGATATCTAAAATGATGTCCATGCTGGCATCTTGCAGTGGTAACTTAGCCAAATCACCGACGAACCAATTGACTGCGAAACTACTGTCGCTCTTGGCTGCCAACTGGATAGAATCTTTTGAAATATCGAAGGCATAGAAGGTTTTTTGGGAATGGATTTCTTGGAGTTTGCGAGAGTAGAAGCCCTCGCCGCAGCCGATATCTAAGACTGTTTTGGCAGATTTTGAGTTAGCAAGCAAGTTTGAGACAGCTTCTAAGATAGCTTGGTAAAATCCCGCTTCTAAAATCAACTGCCGATTTTGAAAACTGGCCTTATCGTAGTCTTTGGGCTGCTTGATTTGAGGTGCTAGATTGACATAGCCAAACTTGGCCAAGTCGTAAGAATGGCGATGGTGGCATTTGAGGCTATTTTCCATCAGCTGTAGTTCTTCCTTGCAGATGGGACAGGCAAAAGCGGTCGCAGTAGCAAAGCGCTGGAGTTTGGGTTTGAGGTTTGTATTCATAGTTTTAAGTCTAGCAAAAGTGAATCTTGAAATCAAGATTTGCTTCAATTTTCTTGATACAAAATGAAGAAATATAAAGGGATATCCTGTAGGAGTATCTCTGGTTGCTTTTGAACTTAATTTTATATATAATGATTACAAAGGAGGAAATCAACATGTTAAAAGAAGCATTAACAGTGGCAAAGATTGCTAAAAAATCAGGTCTCTTTTTAGGAGGCTTAGCATTTGGTACAATTGGTTTGAAGGTTCTAGCGAGTAAAGAAGCTAAAAAAGGTTATTCTAGGGCCTTGGCTAAAGCCTACAAATTGAAAGATGAACTGGATGCATCTGTTTCTGTTGTAAAACAACACGGTGATGATGTGTTACAAGACGCTAAATATTTATACGAACAGGAAAAGAAAGAAGAACAATTAGATAGCCTGACAGGTGAATAATATGTCTTTTAAAGTGCTACATAGAGGATACCAACATATCCGATTATCATCCTCTTTTTCACTGACCTTGGATATTCAAGATTATCTTCGTTCCTTGGCTAGAGATGAAAAAGGGATCGACTCTATTCAGTTTTATATAGATCAGCAGCACTTTACTCTACGTATGAAAGAGGGTTTCTCTGTATTAGAAAATGCAGAGGCCTTTTTAAAAAGAATTGATAAGGGGAAAGTTTCGGACTTGATGACTCTTCCCATTCGTAGAGAAGAGAGTGCCTATTCTATTGTATCGGGTGCAGCGATTAAGCGTTGGTTATTTAGAAGTTTTGTCCCTTATCCTGTTCGTTATATTTGGACTTGTTATCAGGCTCTAGGCTATGTCAAAGAGGCCTATCAAACTTTAGCGCGCAAGGAACTAACCATGGAGGTCTTGGACTGTTCAGCCATTTTGTTGTCCTTGTTTATGAACCAATCCAAGACAGCAAGCAACATCATGTTTATGCTTGATTTGGGTAATCATCTGGATCAGTGGTCTTTGAAAAAAACAGCGACAGATTTGGAACAGAGCCTTCTTGCTAAAGAAAGTGATGTCTTCTTAGTGCAGGGGGGCATGGTCATCAGCATCAAGAGCTCTGATGTTCAAGTAGGCGATGTATTAGTTGTCTCCCAAGGGAATGAAATCTTGTTTGATGGCCAAGTGGTTTCAGGATTAGGAATGGTCAATGAAAGTTCCTTGACCGGCGAGAGCTTTCCAGTTGAAAAAAGAGAAGCCGATCTCGTTTGTGCTAATACTGTCTTAGAGACTGGCGAATTGCTCATTCGTGTAACGGACAACCAAATGAATAGTAGGATTTTACAACTGATTGAGTTGATGAAGAGATCCGAAGAGAACAAGAATACCAAACAACGCTATTTCATTAAGATGGCGGACAAGGTTGTCAAATATAACTTTTTAGGTGCTGCCTTGACTTATCTGTTAACAGGTTCGTTTTCAAAAGCCATTTCTTTTCTATTGGTGGATTTTTCATGCGCTTTGAAAATCTCCACACCTGTAGCCTACCTGACAGCTATCAAGGAGGGATTGAACCGTGAAATGGTTATTAAGGATGGGGATGTTCTAGAAAAATATCTAGAAGTTGATACTTTCCTCTTTGACAAGACAGGAACCATCACAACTAGCTATCCTCTAGTTGAAAAGGTTCTACCTTTTGGTGATTATAACGAGGAAGATATTTTAAGAATTAGTGCCTGTCTAGAGGAGCATATCTATCATCCAATCGCTAATGCAATTGTCAAGCAAGCTGAAATAGAAGGTATTGAACATGAGGAAATGCATGGGAAACTCCAATATATCGCAAGCAAGGGAATTAAATCTCAAATTGATGATGAATCGGTTGTCATCGGAAATTTTGTCCTGATGCAAGACGAGCAAATCAATATTAGTCCTGAACAAAATGCCCTGATCGAAGACTATAAGAATCACTACAATCTACTGTTCTTGGGCTATCGCAACGATCTTATTGGAATGTTCTGTATCCATACTCCTTTGAGAAAAGAAGCAAAAGTTGCCTTGGAAAAACTCAAAGCTCAAGGAAAGAAACTGATTTTAGCAACAGGTGATACCTTGGTTAGAACGGAAGAACTTGTAAAAGATTTGCCGTTTGATCTAGTTTATACAGATTTGAAACCTGATGGAAAATTTGAATTGGTGCAGGAGTTACAGCAAGCTGGTCATACTGTCTTAATGGTCGGAGATGGCCTGAATGACTCGGCAGCTCTAACCCTTGCGGATATTGGTGTTGTGATGAATGAAAGTGCAGATGTTTCTAAGCAAATGAGCGATATATTATTATTAGATAATCGCTTGGATTTTTTTGAAGAATTAGACTCTCTGTCATCGTCTTTGCAAAAACTGATTCAGAAGAATATCCAAGAAACTGTCGTCGTAAATAGTAGTTTGATTGGCTTTGGTTTATTTAACTGGCTTAGTCCTTCCAATCTTTCTATCTTACATAACCTCACAACTTTGCGAATTGTACTTCGTAGTCTTTCTGTTAAGAATAGATAAGTAAGAAGATTTTAATCTACTATGAGCAAAAAGGAGTTATCTCAGGGAAGAGTAACTCCTTTTGTTTGTGTGGATAAGTTTTGAATGTTTTAGTATGTAAGGACGAAGTATTTCTTCTTACCACGGCGGATAACGGTGAGTTCATTTTCAAGTTTGTCTGCGCCACCCAAAACATAGTCCAGGTCTTGGATGCGGTCGCCGTTGACATAGATAGCTCCGTTTTGAACATCTTCGCGAGCTTGGCGTTTTGAGTTGACAACGCCAGCTGATACGAGGATTTCGACGATGTTGAGGTTTTCGTCAGCTTGTACTTGGTAGTTTGGCACGCCACGAAGTCCTTGTTTGAGTTCTTTGACAGAAAGGTTTTTGATGTTTCCAGCAAAGAGTTGTTCGGTAATATTGAGGGCTTCCTTGTAGGCTTCTTCACCATGGACAAGAGTTACCACTTCACGAGCGAGGATTTTTTGAGCCAAGCGTTCGTGTGGAGCTGCTTCGAATTGTTTGCGGATGTCTTCAATCTCATCCAGTGACAAGAAGGTAAAGATCTTCAAGAAGCGAACAGCGTCAGCGTCCATGACGTTCATCCAGAATTGGTACATTTCGTATGGAGAAGTCTTGTCAGCATTGAGCCAAACTGCGTTTCCTTCTGATTTACCAAATTTCTTACCAGTCGCATCAGTGATAAGGGGAACAGTGATAACGTGGCCAGTCTTGTCAGCCTTACGACGAAGCAATTCAGTACCAGCAGTCATATTGCCCCACTGGTCAGAACCACCGATTTGCAGGGTGACGTTATGGTCTTGGTTGAGGACAAAGAAGTCGTAACCTTGCATGATCTGGTAGGCAAACTCAGTGTAAGAAATCCCTGTTTCAATCCGTTTTTTTACGGATTCCTTGCTCATCATGTAGTTGACAGTGAAGTATTTACCGACATCACGGAGGAAGTCAATGAAACTGATGCTGCCAAACCAGTCGTAGTTGTTGACCATGACAGCCTTGTTTTCACCATTTTCAAAGTCAAGAAAACGAGAAAGTTGTCCTTGGATAGACTTGACCCAGCCATCTACTGTGTCTTTTGTTTGGAGACTACGCTCTACATCTTTAAAGGATGGGTCGCCAATCAAACCTGTTGCACCACCGACGAGGGCATAAGGCTTGTGCCCAGCTAACTGTAAGCGGCGGCTGGTCAAAATAGCCACCAAGTGACCTAAGTGAAGACTGTCCGCTGTTGGATCGTATCCAGTATAATAAGAGACTTGCCCTTCTTCTAAGGCTTTACGCAAAGCTTCTTCATCAGTTGTTTGAAAAATCAAACCACGCTCTTGCAGCTCATCAAAAATGTGCATAGTTGTCTCTCCTTTTCTAAGATAGCAAAGATCTTGCCCTTGCTCAAGTATTTTTTTGTTTATCCCTCTATTGTATCACAAACCCGATAAATAGCAATGAGTAGCCAGAAAATAATTCCCGCAAAAGCGCTAGAATTAGCTCTTTCTTGATATAATCTGCTGATGTTTGCTATAATAGTCGAGAAGGAGAATCTATGTTGAAAGAATTTATAAAAAAGTTAAGGCAGTTTGGTAAGGGGGCACCCTCGCCCGTTACGCAGCCTAAGTCAAAAGGAGAGACATGGTCGGTACTTGATATTGTTTCCGTAATCTTTCGGACAATGAAATTACTCTTAAATGTCGCTTTTGTATTTATCTTTTTTGGGGTGGTATTAGGAGCTGGACTTGGTTTAGGCTACGCAGCCAGCCTTTTTAGTGATGTCTCCGTGCCGAATCAGGAGGAGCTGGTAAGTCAGGTCAATAAGCTTTCTGGGATTTCCAAGCTGACCTATGCCGACGGAGAGTTGATTTCCGAAATTGATAATGATTTGTTGCGGATTCCAGTTGCTAGCGATGCGATTTCTGACAATGTCAAAAATGCCGTCATTGCGACTGAAGATGAAAATTTTGAGATTCACAATGGTGTTGTGCCCAAGGCTGTTCTGCGGGCGACCTTGGGTTCTGTAGTTGGAGTTGGTTCATCCAGCGGGGGATCGACCTTGACTCAGCAGTTGATCAAGCAGCAGGTCGTGGGAGATGCTCCGACCTTCAAGCGGAAGGCGGTCGAGATTGTTGATGCTTTGGCTCTGGAACGCTATATGTCCAAGGATGATATTTTGACCACCTATTTGAATGTGGCACCTTTTGGTCGAAATAATAAGGGGCAAAATATTGCCGGTGTGGAAGAAGCGGCTCAAGGGATTTTTGGTGTATCAGCCAAAGATTTGACTATTCCGCAGGCTGCCTTTATTGCAGGATTGCCTCAGAGTCCGATTGTCTATTCGCCTTATGCTTCTGATGGTAGCATGAAGAGTCCAGATGACATGGCTTTAGGTCTAGAGCGGGCTCGGCATGTTTTGTATAATATGTACCGCACAGGCCGACTGAGCGAGGCCGACTATCAGCAATATAAAGACCATGATCTGACGCAGGATTTTAAGCAGACGGAGAGTCTGCAAAAGAGCTCGCATAGTTACCTCTATCATACAGCCTTTTCAGAAGCGCAGACGGCCATGTATCAGTACTTGATCCAGCGGGACAATGTATCCCAGCAAGAATTAAAAAATAATGCAACGGTTGAAGCTTATCAGGAGTTGGCTCGAAAAGAGCTGAGCGAGGGTGGCTATACGGTTACGACAACTATCAATCATTCCATTCATCAGGCGATGCAGAACGCAGTTGCCAACTATGGTGGTCTCTTGGATGATGGAACAGGAATGGTCGAGGTTGGGAATGTCCTTCAGGACAATAAAACAGGAGCAATCATTGGCTTTGTCGGTGGTAGAGACTATAGCTCTAATCAAAACAACCATGCTTTTGATACGGAAAGATCTCCTGGTTCGACTATCAAGCCGATTTTAGCTTATGGGATTGCCGTTGACCAAGGGCTGATGGGAAGTGCGAGCGTGCTCTCTAATTACCCGACGAACTTTTCTAGTGGTGAGCCGATTATGCACGTGGACAGTCGCGGGACGGGCATGATGGATCTGCAGGAAGCCCTCAATACTTCTTGGAATATTCCAGCTTATTGGACCTATCGTGCACTTCGTGAGAAGGGTGTGAATGTCCGAGGCTATATGGAAAAAATGGGCTACCATATTGACAACTACGATATTGAAAGTCTACCAATGGGTGGGGGAATTGAGGTTTCAGTTGCCCAGCATACCAACGGCTTCCAGACCTTGGCTAATAATGGCTCTTACCAAGAAAAATATATGATTGAAAAGATCACAGCTCCAGACGGCAAGGTAGTTTATGA
This sequence comes from Streptococcus cristatus AS 1.3089, assembly GCF_000385925.1. Lineage (NCBI taxonomy): Bacteria > Bacillati > Bacillota > Bacilli > Lactobacillales > Streptococcaceae > Streptococcus > Streptococcus cristatus. The sequence continues at coordinate 134,475 of NC_021175.1, forward strand.
GCATAAGGCCAAACCAGTTCAGGTTTACTCACCTGCTGCTGCGACGATTATGCAGAACCTGATGCGAGGCGTGCTCAACTCTGGCGCAACTACGACCTTTAAATCGAGAATTAGCCAAGTCAATGGCACTTTGGCAGGTGCAGATTGGATTGGCAAGACTGGTACAACCAACAGCAATGGTGATATGTGGCTCATGCTTTCCACTCCTCGGATGACCCTTGGAGGCTGGATCGGTCATGATGACAATACCTCTATGGCTGCCTTGACAGGCTACAATAACAATGCGGCCTATATGGCTTATCTGGCCAATGCCATTTATGAAGCGGATCCAGAGGCCTGGGGAATCGGAGAGAAGTTCAATCTTGATTCGAGCGTTATCAAGTCTGATGTTCTCAAGTCTACTGGAGAAAGACCAGGAACCGTCACAATCAATGGTCGCTCCATCAATCTAAGCGGTCCGACCGTTCCTAGCTACTGGGCTAAGAATGGCGCGCCTACGACGAGCTACCGCTTTAGTATTGGTGCATCAGATGCGGATTATCAGAGAGCTTGGGGAGCAATTTTGGGAAGCTATACCTCTAATTTTAGCTCTAATTCCAACTCCAGTTCCAATAATGGGACTAATTCCAGCAGTAACCGGCAGGGAAACTAGGACATCAAGAACGGCTTTTCAACTTTTCAGAAAGCAGAGGAAAGCCTTGCAATTTCTAGATAAATGCGGTATAATAGTATCAATAATTTGTCGTGTGCTTTAATTGAAATATTGTCCGATTAAAGCTTGCAGCAGTTAAATCAAACTTTTTATAAGTCAGATTTAGCTGCTCTTTTTGTGTCTATTTTTCAGAATTCTAAGATTTGTAACGCAAACTTAAAGATTCTAAAAACTTAGCAAAAGGGACTGATTGTAGCTGTTTTGACGAGAGTCAATAGCGTAGAAAGGGGTCTCCCCTTGGTAAGAGTGAAGAAGAGTGTGATATGAGAGGTAGGTGGTTATTATTTCAGTAATCGGTAAATCTCAATTCTCTCCGATTCCTCCCTCTGTACTTTATAAAAAAGGAGTTAGAAACTTGGCAGGACATGACGTTCAATACGGGAAACATCGGACCCGTCGTAGTTTTTCAAGAATTAAAGAAGTTCTTGATTTACCAAACTTGATTGAAATTCAAACAGACTCGTTTAAAGATTTCTTGGACCATGGTTTGAAAGAAGTCTTCGAGGATGTGCTTCCTATTTCAAACTTTACCGACACCATGGAATTGGAATTTGTCGGCTATGAAATCCGTGAGCCTAAATATACGCTGGAAGAAGCTCGTATCCACGATGCTAGCTACTCAGCGCCAATCTTTGTGACTTTCCGCCTGATTAACAAGGAAACTGGTGAAATCAAGACGCAGGAAGTCTTCTTTGGTGATTTCCCAATCATGACTGAAATGGGGACCTTCATCATCAACGGTGGTGAACGGATTATCGTGTCTCAGTTGGTGCGTTCGCCAGGGGTTTACTTCAACGATAAGGTTGACAAAAACGGTAAAGTTGGCTACGGTTCAACTGTTATTCCTAACCGCGGAGCTTGGTTGGAGCTAGAAACAGACTCAAAAGATATCGCCTATACTCGTATTGACCGGACTCGTAAAATTCCATTTACTACTTTGGTGCGTGCGCTTGGTTTCTCAGGTGATGATGAGATCTTGGACATCTTTGGTGACAGTGACTTGGTGCGCAACACCATCGAAAAAGATATTCACAAGAATCCAATGGACTCTCGTACAGATGAAGCTCTGAAAGAAATCTACGAGCGCCTTCGTCCAGGTGAGCCTAAAACGGCTGAAAGTTCACGTAGCTTGCTTGTGGCTCGTTTCTTTGATCCACATCGTTATGACTTGGCGGCAGTTGGTCGTTACAAGATTAACAAGAAGCTCAACATCAAGAATCGCCTACTCAATCAAACATTGGCAGAGCATCTGGTAGACGCTGAAACAGGGGAAATCCTTGTTGAAGCTGGTACAGTTATGACTCGCAGTGTGATCGACAGCATTTCAGAGCAACTGGACAATGGCTTGAACAAAATCACTTACATTCCAAACGATTCAGCTGTTCTTCTTGAGCCAGTTGAATTGCAGAAGTTTAAAGTTGTAGCTCCGAATGATCCAGATCGCGTTGTGACGATCATTGGTAACGCAAATCCGTCTGACAAGGTTCGGATTGTAACACCAGCTGATATCTTGGCTGAAATGAGCTATTTCCTCAACTTGGCAGAAGGCATCGGTCGCGTGGATGATATTGACCACTTGGGGAACCGTCGTATTCGTGCGGTTGGTGAGCTGTTGGCTAACCAAGTCCGTCTGGGACTTTCTCGAATGGAGCGTAACGTTCGCGAACGGATGAGCGTTCAGGACAATGAAGTGCTGACTCCGCAACAAATCATCAACATCCGTCCAGTAACTGCTGCTATTAAAGAATTCTTTGGTTCTTCACAGTTGTCTCAGTTCATGGACCAACACAATCCACTGTCTGAGCTCTCTCACAAGCGTCGTCTTTCTGCCTTGGGACCTGGTGGTTTGACACGTGACCGTGCTGGTTATGAAGTGCGGGACGTGCACTATACTCACTATGGTCGCATGTGTCCGATTGAAACGCCTGAAGGACCAAACATTGGTTTGATCAATAACTTGTCTTCTTACGGACACCTTAACAAATATGGCTTTATTCAAACGCCTTACCGTAAGGTAGACCGTGAAGCTGGTGTGGTAACCAACGAAATCGTTTGGCTGACAGCTGACGAGGAAGATGAATTTATCGTAGCGCAGGCAAACTCTAAGCTTAATGAAAAAGGTGGCTTTGCAGAGCCTATCGTTATGGGACGCCACCAAGGTAACAACCAAGAATTCCCATCAGACCAAGTGGACTACATGGATGTATCACCTAAGCAGGTAGTTGCCGTGGCGACAGCATGTATTCCTTTCTTGGAAAACGATGACTCCAACCGTGCCCTCATGGGTGCCAACATGCAACGTCAGGCTGTGCCATTGATCGATCCAAAAGCGCCTTATGTTGGTACTGGTATGGAATACCAAGCTGCCCACGATTCTGGTGCAGCGGTTATTGCCCAGTATGATGGTAAAGTTACCTATGCGGATGCAGATAAGGTAGAAGTTCGCCGTGAAGATGGTTCGCTAGATGTTTACCATATCCAAAAATTCCGTCGTTCAAACTCAGGAACTGCCTACAACCAACGTACCCTTGTAAAAGTTGGCGATGTCGTTGAAAAAGGCGACTTTATCGCTGACGGACCTTCTATGGAAAATGGAGAAATGGCGCTTGGACAAAACCCAATCGTTGCCTACATGACATGGGAAGGTTACAACTTCGAGGATGCCGTTATCATGAGTGAACGCTTGGTCAAAGACGATGTCTACACCTCTGTCCACCTCGAGGAATACGAATCAGAAACACGCGATACAAAGCTTGGGCCTGAAGAAATCACTCGTGAAATTCCAAACGTTGGTGAAGATGCCCTCAAAGACCTTGACGAGATGGGAATTATCCGTATCGGTGCTGAGGTTAAAGAAGGCGATATCCTTGTAGGTAAAGTGACACCTAAGGGTGAAAAAGACCTTTCAGCTGAAGAGCGCCTCTTGCACGCTATCTTCGGAGACAAGTCTCGTGAAGTCCGTGACACTTCTCTTCGTGTACCACACGGTGCCGATGGTGTCGTTCGTGATGTCAAGATCTTTACCCGCGCTAATGGTGATGAGTTGCAATCAGGTGTTAACATGCTGGTTCGCGTCTACATCGCTCAAAAACGTAAGATCAAGGTCGGAGATAAGATGGCCGGACGTCACGGAAACAAAGGGGTTGTCTCTCGTATCGTTCCCGTGGAAGACATGCCATACTTGCCAGACGGAACACCAGTTGATATCATGTTGAACCCACTCGGGGTACCATCGCGTATGAACATCGGTCAGGTTATGGAGCTTCACCTTGGTATGGCAGCGCGTAACTTGGGTATCCACATTGCGACACCGGTCTTTGACGGAGCTAGCTCAGAAGATCTCTGGGATACGGTCCGTGAAGCTGGGATGGATAGCGATGCCAAGACGATTCTTTATGATGGCCGTACTGGTGAGCCATTTGACAACCGCGTTTCTGTCGGTGTCATGTACATGATCAAGCTCCACCACATGGTTGACGACAAACTCCACGCCCGCTCAGTCGGTCCTTACTCAACCGTTACTCAACAGCCACTCGGAGGTAAAGCTCAGTTTGGTGGACAACGTTTCGGGGAAATGGAAGTTTGGGCCCTGGAGGCTTACGGTGCGTCAAACGTTCTTCAGGAAATCTTGACCTACAAGTCTGACGATATCAATGGTCGTCTCAGAGCCTATGAAGCTATCACCAAAGGGAAACCAATTCCAAAACCAGGTGTTCCGGAATCCTTCCGCGTCTTGGTAAAAGAATTGCAGTCTCTCGGATTGGATATGCGTGTGCTCGACGAAGATGACAACGAAGTAGAATTGCGTGATTTGGATGAGGACATGGATGAAGATGTGATCCATGTGGACGATCTGGAAAAAGCACGTCAAAAACAGGCTCAAGAAGCGAAAGCGGCTTTTGATGCTGAAGGAAATGAAGAAAAATAATTTGTCGCTGATTAGATAAATAAGAAAGGTAAGAAATAGTGGTTGATGTAAATCGATTTAAAAGTATGCAAATCACCCTAGCTTCTCCAAGTAAGGTCCGTTCATGGTCTTACGGGGAAGTGAAGAAACCTGAGACAATCAATTACCGGACCTTGAAGCCAGAACGTGAAGGTCTCTTTGACGAGGTGATCTTCGGGCCAACCAAGGATTGGGAGTGTGCCTGCGGTAAATACAAACGGATTCGTTATAAAGGGATTATTTGTGACCGCTGTGGTGTCGAAGTAACACGGACCAAGGTTCGCCGTGAACGTATGGGCCACATTGAGCTCAAAGCACCAGTTTCTCATATCTGGTATTTCAAGGGAATCCCAAGCCGAATGGGCTTGACTCTGGATATGAGTCCGCGCGCCTTGGAAGAAGTCATTTATTTTGCGGCTTATGTGGTGATTGATCCTAAGGAAACACCACTGGAGCATAAGTCTATCATGACAGAGCGTGAGTACCGCGAGCGTCTCCGTGAATATGGTGCAGGTTCATTCGTTGCTAAAATGGGAGCAGAAGCGATCCAAGACTTGTTGAAACAAGTGGATTTGGAAACAGAAATTGCGGCTCTCAAGGAAGAATTGAAAACAGCTTCTGGTCAAAAACGAATCAAGGCTATTCGTCGATTGGACGTTTTGGATGCCTTCTACCGCTCTGGCAATAAGCCAGAATGGATGATTCTCAACATCCTGCCGGTCATTCCACCAGATCTACGTCCAATGCTCCAATTGGACGGTGGCCGCTTTGCCTCATCTGACTTGAACGACCTTTACCGTCGTGTTATCAACCGGAACAACCGTTTGGCTCGTTTGCTTGAGTTGAATGCACCAGGTATCATCGTTCAAAATGAGAAACGGATGCTGCAAGAAGCGGTGGATGCTTTGATTGATAACGGTCGCCGTGGTCGTCCGATCACAGGTCCAGGTAGCCGTCCACTCAAATCTTTGAGCCACATGCTCAAAGGTAAACAAGGTCGCTTCCGTCAAAACTTGCTGGGTAAACGGGTTGACTTCTCAGGACGTTCCGTTATCGCCGTTGGTCCGACATTGAAAATGTATCAATGTGGTGTGCCACGCGAGATGGCCATCGAGCTCTTCAAGCCATTTGTCATGCGGGAAATTGTTGCCCGTGATTATGCACAGAATGTGAAAGCTGCTAAGCGCATGGTAGAGCGTGGCGATGAGCGCATCTGGGATGTCTTGGAAGATGTTATCAAAGAACACCCAGTGCTCCTTAATCGCGCACCGACCCTTCACCGTTTGGGTATCCAAGCCTTTGAGCCAGTTTTGATTGACGGTAAAGCTCTTCGCTTGCACCCATTGGTCTGTGAAGCCTACAATGCCGACTTTGACGGTGACCAAATGGCCATCCACGTTCCATTGTCTGAAGAAGCACAGGCTGAAGCTCGTATCCTCATGCTGGCTGCTGAGCACATCTTGAATCCGAAAGACGGAAAACCGGTTGTAACACCATCTCAGGATATGGTCTTGGGTAACTACTACCTGACCATGGAAGAAGCAGGTCGCGAAGGCGAAGGTATGGTCTTTAAAGACCGTGATGAAGCCGTGATGGCCTTGCGTAATGGCTATGTCCACTTGCACACTCGTGTGGGTATCGCGACAGATAGCCTCAACAAACCTTGGACAGAAGATCAAAAACACAAGATCCTCATGACAACAGTAGGTAAGATTCTCTTTAACGACATCATGCCAGAAGAGCTGCCTTACCTGCAAGAGCCGACAAATGCTAACTTGACAGAAGGCGTTCCAGCTAAATACTTCTTGGAACCAGGAAAAGACATCAAATCTGCTATTGAAGCTCTAGAGTTAAATATTCCGTTCAAGAAGAAAAATCTAGGAAATATCATCGCTGAAATCTTCAAACGCTTCCGCACCACAGAAACATCTGCCCTCCTGGACCGCTTGAAAGACCTAGGTTACCACCATTCTACTCTGGCTGGTTTGACAGTGGGTATTGCGGATATTCCAGTCGTGGAAGACAAGGCAGAGATCATCGAAGAATCTCACAAGCGTGTAGAACAAATCACCAAGCAATTCCGTCGTGGTATGATTACCGACGATGAACGCTACAACGCAGTTACTGCTGAATGGCGTGCTGCCCGTGAAAAATTGGAAAAACGTTTGGTTGCCAACCAAGATCCGAAGAACCCAATCGTTATGATGATGGACTCTGGAGCCCGTGGTAACATCTCAAACTTCTCACAGCTTGCCGGTATGCGTGGTCTGATGGCTGCTCCAAACGGACGTATCATGGAGTTGCCAATCTTGTCTAACTTCCGTGAAGGTTTGTCCGTTCTGGAAATGTTCTTCTCAACTCACGGTGCTCGTAAAGGTATGACCGATACAGCCCTTAAGACTGCCGACTCAGGTTACCTGACTCGTCGTCTGGTTGACGTTGCTCAAGATGTGATTATCCGTGAGGACGACTGTGGTACAGACCGCGGCTTGCTCATCACTTCTATCACAGAAGGCAAGGAAATGATTGAGTCTCTGGAAGAGCGTCTCAATGGTCGTTACACTAAGAAGACGGTTAAACATCCAGAAACGGGTGCTGTCATTATTGGTCCAAATGAATTGATCACCGAAGACAAGGCGCGTGAGATTGTTAATGCTGGTGTTGAAGAAGTGACGATTCGCTCTGTCTTTACATGTAACACCCGTCATGGTGTCTGCCGTCACTGTTACGGTATCAACTTGGCGACTGGTGATGCAGTTGAAGTCGGTGAAGCAGTCGGAACCATCGCTGCCCAATCTATCGGGGAGCCTGGTACACAGCTGACCATGCGTACCTTCCACACGGGTGGTGTTGCCTCAAATACCGATATTACTCAGGGTCTTCCTCGTGTCCAAGAAATCTTTGAAGCCCGCAATCCGAAAGGGGAAGCGGTCATCACAGAAGTCAAGGGTGAAGTTACTGCTATCGAAGAAGATGCATCTACTCGTACTAAGAAAGTCTTTGTCAAAGGTGCAACTGGTGAAGGTGAATATGTAGTGCCATTTACAGCCCGCATGAAGGTGGAAGTGGGCGACCAAGTCTCTCGCGGTGCTGCCTTGACCGAAGGGTCTATCCAACCTAAGCACTTGCTGGCTGTCCGTGATGTCTTGTCTGTTGAAACTTACCTGCTTGCTGAGGTACAAAAAGTTTACCGTAGCCAAGGGGTAGAAATCGGCGACAAACACATTGAGGTAATGGTTCGTCAAATGATTCGCAAGGTACGTGTCATGGATCCAGGAGATACAGATCTCCTCATGGGAACTCTCATGGATATCACTGACTTTACAGATGCTAACCGTGATGTGGTTATCTCAGGCGGAGTGCCTGCGACAGCCCGTCCAGTTCTCATGGGAATCACCAAAGCTTCCCTTGAGACAAATAGCTTCCTGTCTGCAGCTTCCTTCCAGGAAACAACTCGTGTTCTGACAGATGCTGCTATCCGTGGTAAGAAAGACCATCTCCTTGGCCTCAAGGAAAATGTTATCATCGGTAAGATTATCCCAGCCGGTACTGGTATGGCTCGTTACCGTAACTTGGAACCACAAGCAATCAATGAAGTTGAAATTATTGACGAAGTTGTGGAAACAGCAGAGACTGAAGAAGTCGAAACAAGCGTAGAATCATAAAAACTTGCTTGAGTTTACAATATAAAAGTCTATCAGGAAGAGAATCTTGTATTCTCTTCTTTTTTGTTAGCTTGGACGGAGGAGGCGCAGTTAGAATACAATTGGAAGTTTCAGAGATCCATTTTGTTACTAGACTGAATCAAAAGCTGAGGGGAGGAGCTTCCTAGTGAGTATGATGGCACATTTTTTTGATTTTACATGGCTCTTAGCTGTACAGGAAGGGGAAAATTCGATATACTAAGTAAAAGGAGGAAAAAATGAAAATTTTTTTGCAAAAAGTAGAATATAGTTTACTGGCTTTATTTTTAGCCGTACAGACTCAAGTTCCTTTTGTGATGATCCAGTTTTACAAAGGTCGAGATCAAAGTTTTTCAATGGGTTACACCTTGCTTGTCCTGATGGTTTATTTTCTGATTATTTTTTATGCCCTGCGAATGGCCAAAAAAGAAGGCCTGCTGACCCTTGATTTTAGCTTTTTTAATTTAAAATCAGTGATCTGGCTAGTATTATCCTATCTGATAACTTTCGGAGTTAGTATTTTTGCTGCGATTATTATGCTTCTAGAGGGGCAACTTTCAGGAACGACAGCCAATCAAACTGCTTTGCAGAACTTGTTTCAGAGTACGCCCGTTATTTGCTTGTTGTGGGAGCTTGTTTTTTCAGCGCCAATTTTGGAAGAAATTCTTTCCGTGGTTTGATTCCCCAAAAGCTATTTCCCCAGCATGAGTTGATTGGCTTGGTGGTTGGTTCCATTCTTTTTGGTTTTTTCCACGGTCCGACCAATATCGGTAGTTTTATCCTTTATGCTGGTATGGGGGGCGTTCTAGCTTTGGTGGTTCACCAGACTAAGCGTTTGGAAATGGGAATTTTAGCCCATATGTTGCGGAATGCCATTGCTATTCTAGTGATGATTGCCGCACAAGGCTAACGATAGATAATTGACAGATGAAGAGGTCAGCTTGACCTCTTTTTTGACATTTCAGGGATAAAAAGTGACTTTTTAGGGCAGCGAGCCAACAGGGCAAATCTTTTGCTTTATAATGAGAATTGTATCTTAGCTTTAGGGAGTGAAAAATATGCGTCTCAAATTTCAAAAATCTATCCAAATCTTATTGGTAGTTATGCTAATGCAATCGGTCTTGCTGCTTTTGGTTCAGCCAATGACCGACCGCTTGGTTTTATCAAGGCCTAGTCTGCTCTTTATCTCTCTGTTTTTGCTCATTCTTTTTGGGTACGCCTCTTACTTTTCTCGTGAGTGGCGGGATTTTAAGATAGAGCTGCGTGCTTCCAAGCGATTTCCACACTTGCGCTATCTCTACTTTTTGATGATTGCAAGCAATGCAGCAGGCCTTGTTCTTCTTTGCGGTCAGGCGAGTTTGGTGCAAGCACCCTTGCAGCAGCTAGTTTCAGACAGTTTTTTGGCTTCCTCCTTGCTGCTACTTGGCATGGACCTACTGGCTTTGTCGCCGCAGGTTGGCCAAAATAGGCAGATGAAATATGGGAAAAGTTGGGCTTTTGCTTTGGGAATCACTCTCTTTGCTTTCCTGAGAAATCTCGGAGAATCATCTTGTTTTCTAATTTACCTAAGTTTAGGCATGGCTTTTGTCCAAGTCTTGAAAGCTTGGGTTGGATCTCTGGAATTGTCCCTGCTGGCTCATCTTCTGCGAAATCTGATTCTAATCTTCCTTTTGCCCTTCTGTTTGTAAAAATTGTTTTCTTAAATAGTGGAATTGTGGTAAAATGATAAATGACACAAGAGTCTGAGAGGGCTGCTTGTAGGATCAAGTGCAGTTTGTAAAACTGATGCTGCATCTGCTGTTGGCTTTGCGGTACACTAGATGAGTGTGCCTTTTTGTTGAAAGGCAGAAGTAGCAAAAGGAAAGGAAATACGATGAATCTAAGACAGCTTGCACCAGATGGCAAGACGGCCCTTTGCGGGATTCTCAATGTTACTCCAGATTCCTTTTCGGATGGGGGCAGATATGATACGGTGGAAAAGGCTCTGGAGCAGGCAAGCAAGATGATAGCTCAGGGAGCTCACTTGCTGGATATCGGTGGTGAGTCGACTCGTCCGGGCAGTCATTTTGTGGACATTGAGGCGGAAATAGGGCGTGTTGTGCCGGTCATTGAGGCTCTTCGTCGGGAGAGTGATATCCTCATTTCTGTGGATACTTGGAAGGCGCCAGTTGCAGAAGCAGCTTTGGCCGCTGGAGCCAATATCATCAATGACATCACGGGACTCTTAGGTGATGAGAGAATGGCAGCCGTGGCCGCCAAGGCTGGAGCGCCAGTCATTGCCATGTTCAACCCAGCCATGGCTCGGCCCCAACATACTAGCTCGAAAATCTTTCCGACTTTTGGCTTTGGACCTGCTTTTACGGAGTCAGAATTAGCAAATTTTGAGCAGCTGGATATTCAGGCTCTTATGTGGGCATTTTTTGAAAAGACACTGGCAAGAGCTGAGAAAGCTGGGCTAGAGCGGGAGCAAATCATGCTGGATCCAGGGATAGGCTTTGGTTTGACTAAGCGGGAGAATCTCCTGCTCTTACAGGAGTTGGGGAGCATTCATCAGGCTGGCTTTCCCATTTTTCTGGGTGTCTCTCGCAAACGCTTTTTGGTCAATATCTTGGAGGAAAATGGTTTTGAGACCGACCCAGAGACGGAAGCTGGTTTTCAAAACAGAGACCTTGCTTCAGCTCATTTGACCAGCATTGCAGCTAGTCAGGGTGTTGAGGCTGTGCGGGTGCATGATGTGGGAGTCCACCGAATGGCAGCCGAGGTTGGCGATGCCATTCGACTGGCTCAGAAAATGGAAGATCTAAATTTACGGCAGTATAAATGAGTATGATAAAAGAAGAATTGCCAGATTTAAGCTGGCTGGAAGCCTATCGGACGGATAGTCCTAATTTTGGCTTGGAGCGGATGGAGCGGATGCTGGCGCTGCGGGGAAATCCTCATTTGCAGCTGTCAGTGATTCATATAGGGGGTACCAACGGGAAGGGCTCAACCATTGCCCACCTGCGTCAACTCTTGGAAATGCGAGGTCTGCGTGTGGGAACCTTTACCTCCCCCTATCTGATCAGCTACAATGAACAAATCGCCATCAATGGGCAGCCGATTTCTAATCAGGATTTGGGGCGCCTGCTAGATACTTATCGAGCTCTCTTTGAGGAGCAAGCGCACGATGAGGTTTTACAAGGTGTGACTGAGTTTGAAATCATGACAGCTTTGGCCTATGATTATTTGGCTCAGGAGCGAGTCGATGTGGCCATTATGGAGGTCGGCATGGGCGGCCTCTTGGACAGTACCAATGTCTGTCGCCCTGATTTGACAGCCATTACGACCATTGGCTTAGATCATGTGGCTCTGCTGGGGCATTCTCTGGCAGCAATTGCCGAGCAGAAAGCTGGGATTATCAAGCCAAATGTGCCCTTGGTGACTGGGCGGATTGAGCCAGAAGCTCTGGCAGTTATCGAGTACAAAGCTCATCAAATGCAAGCCCCCCACTATGTGTACGGTCAATCTTATCAAGTGACAAGCTTGGGAGGGACTGACTCAGGAGAGCATTTTAGCTTTTCCAATGCCCATCGGGAGGCGGAGCCCTATCTGACGTCTCTGTTAGGACAACATCAGGTAGATAATGCTGGTTTGGCGATTCAGCTCTGTGACCTCTATTGTCAGAGCAAGCAGCTACCGCTTTTAACAAAAGAGCAAATAGACGCCGCTTTACTGGCGACAAACTGGCCGGGGCGGATGGAGCAGATTTCGCACCAGCCTCGCATCATTCTCGATGGCGCCCACAATCCTCATGCTATGGAGAGATTGACGAGGACTTTGAACCAACATTATCCAGACCTGGATAAGAAAATCCTTTTTAGCTGTATCCAGACCAAGTCTCTGGAGGAAATGGTAGGTCAACTCAAGCAAGTACCTAAGAGTCAGCTGATTTTGACCAGTTTTGCAGATCCACGGAGCTTTTCCAAAGAAAAAATGGAGGCGCTGGCTTGCGAGCAGGGCTTGAACTATGCTGCTTGGCAAGACTTTTTAGAGGCTTATTTGAAAGCTGAGCATAGGAACGATGAGCTTTTGCTGATTACGGGTTCTCTTTATTTTCTGGCTCAGGTCAGGGCCTATATCATTGACAAAGAAAAAGAACATAGGAGTATATATGGACACGAAGAAAATTGAAGCAGCTGTTGCTCAGATTATTGAGGCGATTGGCGAAGATGGAAGCCGCGAAGGCTTGCAGGAGACACCGCAGCGCATTGCCAAGATGTATCAGGAAATTTTTGCTGGGCTGGGCGAGACGGCTGAGGAGCATCTGGCCAAGTCTTTTGAAATCATTGACAATAATATGGTAGTGGAGAAGGCTATTTTCTTTCATTCCATGTGTGAGCACCACTTCCTGCCGTTTTACGGGAAGGTTCACATCGCCTATGTGCCTAATGGTCGGGTAGCAGGCCTGTCTAAGCTGGCTCGTACGGTAGAAGTATATGCCAAGAAACCGCAGATTCAAGAGCGATTGACTGTAGAGATTGCTGAAGCCTTGATGAACTATCTGGGTGCTCAGGGGGCCTTGGTCTGGGTGGAAGCTGAGCATATGTGTATGAATATGCGGGGAGTCAGAAAGCCTGGCACTGCAACGGTTACTACAGCAGCGCGTGGTGTTTTAGCGACGGACAAGGATCTAAAAAATGAAGCTTACAAACTGATGGGACATTAAGGACTTGACAATAAGGAGAGGAAAGTCATGGATCAGCTACGGATTAAGGATTTGGAAGTGTACGCCTATCATGGTGTTTTTGGAGCGGAAAAAGAACTGGGGCAGCGTTTTGTGCTGGACTTGATTTTGGACTATGATATGACTCGAGCGGCCAAAACAGGCGACCTGACAGCTTCTATCCACTATGGAGAATTGGCTCAAGATTTGACCCACTGGTGTCAGGCAAGCAAGGAAGACTTGATTGAGACGCTGGCTTACAAGCTGATTGATCAGATTTTTCTGACCCATCCTTTAGTGCAGAAGGTCAGCTTGGAGGTCAAGAAGCCTTGGGCGCCGGTGCCGCTGCCTTTAGAGACCTGCTCCGTCAAGCTAGTGCGTCAAAAGCGGAAGGCCTTTATCGCTTTGGGAAGCAATCAAGGCAACCCAGCTGCCAATCTGGATGCGGCTTTGGAAAAAATGGCAGAGCAAAATATAAGAATTTTGCAGGCATCAAGCCGCATCGAGACAGAGCCTTGGGGTGGCGTTGAGCAGGATCCATTTCTCAATCAAGTTGTTGAAGTTGAGACTTGGCTCAATCCTGAGGAGTTAATGCAGACCTTGCTAGCTATAGAAGCAGATCTAGGGCGCGTGCGGGAGATCAAATGGGGACCTCGTGTGATTGATCTGGATATTCTTTACATAGGGCAAGAAGAGTTATACAGTCCAAACTTGATTGTTCCTCATCCTTATGTGGCTGAGCGAGCTTTTGTCTTGCAATCTCTGGTGGAAATCGCTCCACATTTTGTCGATCCCGTGCAGAAAAAAAGCATCCGCCAGCTCTGGGATGCGGTTGAAAGATGAAAAAAGAAACTTGTCGCAAGGCAAGTTTCTTTTCTTGTCTGAACTTTCTCTGAACTTGTCCTTGTATACTAAAGAAAAACAAAAGGAGTTCAGTATGGAACATATGGTAAAAATAGAAGTAGTCTGCAAAAAGCATGGAAGCAAGCAGATTTTAAAAGATATTTCTTTTACAGCTAGAAGTGGTCGGATTACAGCTTTTTTGGGTCCAAATGGTGCAGGGAAAAGTTCTACCTTGAGGATTCTCTTGGGGTTAGATCGGGCGACAGCAGGAACTGCGACTTTTGATGGGCGAACCTATCAGTCAATGACTTATCCGCTCAGAACGGTGGGTGCAGCCTTTGACGGCATTGGCGGTCTGCCCAATCGAAAGGTCTATGACCACTTGAGAATTATTGCGGCGAGTAATGCTATTCCCAAGTCTCGGATCGATGAGGTTTTGGAGATGACTGGAATCGCTCATAAGAGGAAGGACCTCTTGTCAAGCCTGTCTTTGGGGGAAGGTCAGCGGTTGGGGTTAGCAGCAGCTTTGCTGGGGGATCCTCAGTTTCTTATATTAGATGAGCCGACCAATGGACTGGATCCAAGTGGGATTAAGTGGTTTAGAAAGTTCATCCGTCAGCAGGCTGATTTAGGGAAAACGGTACTTCTATCTTCCCATATCTTGTCAGAGGTGCAAATGGTGACAGATGATGTGGTCTTGATTCATCATGGGCGAATTATTGAGCAGGGACGATTGGAAGAGGTGCTGCAAGATTCAGACAGTCTAGAAGATCTCTTCTTTGATTTGACAGAGGAGGTTTAAGATGAAAGAAACGCTGTCCTTATTGCATTCAGAGTGGTTGAAAATCCGCTCAACCAAGGCTTTCAGAGTGAGTATGGTCTTCATGCTGCTATTGGTGCCTGCCGTATCCTGGCTGGAGGGCCGACAGTATTTGTCTATTGGCTTGGATGCCACACCTGAGACGGTTCCCGGTCTGGCAGAAGCCATTGATCCGCTGGAATATCTGGGCCTCAATGGAGCCTCTATGGCGGGCATGGTTTTGGTCATCTTAGCTGGAATTTTAGGAGCTATGGAATTTCAGTCTCATAGCTTGAGAACTAGCCTCTTGACCTGTAATAACCGCCTAAAGCTGCTTGTGGGGAAACTCATGACCTTTACTTGCTTTTCTCTTGCCACTAGCTTTTTATCAATTTACTTTAGTTATATGGCCATGCATCTGGCTTTAGGAAAGGAAGGGCTTGATCCGATTCTGCTCAATCAGGCAGCTTGGAGTCTGATTTTGTGGAAAACCTTATCTCTGACCTTGTTGGGAATCCTTTCATTCTTGCTAGGTTTATTGGCTCGGACCATGCTAGTTCCTCTGCTTTTTCTCGTACCCCAAATCTATAATCTGGGAAACTACCTGGCAGCTCACACGAGTTGGGGAGCTTATTTGCCACAGCCAGCAGGAGAGTTGTTCACCGCAACGCCAACTTCCCAATATGTCAACAATCCCTTGCAAGGGCTGTTGATACTTGGTGCATGGTTACTAGTCATCGGCGGTATGACTTCTCTGCGCTTTTTGAAGACGGATTTAGGAGGGCGCTACTGATGATCAAAGCTCTGCTTAGAAGTGAATGGATTAAGTTCCGTTCTTACTATCTCGCTCTTGGTGCCGCCTTGGTGGTTCTGGTAGCTGTTCCATTTTTTCTGATGAATCTTGACTATAGTCAGACAGCAGTTGGCCATACAAAGGCTCTGAGCGAGGCTTTGCATGCCCTCTATCTGGCGCAACCTGTCATGGTCATCTTTACTTCTCTCTATTTTGCCCAGGAGTTTGTCAAGTCTGGGATGCGAACTAATTTTCTAACCGTATCAAATAGAAAGGCTTGGTTGGCTGGGAAATTCCTTTTTCTGACCTTGCTGCTCTTGGCTCTCTACAGTGTCATGATAGGCAGCTGTTTCCTTGTTATGCTGGCTCGTTTTGACCTAGACTTTAGCTGGTCCTTGCTGGGGAAATTCCTCTATTACAGCTCTTTTGGTCTTCTCAGCAATCTTTTTCTGGCTTTTTTAACTGCTGGCCTCGCTTTGCTCTTTCAATCTTGGGTTGTGCCGGTGTCGGTGCTCTTTCCTCTCTTGATTGGTCTCAGCCGTTTATTGGCAACTTTTATCAAGGAAGCAAAATACCTGCCCGATCTGGCTACGCTAAATCTTTTTGAGTATGAAGGACTTCAGCATTCAATAGATCTATCAGGGCTAGGAATACAGCTGTTATGGCTAGCTTTGGTTTGGAGCTTTGCTATAGTCTTAACCTTGAAACGAGATGTTCGCTAGAGGTATGCTATAATGGAAATCATGAGACAGTATCGTATTTTGGCGGTTGATGACGACCAAAGCATTTTGAAGTTGGTGAAAAACGTCCTAGAGCTCGATGCTTATGATGTGACGACGCTTGATCGGGTAGAAGACCTAGAGCTGACGCATTTTGTCGGATATGACTTGATTCTACTGGATGTGATGATGGAGCCTGTTAATGGTTTTGAGCTGTGTTCCTACATTCGTCCTCATCTTTCGTGTCCAATCATCTTCCTGACAGCCAAGGAATTGGAAGCGGACAAGGTGGAAGGGCTCTTTCGCGGAGCAGATGACTATATTGTCAAGCCTTTTGGGACTAAAGAATTGTTGGCGCGTGTCAGGGCTCATCTTCGGCGTGAAGAAAGACGTGAGGAGCGATATTCTGAAATTGCTTCTTGTCAATTTTATCCAGAGCGCTATGAAGTTGCCTGTTTTGGTAAAGTCTTGAAATTTTCAGAGCGAGAGTTTAAGTTGCTGCATTTACTAGCTAGCAATCCCAAGCAGACCTTTTCAGCTGAACGCCTGCATACCTTGCTTTATCCAGAAAGCTCAGAAACACAGCTTCGCTCCATCTCAGAATACGTATATCAGATTCGCCAAAAATGCAAACAAGAAGGGCTGCAAGCAATCGCAACTGTGAGAGGAGTAGGCTATAGATGGCAATTAGAACCCGAAATTTCAAAAGCCTAGTCTGGACAACCAGTTTAAAAATCGTCTTTTTCCATGTTTTGATTTTTGTGCTTATAGGCTATGAATTTACGCAAGGAAGTGATTACGCCCTTTTCACCTTGTTCTTTTGGGCAGGGAGCTTGCTGCTGATTACTTTTTATCATATTTTGAAATTGCTCCGAAAAATCGATAGGGAAATAAAAATGCTAAAGAGCGAGAAGCTTTTAGAAGAAAATCAAAGCCGGCTTTTTCGGATTGAGGAAATGCTAGAAGTCTATAACGATTTACGGAGCAGCCACCAAGAAAATGCTCGTCTTCTAGAAAAAGAGCAGCAGCATAATCAGGAGTTGATTTTACAGTTATCAGCGACATCGCACGATTTGAAAACGCCCCTAACTGTGATCAAGGGGAATGCTGAGCTCTTGGAGTTGACGCAGTTGGACCAGCCACAGGCAGACTATGCTGCTGAGATTTTGCAGGCTAGTCACAAGATGGAAGAGTATTGTGGCTCTTTGATTGATTACGCTAAGACTTTTCAGATTGATGCTAATCAGTTCAGTCAGCTTTCCTTAGGGGACTTTTTGGCTGATCTCCTGGACGATTGGGCACTGTTCAGCAAACAGGAAAGCCATCATTTTTCTCTCCAAGAAGATTGTGATCTTAGTCTGATTTTGTCCATTCATTTGGACTATCTCAAACGGGCTTTGCTCAATATTTTACTGAATGCGCTTGAACATGCAGACCAGGATCAAAAGGAAGTCAAGCTAAGGGTATCAGTGCAGCAGGACCAGTTGGTTTTTGCTATCTGGAACAACGGCCCTTCATTTTCAGAGGAGATGCTGCTGGGAGCGGAACGACTCTTTTACCAGAGTGACCAAAGCCGCAATTCAGCTAATCCCCATCATGGTATCGGCTTAGCCTTTTCTAAGCAGGTGGCTCTCTTGCACGGTGGTCGTCTGACCCTGCTCAATCCGGACCAAGGAGGAGCTTGTGTCGAATTGGCTGTAGCTTTGGAAAGCAAATAACAAAGGAAATCAATCAAGATGATAAAAGAGAGTGGGACAGAAATCGGTAATTCGTTAGAATTCGATTTCGTCGTCCCACCTCCGCATAGTTGAGTAGGGCTGTAAAAGCTGATGAAATCAGCCTAATAGAGCCCACTCAACCACTGCGTCTTGCTCGACGATCCAAAGACAATTGAGAGGCTAGGACTTTTGTCCCAGCCTCTTTTTTGCCGCTTTCTTCTTGACAAGAGATGTAAAGGAAGCTATACTATACTTGTAAAGTAAAGTTTATTTTACATTACAGAAAGGAGGCAGCCTTGGAAAATAGAATTCAAGAATTACGGAAAAGAAAAAAGCTCAGCCAGGAGGAGCTGGCTGAGAAGCTAGAGGTCACGAGACAAACGATTATTTCTTTGGAAAAGGGCCGCTATAATGCTTCGCTGCTTTTGGCTCATAAAATTGCCTCCTTTTTCAATTTAAGGATTGAAGAAGTTTTTCTCTTTGAGGAGGATGAATCATGAAATGGACTTATTTGTGTAAATGGCTATTGGCTATTTTGGTGGTGGTTGGCTTATCTTATCTCCATTTCACCGCCAATTTTATCCCTAAGGAAATCCTGCCTTTTGTGGGAATGTTCCTGATTGTGGTGATCTTGAAAATATTTCAAGCGTATGAAAAATAGGAGGCTGATATGGAAATACTAACGAAACAAGAATTTCGGAAAAAACTTCAAAAGAAAGTGATCACGGGTCGCATCCTAATCCTAGTCCTCTGGCTGGGGCTGGGATGGAGCTACATTCATTCTCTGGATGATTTACAGGAAGGCATCATGGTTGGTCTGCTTTTAGGTATTTCTTTGATGGTTCTGCGTTATAATCTTGCCTTGAAACGGGAGGAAGCCTTTAATAGGCTCTACATTCAGGTGACGGATGAGCGCAATCGCATGATTGACGAAAAGACTCGTACCCTGCTTTTTGATATCCTTTTGCTGCTGGCAGCAGGCCTGAGCCTTCTATCTATGATTTTTCCTATCATTTTAGATCTTAATCAGTTTCTGACCTTGACCATTATTCTGGTTTTGGCCCTTTACTATCTCTTGCGTTTTCTCCTGTCTAAGCGTTATTAACAAAAAAGCTGGCAGAGCCAGCTTTCCCAACAAGCTTTTAACAGAGCTTGTTTTTATTTTCTATAGAGTCGATCATACTGGTAAACAGGGTCCATAGTCACATGGATGCCTAGTTTGCGTAGGACATTTTTGTCTTCATCAGTCAGCATCACGGTCGAATGAGCTTCGCTGCCCTTGAGGTTGCCCAGTTGCTGCATAGCGTGTGCGGCATCTTGATTTTCCATAGCTGTGATTGCCAGAGCCATCAAGATTTCGTTTGAGTGGAGGCGAGGATTACGGCTGCCCAGATGATTGATTTTCAGACCTTGGATTGGTTTAACGTACTCGGGTTCGATCAGCTTGGTCTCTTTAGCAATATTGGCTAATTTCTTAATAGCATTAATCAATACAGCAGCCGTTGGGCCAAAGAGTTCAGAGGTTTTACCGGTTACGATTTCACCATTTGGCAATTCCAAAGCCAGAGCGGGGTCACCAGTGCTTTCAGCCTTGGCACGCGCAGCCACGGTTACTTTCCGATCCAGCGGTGTGATGCCCAAGTCGTTCATCAAGAGTTCGATTTTCTTGATAGCAGATTCAGAAACGCGCTCCGCCTTGAAGTCCAGAATAGTCTGGTAGTAGCGGCGGATGATTTCCTGTTGAGATGCCTCGATAGCTGCATCATTATCTACAATGGCAAAGCCGACCATGTTGACGCCCATGTCCGTTGGGGATGCATAAGGAGATTCGCCTAGGATGCGCTCCAGCATGCGTTTGAGGACTGGGAAAATTTCGATATCACGGTTGTAGTTGACGGTGGTTTTTCCGTAGGTTTGCAGATGGAAAGGGTCAATCATGTTGACATCGTCGAGGTCTGCCGTCGCTGCCTCGTAAGCTAAATTGACCGGATGGTGCAGGGGCAGATTCCAAACTGGGAAGGTCTCAAACTTGGCATAACCTGACTTGATGCCATTGATTTGGTCGTGGTACATGTTGGACAAGCAGGTAGCCAATTTACCAGAACCAGGACCAGGCGCAGTCACTACGACCAGATTTCGACTGGTCTTAATATAGTCGTTCTTGCCCATTCCCTCAGGTGAGATGATATGGTCCATATCAGTAGGATAGCCCTTGATTGGATAGTGGATATAGGAGTCAATTCCATTCTTTTCTAGCTGAGCGCGGAAGAGATCAGCTGCTGGCTGACCGGAATACTGAGTGATGACCACTGAGCCCACATAAATATCCAGCTCATTAAAGGTATCGATTAGGCGCAGCACTTCTTGGTCATAGGAAATGCCCAAGTCCCCACGTGCTTTAGAGTGTTCGATATTATTAGCATTGATAGCAATGACAATTTCCACTTGGTCCTTGAGCTCTTTGAGCAGTCTGATTTTATTGTCCGGCTCATAGCCTGGCAGGACGCGGGCAGCATGGAAGTCTTCCAGCATTTTACCGCCGAATTCCATGTACAATTTGCCCTCAAATTGATTAATGCGCTCCAAGATATGGTCGCGCTGTAGGTTTAAGTATTTTTCTGAATCAAAAGCAATTTTTTTCATGTATAGTTTCACCTCTGCTAAGCATTATAACAAAATTTTCTTCAAATTGGAAAATTAAAAGAGAGTATATTATATAAAATAGATAGCAGCCCGAATGAAGAACGGGCTGCTTCTCGAAATCAGTAGCTGGTAATCGTGTCCACCGTTGAGCGATCCAGCTTTTTGACCAGCGCTTGCAGGAAGGCTTGGGCTTGCAGGAAATCGTCCATGGCATAGAGAGTTTGGTGGGAATGAATGTAGCGGGCGCAGACACCGATTGTGGTAGATGGCACACCGCCGCTTTGGAGATGGGCAGCGCCAGCATCGGTTCCCCCTTTTCCGCAGTAATATTGATACTTGATGCCAGCTTCTTCTGCGGTTGTTAGGAGGAAGTCCTTCATAGCTGGCAGCATGAGATGACCGGGATCAAAGAAACGAATCAGCGTTCCATCACCGATGGCTCCTTGGCCGCCATAGATGTCACCTGCTGGGGAGCAGTCTACAGCTAGGAAGACCTCAGGGGCAAATTTTGTCGTAGAAGCATAGGCACCACGCAGGCCAACTTCTTCTTGAACATTGGCACCGACATAGAGTTGGTTACCTAGTTCTTGACCAGACAAGGTTTGAGCCAATTCACCGACCATAAGGACGCCGTAGCGGTTGTCCCAAGCTTTAGAGATGACATTTTTACCGTTAGCTGTGAGAATTGCAGAGCTGTCTGGCACGATCGTGTCTCCTGGACGGATGCCGTAGCTTTCGGCTTCTGCCTTATCCGCAAAGCCACCGTCAAAGACAATATCAGCAATTTGTGGCATGACTGGTCCGCCAGCACCGCGTGTCAGATGAGGAGGAACAGAGCCTGAGATGACAGGAATTTCCCGGCCTTCACGGGTAAAGAGTTTAAAGCGTTGGCTGCTCACGACCAATGGATTCCAGCCACCGATTTCCACCACGCGGAAAGTCCCGTCAGGCTTGATCTCGCTGACCATGAAGCCAACCTCGTCCATGTGGGCCGCAACCAGAACTCGGGGAGCATTTTCAGCTTGAGAATGCCGAACCCCAAAGATGCCGCCTAGACCGTCGGTAACGACCTCATCAACGTGAGGAGTGAGTTTTTCTCGCAGATAGCTGCGGACAGGTGCCTCGTGACCAGAGATTGCTGAAAGCTCGGTCACTTCCTTGATTTTTGAAAATAAGTCAGACATAAATTTACCTTCTTTCTGCCTCTATTTTATCACTTTTTAGAGGGAATAACAGGATGAACTAGAAGAAGCTGAGAAATATGCAATATTGTTTGTCGCCTCTGCGCTTTTGTGTTAAAATATTCTACATGAAAGCTAAAAAAATCATTTTAACCACAACAGCTCTTTTGGGAGCAGGAGCCGTGGCATTTGGAGCTGCCAAGCTTGTGCAGGAGCAAAAAAGACTGCGCAATAGAGAAGAAATTGTTCAAATCGTGCGGGAATTTTTTTCCAGCCGAGGACCGATTGCAACGGTTTATGTGGAACTTTATGAATCAACTGACAGTCGTACAGTTGGAGGGGTTGTCCTAGAAGATGACCGTCATTTCACCTTCGTCTATGAAAATGGTCAGTTGACCTACGAGGAAGAGTGATGATTCAGCCACAAAGCATGGAGGAGCTGGCTTCTTATGTAGAGCATAAGGGGAAGACTGTCTTCTTTTTCACAGCAGACTGGTGTGGAGACTGTCGCTTTATCAAGCCTTTTCTGCCAGAGATAGAAGCTGAAAATCCTGATTTTACCTTTGTCGAGGTGGATCGGGATCAGTATATGCCTGTCGCCCAAAAATGGGATGTTTATGGGATACCTAGTCTGGTTGTTGTGGAAGATGGCCGAGAGATTGGTCGCTATGTCAATCGTGACCGCAAGACCAAGAGTCAAATCAATGATTTTTTAGCGAGTTTATAAGAAGATTTAAAAGTATTTTTGGAGGAAGAAATGATTTTTACATACAACAAAGAGCATGTCGGAGATGTTCTCATGGTCATCGCTGCCGATAATCAGGGAGCTAAACTAAGCGCTGAGCGCAAAGGAAATGTAGCGCGTGTTTACCGTGAAGATAATGGACAGACAGTAGCTTGGAACATTTTTGAACTGTCAAATCTTTTTGAAATTGTAGAGCGCGGACAAGTTCAGCTGACGGATGAGCAAGTTGCGACTCTCAACCAAGAATTGACCAAAGAAGGCTTCGCAGCTGAGCTAGTTAAGGACCCAGAGCCTAAGTTTGTTGTGGGGGAAATCCTTGAGATGGTAGCCCACCCTGACAGTGACCACCTCAACATTTGTCAGGTGCAGGTGGCAGCCGACAAGACAGTTCAAATCGTGGCTGGTGCTCCGAATGCTCGTGTCGGCCTCAAGACCATCGTGGCTTTGCCTGGTGCTATGATGCCGAAGGGTAATCTCATCTTTCCAGGAGAACTCCGTGGCGAAAAGAGTTTTGGCATGATGTGCAGCCCACGGGAGCTTCAGTTGCCAAATGCGCCGCAAAAACGTGGCATCATTGAATTGGCGGATAGTGAAACGGTCGGAACGGCCTTTGATCCAGCTAAACACTGGCAGTCTTAAAAATTGGTATAGAAAAGGAAATCGTGATTTTCACGATTTTTTTGTCTTTTCTCGCGAATAAATAGATAGGAGGAAAGAATATGTATAATAAAGTTATCATCATTGGCCGGTTGACGGCTACACCAGAGTTACACAAGACAGCAAATGACAAGTCGGTTGCGCGTGCGACAGTGGCTGTGAATCGCCGCTACAAGAGTCAAAATGGAGAGCGTGAAGCGGATTTTATCAACCTTGTCGTTTGGGGACGCTTGGCTGAAACCTTGGCAAGTTACGCTAGTAAGGGGAGTCTGATTTCTCTGGATGGAGAATTGCGGAGCCGTCGCTATGAAAAGGATGGAACCACTCATTATGTGACAGAAGTTCTTTGCAGTGGTTTTCAGCTTTTAGAAAGCCGAGCCCAGAGAGCACTCCGTGAGAATAATACTGGAGCAGACCTAGCAGATTTGGTACTGGAAGAAGAGGAACTTCCTTTTTAAAAGTGATTTTTCTGGTCTCGAGTGTTCATAATAAAAGAGAAAGTAACAAATAAAGAATTAGGTAAATAGGCTACTACAGCAACTAGCGATTCTTCTCAGAGGAACGCTAGTTGTTTCTAATTTTGAAGATTGAAGCATTATCATTATACATACGGAAAGTAAATTTGATTAGGAAAAACTTGACAATTATTAATAAAAGAAGTAAAATACCCTTGTACACTGTTCTATTAGGAACAAAAAATGTAAAAAGGAGTCCAATTATGGCAGAAATTTCATTATCCCCAGAAGAACTCACCTCGCAAGCTTCGGTTTATTCTAATGCTCGCGATCAAATTGAAGCAGCTATTCAAGCAGTAAATAGTGCTAATGGTGAAATGCAAGCACACTGGCAAGGTAGTGCCTTTAATTCTTATCTTGAGCAATATCAACAATTGCACGGAGATGTGGTTAAGTTCCAAGAGTTGTTGACTTCTATTAATCAACAATTGGTTAGTTATGCAAACACTGTATCAGAACGTGATACAGCGGATGCAAATAGTTTTGGTTTCAAAGGATAAGGGCGCTCTGAAATGGAGGGATAGGATTGCTTCCTACCCCTCTTTTATTTTAGTCAAAAGTAAATAGAGGAGAATGAACATGTCAGATGCATCTTATTACCAAGAACTAGCTAATCAGGAATCTCAAAATTACAACAATACAATTTCTCAAAAAGTAGCCGTAGATAAAAAGATTGATAGGCTAGAGAAAGCCAAAACATCCTTGTCAACACAGATAAATAATTTTCAAACAGGTATTATAGATGCTTTAGAGAAAGTTAAAGTAGAAGATGAATCCCAGTTTAAAGGGGATCGGAAAACTAAGTACGTAGAAAAGTATGATTCTGCTAATACTGCTGCTACAACCAATAAAGCAAGCCATGAAGCAAATTTAGATAGTATAAATACTGAAATTGCTAATCTTCAAGCTGAATCGGATCGTTTAGCAATAGATGTAAAAACGGCTTATGAAAATATGAATTATTATCAGTCTATGGCAAATTCAGCTAGTTCAGAATAGAGGATGGGAAGATAAATGGCAAATACAGGAACGGATTATGGAGTTTGGACAGGACTTACTTCTACAGTCAGTACAAGCATCTCTGGCATTTCAGATATGGCAGAGTTAACTTTTTCAGCAACGACAATGGCACCTTTTACATCCTTTAATAATGATATTAAGTCATTTAATACAGCAATTAGCAGTCTCAAGACTTTCACGACAACCGATGTAACGCGTATGAATCAGGCAGCTGAGAACAAGGTGACGGATGACCGAAATCAGGCGAATGCCAAATAAAGTGTTAGAAAGGAGCTATATAAATGAATGAAATAAGTGCTTTATACAAAACTTCTTTAGCTCGAGTGGGAGTAGAAGAGGATAAAGGATCTATCTTGGAGCAAGTTGGTCATTCCTTGGTCAGTCAAGGTGATGCTTTCCGTAGACTTCAGTTGGTGCTTCTCAAGAACGAGTCTTTTTATAGTTACAATAGTCTGCTTGGTACATCTGTGACGATGAAGCTTGATTGGGAAAAGAGGAAGTGACTCTAACTTACTTAGATTCAGAGCTCATTTTGTCAATGGAAGACTTTCGGATTTGGCTAGCCTACACCGATTTACTCTTGTCTCCCATTCTTCCTTTAGGTACCTTGGTAGAGTTAGATCGCGAGTTGCTTCCAGAAGAGCTGGTGTCTGAGATGGAGAAAGCTAAAGTCCCTTTTATGGCGATGATTATGGGACGCAGACTGCTTTCTGATCCAGATGATCGGGAATATATTGATTATCTAGCCAGCATCTATCCCTATGGTCTAAGGTTAGATGTAGATCCTTTGTTTATACCGAGTTATTTGATTTCACGGGTTATTCAAGAGGGTTATAGTGATAGTCTAGATCAAACCTATGTGGACCAGCAGTATCGTAGAGATTACTTTCAGCATAATATCCTTTCTATGACCCATAGTATCGAAGGAGGAGATAGATGAAAATCGATATGAAAGAGGTTTATGAACAAAAGACAGCCTTGTCTAATTCAAAAACCTCGATTGATGCTCAGCTCAAGACAGCTAAGACCTCTTTTGTGAATTTGGTACATTCAGAAAGCCTCAAAGGAGATGTTAAGGAAGCAATCAATGCAAAAATCACTAATCACCAAGTCCCGCTATTGACAAATTTCACGAATGCCTTAGCGGTTCTCTTAGCTCAGTACGAGAAGACAATTAAGCAATTTCAATCAACGGTATCAGAGAATGCGGTGGATGCGATTATTGATACGGAATATCTGCAGGGGCTTTTGGATGGCTTTTCTGGTTTGTCTATGAACATTAGTGTTGTGAATCGCGAGACAGAAAAGATTTATAGCTCTATCTCTGACATTATCAGTCTGACGAATCCAGATGCTAGTACGATAACGACCCCTTTGTCAGAAGGTAAAAAGATCTTAACAGATACCAAGACGAATATGGCTAGCTTCAATGGTTGGAAGCGAGGAGATGAGTATAGCAAGGTACTGCAAGTCCAAACAAGTGCTTTGAAAGGATTGGAGGCAGCAGGCAAGAGTTCCTTTACGTCGAAAGAAGCAAAAGCGTTTTATAATAACAATGAATTTTGGGTGGGGTAGAGGAAGTTACTAGTGCTGTGTCAAGTTCGACACCTTTAATGTTGTTAAACTTTATTGCAGAAGAGATAAACTCTATTGCGCAATCTTTAGGAATAGAAGGCCTTAAAGCAGCTTCAACTAAGAGTGGCGCGATAGCAAATGCATTAATTAGAAAAATGACGGGTCGTAAACTACTTCAATACGGTGTTAGAGGAGCTGGTTTTGTTATGATTAATTCTAGCACTCGGACTGGGACTCGAGCTCTTGCAAGAGCAGCTAAATCTCTTGCAAGAGGAGAAAAGATTGCTAGTATGGCTACCAAATTTGGTAAATTCATAGGTGGCCATGTAGACGATGTTCGCTTTGTAAAAGATTCTCTAGGGAATATGAATTGGAAATTAGCTGGGCAAGATATTATGAAAAATGCGAAGTCAGCATTTTCTCAAAAGGGATTAGGAGCGGCGAAAAATGTAGGCGCTATTAGCACAGTATTGGCGTTGAAAGATGGTTTGGATACATTCCAACAGAATCGTGGGAAATATGGGGATGCTCATGCATTAGCAGACGGAGTCGCCCATGCGGCAGGTACCTTTAGTGGAGCAGTAGTCGGAGCTCAGGCTGGAGCAATTATAGGGTCCTTTATTCCAATCCCTGTAGTAGGAACGGTACTAGGAACAGTAGCAGGAACGATTATCGGAGATGCTGTCGGAAAAGGGCTCAATCATGTATGGGATAAGTTTTCACATGGAGAGTGGAAGCTACCCAAGCTGTGGTGACGGGAATAGGATAAGTATTAGAAAGAAGAAATATATGTTTTTTAGAAGACGTCGTTTTTATTTGAATCAATATTACGACAAAGCTATTTATTATGATCGTAAGACCCATGAAGTTTTAGAAGCTCCAAAGAGTAAACTATTAGATACAGAGAAATCGAGCAGGATGAATCGGCATATTCCTCTATTAGTTGTTCTCTTTATAGCTAGCGGAAGTGGCATTTCTTCCTTCTTTAGTCTATTTTTACAAGGAACTTATAGTATGACAACTTTTTGGAGTGTTATTCTTATCTGGATAGCAGAATTTGCTTTTATTACTCTCCTTGTAGAACGAGCCTTGTATAGAAATGTCAATAAAGCTCAAGTGACTACCCAAACGGTTTGTCTGACTACTATGATTTATCCCGATGACGAAAATCAAGACGAAGAGGAAAAGACGGAAAAAGGTTTTAGTAAAGGTGCTTTTTTATATTTTAATGCACTCTTATTTACTATTCCTGCAGTAGGTTTCTACTATGTCTATGATTTTATTTCCCGCTTTAAAGACTTGTTGGGGCAACCGATTGGAGGAGAGATTTTTAAGATTGTTTTTGCAGGTCTTTTGTTGGGAGTTGCTTTTGTTGGGTTCAATCAAAATAATTTCGTTAGAATCTTGAAATTGTCACAACGGTTTGAAGAGGGAAAAATTAGTGTGATATGTAGAGCTGATGACGATCCAGATGTCTATCTAGAAGTGAGTGTTGGACCAGATGGAGCTATTTTGACAAAAGAATTACATAAGTAAAAAAGGAAGTTTTGAGATGCTTTAAGCTATTTTAAAATATGGAGATTAATGTTTGTTTTAAAGTCAAGAGATGCAATAGTGACTTTTTGACTTCTAGTGAATATTGTTAAACTTTATTGCGCTAAGCAATGTAGAAAAATTGGAAAAACAAGGAGAATAAAATGACAGATAAAATTTTACCTTTGGGTTCAGTTGTAACCCTCAAAAATGGTGACGGTACTGAAGTGATGATTGTATCACGTGCTAGTGTGATTGGAGTGGATGATGGGAAAGGTGGAGCTAAAAGCGTCTATTTTGACTATGGTTCAGTTGTGATTCCAAATGGTATGCAGACACCAGATAATCTGTTCTTTTTCAATAGAGAAAATGTCAAAGAAGTTTTATTCGAGGGATACAGAAACGAAGATGAGAAGGCTTTTGAAGAGCATTACGATACTTGGATGAAGTCAGCAGAAGTTCCAAAAGGATCTATTTAAATAATGATATGAGAAGAATCGCTATATTATAGCGTATTTTTTTAGTTATCGGTTTCTAGATTCATGGTATAATTAAGAGTGGATAGCTTTGTTTTTCTATGCCACATAGGGAAGGTAGATTGAAAGAGGTTCATAACCAGAAGACAGCACTGTCTAACTCACAAACCTCGATTGATGCTCAGCTCAAGACGGCTAAGACCTCTTTTGTGAATTTGGTACATTCGGAAAGTCTCAAAGGAGATGTTAAGGGAGCAATCAATGCAAAAATTACGAATCACCAAGTCCCACTATTGACAAATTTTACGAATGCCTTAGCGGTTCTCTTAGCTTAGTACGAGAAGACCATTAAGCAATTTCAATCAACGGTATCAGAGAATGCGGTGGATGCGATTATTGATACGGAATATCTGCAGGGGCTTTTGGATGGTTTTTCTGGTTTGTCTATGAACATTAGTGTTGTGAATCGCGAGACAGAAAGGATTTATAGCTCTATCTCTGACATTATCAGTCTGACAAATCCAGATGCTAGTACAATTACGACCCCTTTGTCAGAAGGTAAGAAGATTTTAACAGATACCAAGACGAATATGGTTAGCTTCAATGGCTGGAAGCGAGGAGATGAGTATAGCAAGGTATTACAGTCGCAAACTCAAACTTTGGAAAGTCTTTCTACTATGGCTGGTCTTTCATTTACTGATGCAGAAGCCAAGGCGTTCTACAATAGCCAAGATTACTTAAAGGCAGTTAAGAAAATCTCCTCCAAAGCAGATGGCACAACACCAGTAGAACTGTTAGGGTTAATTTCTAAGACTATTAATAAAGATTTAGGAAAGAGAAAAGGAAGTCAGGAGTCTGATGCAAAGAAGGCTGCAGAGTTTTTAGGGATTTCTGTTGAAGAATGGAATAACTTAGTTAACAAGGTTAAAGATGGAAACGAAGGGGTTTCGACTTCAATTACTTTCTTAAAAGGGAAGATGTACCTAAACGGCATGGAAATTGTGAAAGATGCCCAAGGTTTTGCGATTCCTATTAAGGATGGGGAAGTGATTCCTGAATTTATTAAAAATTTCAAAAAATACTTTAATAAGAAAGGGACTCAGTTAGAGTTTGTAACAAGTACAGGCAATTATCGTGCTCTTGATAAGGTTGTATTTAATCAAGGAGGAGGTGGAAGACAAGTCACAGCTCCAGGGAGAACCTTTGAGAAAGCGTTGGACATTGATTTGGCTGGTATAAATTATGCTTTTAAACCAGGTGGTGGTCTTAATTTTAAAGCAATAGGCAACGCAGCTAAGTCAGGATTTACAGAGTCTATTAAAAGTGTGGTAACAGATTTCAAACCAAGTACTTGGAAAAATGCTTCTACCTTTACCAAACTGGTAAATTTCTTGGTGCTCTTGGAACTGCATTTACTGTGGTTGAAAGTGCTACAAATAATATTGATTTTAGTGATGGAATCCAAGGACGTGAACTAAGAAATGCAACAATTGATGCGACTATCTCAATCGGTGCAGGTGCAGCTATAGGCTCTTTCTTCTTACCTCCGTTAGGAACTGCTGTCGGTGCTTTGGCTGGTATAGGAATAAACACTCTAATTAATACGAATATTGGTAATACTGGTAAAAGTGCAGTTCAGCATGTACAATCATTTGCAAAAGGTATAGGCGATTCTATTGCTAATTTCTTTGGAGGTGGGAAGTGATTAAATATGGAGAAGACTTTCGGTCAGAAGCATTAAATAAGGAATATTTTCAAGCGCTGGGTTCCACGCGAGCTTCTGTTAGAATGTTGAGTTTGGCCTGGGCTGGTTTGTTTGTATTGAGCATCGACCTGACTCACATATATTTTTTTATCAAGGAGCAATTCACAGTAGATCCCTTTTCTAATGTCCCTTTCTTTTTCTATGTCTCCTTCTATTGCTCATGCTGGGCTGTCAGATTATGTCATTCAGCAAGACGTTCATCTATAAACATCAACTCTTTAGTACTGCGATGCTCTTTGTACTAATCAATGGGATCCATCTTTCATTGGTTTTAATGAATTATATTCTCACTATTTTAACGAATGAGGTTCTAAAAAATTCGCTGATCTACTCGCTGATTTATTGGTTAAGTTCCATTGGTTTATTCATGGGGTTAATTGTTTATAATGCCAGTTGGTTAAAAAAGCAACTAAGAAAAGGATTTTCAGAAAAACGAACAACTGCTAACTATATAGCCTTTTCAAGTGTTTACAGTAAACCATCCCTTTGGATTATTCTAGGAGTTACTTTGTTAGGCGGAGGGTTGGCTAGTTTATCCGGTTATTATGTGCAAACATTTGGGATTGTGAGCAATATAGTGTTTATTTCAGCTTTTTCAAGATTAATCGTCGAAGTTGGTTATCTACTTTATCTAAGAAGTAAGGATAAGACCTATTGGGAAGAAGTACCTAAGGAAGCCAAGAGAGAGTCCTTTTTGAAAACCATAGACCTTAAAAAGGCCAAGTATCGCTTGGTAATAGAAATTGTCTTATTTTTGACTCTTGCAGTGTGTTTGAAGATACTTAAGATAAATGCTGAAAATAGCCCGATTTGGCTTATATGGACAATAAGAATTTTTGGTTATTCAATTCTTTTGGATACCGCTATTAGTTTTATTTATTATCAGGTCAAAAAGATGAAACGAGGAAAATAAATGAAATTTAAAAGAAGGCAATTAAGCTTAAAAAATGCGATTGGATTTGAACTTACCATTGAGTCGGAGTCCTCTTTCTACAGTCAGTTAAAGGAAGCTTCAGAGGGATTTAAGCGTTTAATGATGGGAGATGACCTATATTTTGATGGTCCTACCTACTTTACATATTTACCATCAGACGACATTCAAGATATTTTGGTTTTTACAACATTAGGTAATAAACTTGAGCAAGTGAAAGAAAATACCTCGGGTATTTTCTTTCAGAAATCTTTAAATTTAATAACCGACTTTTATTATCGTCATTATGATCAAGAAGAAGCTATTCCTTACGAGGAGATTGAAAGAGAAATTTCGAAAGAAGGATATAGATTGGTAAATATTTTTCATGTTGTTTTGGACCTTTATGGTGACTATGTTGTAGACTTGTATTGTGAGGTTGAGAAAGTGTAATGAGATTGCCCATAGATGTTGTAAAAGTTGAAAAAATAGCTTTCCAAAACGTAGTTAGAAAAAAAGTATCTTTTCACTACAATGAAATGGATAAAAATTTAGAAAATTTTATTTCAGGCATTATAGAGTCAGGCTATCAAGTGAAAGGTCCATTTTTTTATAGTTTAAACAATGTTCCACTCAATGAAATAGTTGATCTTGAATTATTCGTACCTATCTGGAATGATTATTTCCAATTAGAAGGATATGAATTTTCAACATATTTTGAGGTTGACAACTTATTGAAAACTGTTATTCAAGGAAATTTTGCTGAATTGACAGAGATAGGATTTGCTAAGTTAATCCTGACGTTGGAAGAAAATAATTTAGACATAGCAACGCCTTTCTACCATATTATTTCACAAGGTGAATTGCAATATATAGAATTATTTGTTGGCTATTTTAAAAAAGAAGACTCATAGAACAACTGGCCGGTGTTGAATTGCTTATTATAAAAGACTTTATTTCATAATTAATTTTTAATAGTTCGGAGTATTTATAGAAAGTATCTATGGAAGAGTTTTTATCTTGTAACTAACTTGGTATTTATTTTTTCTGATTTCATATATCCGTATCTTATAGAATTATTGGGCTCTAGAAAATATAAGCCTTTCTTTTGTTTAAAGTACTAGGTAGACATCTTGATTTTCAAGCAAGTTTTGCCTATTCATCTGTAAACATACTTTTTTGCTATACTTATAAAAAGAAATCTTTGTAATGAGAGTGAGTAAACCTTGCCAACTGTATGGACGATTCTCTGTGCATTTAATCATTAGGACAGTAATCCTATTTTGATATTTGACTAAAATAGTTAAAATTATTTTCTATTGGAAGTAACTATATTAAATTGATGAAAATTAGAGAGAGTGATTGAGCTACTCCCGAAAGTTAGATACTAAAAATCTAACTTTTGGTTTTTTTATTATGAAATTTACTAACAAGCACAAAGTCCAAAATTATCCGTATAATAAGTGAAGTATTATGTATAAGTGACTGATAGAAAAACATGAGTTAAACCCTTAAATCGTTCATATCAAATCTGATTCATTGGTAGTTTCGGAATAGATGTTATCCCAAAATAGAAATATCGTTAATACCCCCTTGTATTAAAATCAAAAATGATTAGTTAAGTTTTACTCTAAGGTTGTTTGTAACGAAGTGTAGTCCTGGATTATGTGTTATTGAATAGTTGATTGTTTCCAAATTGACTCGAACAATCTAACAAATACAGGTATACAATTACTAAAAAAATAAGAAGTAGAACATTAAAAATACTACGTGAACGTATTTATTCCTTTTATTAAGGAGAGTTTGGCAAGAAGACTAATAAACTCATCTGACATTAATTTGAGGTTCTAATCCAATTGAAAAGTGCTATACAGATGTTACAGTATTTTTTATTCTATGTAGCCAAAGAGATTACATTTTCGCTAGTTTTAAATAGCTTTTGCAACGAAATTATCAATCATCAGGTTCCCTTATTGATGAATTTTTCTAATGCTTTAGCCGTTCTTTCTGCTCAGTATGATAAGACTATCGAACAGTTTAAATCAACAGTCTCAGAGACAGCGGCGGATGCGATTATTGATACGGATTATTTGCAGGGGCTTTTGGATGGTTTTTCTGGCTTGGATACTAATATTAGATTTGTGGATCGGGAGACATCAAGGATTTATAGCTCTATCTCTGATATTATCAGTCTGACAAATCCAGATGCCAGTACAATTACGACCCCTTTGTCAGAAGGTAAGAAGATTTTAACAGATACCAAGACGAATATGGTTAGCTTCAATGGTTGGAAGCGAGGAGATGAGTATAGCAAGCTCTTGCAAGTCCAAACAAGTGCTTTAAAAGGATTGGAGACAGCAGGCAAGAGTTCCTTTACGTCGAAAGAAGCAAAAGCGTTTTATAATAATAATGAATTTTTGGGTGGGGTAGAGGAAGTTACTAGTGCTGTGTCAAGTTCGACACCTTTAAAACTTCTAATAAATGTTGCCAAAGCAGTCAATAAGGTATGGAGTAATAATTATGTTCAGAAAGGTGTAAATAAAGCGAAGGCCAATGTTAAAGAAAAGCTGACAGATCCTTTTTGGTTATCTAGACAATTTGCAAAACAAGTTAAGAAATACGGAATCAAAATGAAAGGTGATTCTTGGAAACGTTTGACTAAAGAAGGTTTGGATCGTTTTGGCTCTCGTACGAAGAGAAATATTTTAGGAGATATCAAAAAAGGCTCTCAACTCAAAAGAGGCGCTACTCAAGCTTTGGGTACTTTATCTGATTTAAGAACGGATAAAGGGATTAAGACTGCACTGCAGGATGTTAAAGATAGTTATAAAAACTTAAAAACACCAAAGGGTGTCGTAAAATCTATTGGTATTATCGGGACGGTTGAAGCCCTATGGGAAGGTAAGGAAACGTATGACAAGAGTCTGAAAAAATATGGACAAGCGACAGCTATTCGAGATGCAGCAGCTCACACAGCTAGTAGTGTGACTGGTCAGGTTATCGGAGCACAACTCGGAGCAATTTTTGGATCTGCGATTCCAGTTCCAGTCGTAGGGACTGTTCTCGGTTCGATGGCAGGTAGTTTTCTAGGAGGTGTGGTTTCAGATGGAATCAATCATGTATGGGATAAATTTTCTCATGGAGAGTGGAAGTTGCCTAAACTATGGTAATAGAATTTGGATGAGTAATTAGAAAGAGGTTAGAATGTTTTTTCTTAGACGTCGTCGAGTGTTTATAGGCGAATGTGATGGTCAGGCGGTCTACTATGACCAGCAGACTGGGGAGGCTTTGGCTGCTCCAAAGAGTATCCTGCTCAATACGGAAGGAGCTTATAAGACTAATGCTTACATTCCTGAAATGGTTATTTTTCTGATGGCAGGTGGGCCAGGGGTTTTTGGATTCTTTTCAGCTATGTCCATTGGTGTCTATAACTGGACCAGTTTGACCTATATCCTACTATTTTGGTTGGCTGAATTTTTGCTTTTGGTTGCTATTATTGAGCGAGCGCTTTATAAAAATGTTCGCAAGGCTGTTCCGACAACAGAGAAGGTGTTTTATTATGCAGTGTCACATAATTTGATGGTAAGGGATGAACATTTTGACCCAGCTAAGGCATCTGCCACGGTCTACCGAATTGTTCGATGGATCCTTGTGCTTATGAATTTATATTCTATATATGTTATTTATAGTTACATCCGGTTATTTGGTCAGCCTATTGAGACTAACTCTGACTTTTGGGGGACTGGGATAATCTGGTATACAATGATAGCATTTTATAACCAAAACAACCCGGTTCGTTTTGTGAAGATTATGAAGCTATACAGTCAAGGGAAAGTACGTTTTAAGGAAGAAGGAGAATAAAATGACAGCTAACATTTACCTTTGGGTTCCGTAGTAACTCTAAAAAATGGTGATGATACAGAAGTGATGATTGTTTCACGAGCTAGTGTCATCGAAGTGGAAGATGGTCAAGGAGGTACTAAGAGTGTCTATTTTGACTACGGATCAGTGGTTATTCCGAACGGGATGCAGACACCAGACAATTTGTTCTTTTTCAATAGAGAAAATGTCAAAGAAGTTTTATTTGAGGGATATAGAAACGAAGATGAGAAGGCTTTTGAAGAGCATTACGATACTTGGATGAAGTCAGCAGAAGTTCCAAAAGGATCTATTTAAATAATGATATGAGAAGAATCGCTATATTAAGCGCTTCTTCTCTTTTTCTGTCTCTTTTGTTAAGTGGCTAGAAAGATGTTAGATGTAGCCAGTTTTTTTGCTAATAAAATGGGGTAATAATATATAGAACGCACATGAGGATTTGTTTAGCATTAAGAAATTCTTGATAATACTGGAGGCCAGTCAAGCTAATAATACAGACTTTTAATGGTGATTATATCGAGATTAGATTTTTAGTTTCAGCTTATAGTAGGGAATGTAGCGGTTCTTTTTCTAGTATCGACAGTATAAAATATGAACAATGTGTTCAGTTTTAAAACTTACCATAATTTTCGGATAGTTAGAAGAGTATAAAATCTATATAAATATTTCAAGCCAAGAGTACTATAGTAAATAATATTATAAGAAGTGGATCTGGAGTGATTGGGCACAAGGAAAAGTAAAGAATTTTGACCATTGGGGATGGTATATCTAAAGAAACTAAGGTAGCTTGTTTAGATATTTGATAAAAATAGCAGGTCGGTGCCAAAAAAGATAAAGTAAAAATCACCTGTTTGAATGGCGTCTAAATAAATTTGGGTACGATATATTATCTATTAGAACGAAATAATGAGATCCTTACACATCTGTTTAAGGGTTTGAATATTGATCCGATTCATGCTAAAATAAAACTAGTCTTTGAGTGAGACTAAATAGGAAATACATTAAAGATATTTGCGATAGGTCAATGCTATTAATGAATATTTGTAACGTATTTATTTGCAGAAGACAGCTGTCTCTCTTAGTTTCTTAAGTTAGAAAGTAGGGCTTGTATCTTGAAGCGATTATACCAAATTATAGCATTATTTTTATTATTTTTATTTACAGGTGGTACTGTGTATGCTAAAGATGGCGAACTAGACTTAAAAACAGATTCGATGACGCAAAAGAAACAGCGTTCTCAAGGAAATGAGATCGAGCATATGTATGCACCAAATCTATTCATGGATAGGATAGAACAAGAAGCAATAAAATCTAAAACGGATGCTCAGAAAATGCTCAAAACTGCAAATCGAGTTAATTTCAGCAAAGCAGAAATTTTGAGTGGCGATGGACTAGATTTTAAGGCGTATCGCCAAGCTCTTTTTAAGAATTATCAAGTCTCTGACAGTATCATCGTAGATAAAGAGGAATCGGGCGACATGATGATATGGACAGTCTTTGGGGCAATATCATTTGTTACAATCATGCTTTTAATTGGAATTTATTTAGGAAGGAATTTTCATGGAGGAAGAATATTTAAACGCAACCATTAGATACAAAGATAAGGAAATAGATATTCGCTTTTCCAAATTATTATCTCTACAGAAAGTTAAGATGTTAATTTGCCTAAATAATCTAGATAAAGCATTGTCTATTATTCCCTCAAATTGGCATTTAGAGATTCAGGGAAAACTTCTGAGAATAGAGCAACATCGAGCTTTAAAAGAATATCCGCTAGGAGATGGCGATGTATTGGAGGTAATCATAAATGAGTGATAAAATCGAAATTAAATACAGTAAGGAAAAGGTCAAGGTTATTTTACCAGCAAGTCACTTTTCTCGTCAAAAATTATCTACTATAGAAAATTATATGGATGCCACTGTGACATTGGAAGACAGTGGTTCTTTATCACTGATTTATGACAAACCAAAATATTCTTATAGTCTTAAAGATTGTATCACAGAAGAGATGTCAGAAGTGAAACGTTTGGAATTGGCTCAAAAGATGGAATCTTTAACATTCTCTGAGCATCATTTTAAAGTTCCTTATATACATCCGAAAAATATATTTTTACAAGGAAGTGTTGTTAAGATCCTTCATTATGGTTTAGAAGGAATTATGAGTCCGATTCCGTATACCTTAGAAACTTTTCTAATGAGCTATAAGGCTTTGATTGTTTCTATATTGCGACCGAAACTTGATTTTGACTTACTGATAAATGGTGTAGCTGCAATAGGAGATTCGTTAATACAGGATATAGCCGCATGTGAGACATATGATGAGGTAGTAAAATACGTTAACGAAGCTTATGACAAAGCTTACCAAGAAGAAAAGAAAACAAAGATAGTTGTTTCGAAACGTAACTGGCATATTTTTTCTATTGGAATGGGAATTTTTTGCGCAGCAAGTATTGCTTTGGGGACTTTTGCAGCCTACTTTTATTTTTGGTCTGTTCCTGTTCAGCGAGCGACAATAAATGCTCAAAGCCATTTTATTTCTAAACATT
The DNA here is from genome assembly GCF_000385925.1 of Streptococcus cristatus AS 1.3089. Taxonomy (NCBI): domain Bacteria; kingdom Bacillati; phylum Bacillota; class Bacilli; order Lactobacillales; family Streptococcaceae; genus Streptococcus; species Streptococcus cristatus. The sequence goes on from NC_021175.1 coordinate 171,835, forward strand.
ATGACGATGTGGCAGATGATTTACAAAAGTTTCAAGTAGGTCGTTTAGGTAAAGAAGCAAAGTATGTCTTAGCATCTTCCTATGTTCATTTAGATGATCTATCTGAGAATCAGAAAGCAAGTGTTTTAAATACAATTACACCCTCCAGTGAGGATAACCTCTTGGAGTATTGGATTTATCTTGGAAGGGGAAACTATAAAAAATCTTTAGATTTGGCTCAGAATATTGGAGATGATCAGTTAACTCTGCATGCTTATACAAATCTATATGAGCAAGTTCGTGAAGATAAAAATATGAAGGGTGCTGATAAACAAAAGAAATTAAGCGAGTATCGTAAAGAGATTGAGAAACTCTCGAAAAAACTTGGGGTTAAAGTAGGTGAAGAAAAAGATGAGTAGAGATGATAAAAGTTTTTTTCACAACACAGAAAAGAATCTAGTTTCTGGTAAAATGTTAGGTCAGCTCAAAGTAGTCATTTTTTCTGAACGCCTATCGATACTCACGTTTATGGAAGGAACGAATGCTGAGGAGCAGGGGTTCTCTTTCTACATGAAGGATGGCAATATATACGCTGACGAAAAAGAGTTGATAATGGGAAAAATACCATTGAAAATAAGACTGTTTTTGTTATTGAAGAAGAAAGAAACATATTTGTCAGTTACATTTCTCCTCCAAACGAAGATTTTATTATTTCAAAAGATCAAGAAGCAAATCTCCTCATTTGCTCGAAAGCTTATATTCTGTTTTCCAACGGAAAGGTTTATCTCTATCCAAATGACAGTGTATGTTATTTGAATGAGCGTTTGATTTCCTCTGATATTATTTCCGAGTTTAAACAGGGAGATAGTATTTTTATAGAAAATTACTTTATAGAGTTTTTGGACAATCAATGGCAGATTTCGTCTTTCTTTGAAAAAGCAATTTTCAATAGTCAAACTGTCCTGTTACAAGAAAGAAAATCAATTTATCAATCTAATTTCCCAGTCTATCGGCGTAGTCCTCGAGTACTTCCTACGATATATGATAAACGTCAGAGGATAGAAAAGCCAAAAAATCCTCCAACGAAACCAAAGAATGCTATTTGGCGTGCAATTGTTCCTCCTCTAGGTATGTTTGCTCTTTCTGGGCTAGTAGTAGTTTTAATGGGACGAAATGCGATTATGATGTTGAGCATGGGGGGGATGAGTGTTCTCACTGCTGCATTTTCAATTACGAGCTATTTTACTGATAAAAAAGAGTATAAACAAAAGAAGATAACAAGGCTCGAAGATTACGAGGCGTATCTATTACAGCAAGTATCTACCTTACATAAGCACTACATAGAGGAAAGGAACATTCTTTTCTATCAGCAACCCAATATTGAAACTCTGATTGAAATGATTATGCGTTATGATGAACGTCTTTATGAGCGTCTGCCTTTTAATGAAGATTTTATGACTGTCTCGCTTGGTTTGGGAGATATTGATAGTCAGCTTCAAATTGATTACCAAACAGACTTTTTAACTAAGGACAAGCTGACAATTTTTTCTCAAGATTTGCTAAAGACTTATGAGAAACAAAAGAGTGTTCCTGTTACAACAACGCTTACCCAAAATATCATTGGACTCGTCGCTCAACATGATATAGGTCAGCTATTTCTCCAGCAACTTTTATTGCAGATTGCGGCTTTTCATTCTTATCATGATGTAATATTTGTTAATTTGACTTCGCAGGAAGATTATGATCAAATTTGGAAGAAATGGAGATTTCTACCTCATTTTCTGTTACCAATGATTAATGTTCGTGGTTTTGTACATGATGATCGTACGAAAGATGCAGTACTTACCAGTCTTTATCAGGTTTTGCAGTCTCGTTTTCAAGAAAAGGATCAGAAGGAAAGAACTTATTTACCTCAGATTGTCATTGTTATTTCAGATGATCGCTTGTTGTCTGGTCATGCTATCAATGAAAGTCTTTCACGAGCAGATTTGGCTTCTTTTGGTGTAACTGTTATTTGGGTGAAAGAAAGTCGCCGTCAATTACCTGAGACGGTAACGACGCTTATCGATTTGAGGAGTAGAGATACAGCAACTTTAATCAATAATAGAGGAATATATGTAAACCAAGCCTTTACTCCGTATCCATTAGTAGATAATTATGAAGGTGCTGTACGTAGATTAAGTAACCTAATTCATGAGGAGACCCAGAAAAATGCTCTTCCAGATGCGATTACATTTTTAGAATTATATAATGCAGAGCAAGTTGAAGACTTAAATATTTCCAGCCGATGGGCACGAGGAGATACATCTAAGAGTCTTGCAGTTCCACTTGGGGTTCGAGGAAAAGATGATATTGTCTACCTGAACTTACACGAACGCGCTCACGGCCCTCACGGCCTCGTTGCTGGAACAACGGGATCTGGGAAGTCAGAAATATTACAATCTTACATTTTATCGTTAGCATTAAACTTTAGCCCAGAGGATATCGGTTTTCTCCCAATAGACTTTAAAGGTGGTGGTATGGCAAATTTATTCAAAGATTTGCCACATTTGATGGGTGTTATCACCAACTTAGATGGGGCAGGGATCCAGCGCGCTCTGGCTTCCATTAAAGCAGAATTACAAAAGCGTCAGCGTCTATTTGGTAGATTTGGAGTCAACCATATTAATGGATATACAAAATTATACAAGGAAGGTCGTACAGGGATAGAGGGAGATTTTCCTACAGAGCCACTCCCACATCTATTTTTAATTTCAGATGAATTTGCTGAGTTAAAGCAAAATGAACCAGAGTTTATGACAGAACTTGTGACAGCGGCTCGTATTGGTCGTTCCCTAGGGATCCATTTGATTCTAGCTACTCAGAAGCCTTCGGGTGTTGTTAATGATCAAATTTGGTCTAATTCACGATTTAAGCTGGCGCTAAAAGTAGCGGAAAAAGCAGATTCGAATGAGATCATAAAGACACCAGATGCTGCAAGCATTACACAGCCAGGCCGTGCTTATTTGCAAGTTGGGAATAATGAGATATATGAACTATTCCAATCGGCATGGAGTGGGGCACGTTATGCACCGAAAGCGAAAGCAAGTACTGAAGAAGTTGATAATAGACTTTGGGTAATTAATGAGCTAGGACAATATGAGCTTGCGACTACAGATTTGTCTTATCTAGACGAAGAGATGGTTAGTAGGGATGCTGATAATGATGAGACTGAATTGGATGCTGTTGTAGATTATATTGCACAGTATGCAAAAAGTGTGAATCTCTGTATTCCAACTAAACCATGGCTACCTCCACTTAATGAGGATATTCCTTCTCCGATTTTAACTACAAATTGGGGGGATAAAAAACTTCACAAAGCTCCTTTTGCTTTAATGGATATTCCTTCGGAACAGGATCAGCGGATGCTAGAGTTCGATTTAGAAGAATTTAGTCACAGTATCATTTATGCTTCTCCAGGATTTGGAAAATCACAAGCTCTTCAAACATTAGTCATGAATTTTGCTAGACTTAATAAACCAGATCAAATACATTTTAATTTATTTGATTTTGGGACGAATGGACTATTCCCTCTGAAAGGATTACCACATGTGGCAGATATTGCTACATTAGATGATGCAGAAAAACTAATAAAGTTCCTTAAAAGTTTACAAAAGGAAATACAAAAACGACGGGATTTATTGGCTGAATATGGAGTCACTTCTATTGAACAGTATGAGCAGAAGACAGGACAAACTTTACCATTTATTTTGAATATTGTTGACTCTTATGATACTGTACGTGATCATCCGCTTGAAAGTTCTGTTGAATCTGCTTTTCATCAGGTACTGCGTGAGGGAGCGAGCCTAGGTATTTATTTGATAGCAACAGTTCTCCGAAATACTAGTATGAAATTAAGTATGCGAAGTAATTTTGCTACACAGTTTGTTCTATATTTGGTAGATAAGGACTCCAAAAAAGATCTTATTGGTTTTGATGCTCTGGCTGATCAAGTTGTTCCTGGTCGCGGTCAGATTAGATTTGAGGAACCAATTCGTTTTCAAGTGTACCTTGCAACGGAAGGAGGTTCAAATCTTGAGAGACTGCAGAGTTTAGAAAACGCTATTGAATCAATGGACAAGTCATGGAATGGATCCAGACCCGAAGCTATCCCGATGCTGGCTAATGAGATTACATTTGAAGAATTTGAAAATGATGTAGCTGTTCAAGAAGAACGGGAGAGATTCAATATTCCAATTGGTTATGATAAAGAAACAACAATGATTCGCTCTATTGAACCAATGAATTATGACTTTATTCTTCTCATGGATGACACTCCTTCTCAAACATATAGTATTGAGCGAGCAATATTGTCAGCTTTTTCAGAGTTTTCTGGGAAAATGGACCGTGTAGTGGTTGATACGGATGGACGTTTTGCCGGTATGAATGAATATTTTGACACTATAATTGATGAGGCGAATATTAGCCAATTCCTTGGTGAACTCTTAGGAATCATCCAATCTGGTAAGCGTAGAGAGCAACCAATGTTTGTTTATCTTCCAGATATACACTTAACTGGAGATAAGATTGTGTTAACGGATAAAGATGTAAATACTTTGTTCACCAAATCTTCGGTAGTTAACATCCATTTAATTTTCCATGGTTATCAAAGCAGCATAGTTAGTAAATTTACACCATTCTTCAAGCGACTTCGACAAAATGTTCCGATGGGAACGTTTGGTACTACCTTTAATGAACAAAAGGTCGTACCAGGTCGTACTCAATACAATGAGCCCTTGGTGGAACTTAATGAAACACAGTTCTTCGTTGGTAGAAGTGTTCATCGCCTGAGAATAGCGCAAGATAAGTAGTTACAAAAAGTTTTCATAATAAGCCTTAAATGTGCTATAATAGACAGAGGGATTCCTGTTAACAAGTAACGATGATGCGGCTAAAATCAATTTAGGAGAAAGAATTATAATGAGTCTAAAAAAAGAAAAAAAACATTTGTTTGGAAAAGTGTTAATTATTTTATGCTTGATGCTTACTGTGGGAGTTCTTATCTATGTAAGTAAATCAGATAGTTTTTCTTTTATTTTAGGAACTAAGGAAAAAACACATCTTCGAATTGGAATTGTCAATCAAGATGAGGGTGAGCAATTAAATAGTGTCCAATATAATTTTGGAGATGATTTTACAAAATTACTAGCGAAGGATGAGAAAAAAGAGGCGAGTTGGAAAGTCCTATCTAGGAATCAAGCAGAAAGCCAGTACAAGGATGATTCACTTGAAGCTATCATTTACATACCTAAAGATTTCTCGCACAATATATTGCAATTGTCAAGTTTTAATCCTGAAAAGGCCAAAATAACGTATAAGGTAAAAGATTCTGTAAAAAAAGAGCAGTCTCTTGAAATGGCTCAACAAGTCGGGGATTATGTTAATAGCTTGAATCAGAAAACCATTCGTCTATATTTTACAAGTGTCATTAATAATCTTGATGATGCCAAACTTCGGATGAAAACAATTGTTGATGATGAATCAGATGTGTATAGTTCCTTATCTACTTCAATCTTTCAACCTGCTGATAGGAGTATTAAATCAATAGATTCCATTCCTTCGATCGCACAGAGTGTTCAGTCTTCTAATAGAGCATTTGAACAATCAACGTCAAGTTTCAAAACCTCAACCTCTGATTTGTTGAAAAAAAATTCGGAGTCCTTACTCGGTCAAGCAGATCCAATTTTAAAGTACAAACAAGTTCAATCACAGGTTGCTAATCACAATGCTCGAGTCGCAGGAAATTCTATTAAGAATCAATATGATAAAGATAATGAATTGTATCTAACCCTTTATAGAAATTCAATGAATTATTTGCATCTTTTCAAAAATACAGACTCCTCTACTGATCCAGATAATTCAGAACCTTATTTTAAACGTTTAGCTCAGCGTATAAATAGTTATAATGAGAAGATGGACCAATATCAAGCGAAGATAGAGCAGTCTCGAAAAGAACTAGGATCCATTCGGAGCTCTCTTGAGGAGTCTCGTAGACAAGTATCTCAGAACTATTTTGACGGCAAAGTGATTGATACATCGACCTTAGGAAGTGATGAGGCAGCGATTTTAAAAGCAGTCAGTGATGAAGCAGATCAAAATAGTGTAAGACAAGCTTTAGCTAAGCAGGTTGTTAATACTTTATCAGATTCAGATGAATTGCCTATAGATTATACTAATCAAGTAGATAGCACGATTGCTTCTATTAGTGTTAATCCTAGTGATTATGGAATCTTATTTAATAAACTAAAAGAGTTTGGAGCTTTAACAGATGGACAAATCAATTCATATTACGCAAAATTAAGCCTATTGTCGAAATATGCGAGCATTAAAGGTAGGACTACTGGTTCGATGCCAGGCTATACGTTTATAACAGTAGCTAATGATGTGTTGCCACCTACAGAGACTCAAACGGTTACAATGACTCATGTTTATCCTGAGCTCTCTTCTGCAGGAACTGGAGCTAAGAAATATATTGAAACTCCTATTCGTGTGACAAATGTACGTGTTAAGGGTGCCAAGGGAGCCACAGTAGTCCCAAGCGTTGATAAGATTTCAGCACCGACTACCCTCCAACTTCAAATTCAACTTTCTCCTAATTATGGACTGAATACTATTATGTTTGAACTTGAAATTGGTAGCGAAAGAATTCCTTTGGAGTATAGTTTCTTTTATGATGATAATAAAGGAAATGTTGCGTTAGTAAAGAAAGATTTATCCCATATTTTTGACCAACTATCTCGAATTGATATAGCGTCGACTATGGTTAAGAATTTATATGGTAGCCCAACATCATCGTATAACAATGTTGACATAGCTAATCCAGCGAGTGACTCAGTTGCGAAGATGTATGGGAACATTTCACCATCATCTGTAGCGGATAAGTTGCAACAGAAAGATGTGGATCAATATAGACAGTCAGGAATTGACCTATATGTTAAATTAAGTGTAGAGATAAATAGACTTCAGGCAAATATAGCCTCTCTTCCTCAACTGGCAAAAGAAGAATTACCTAGCGATTATTTTGCAGCAATTGTTAAAGACTTAGACGATTGGCACCAAGAGGCATCTAATAAGTTGAATGAGGAGTATGAGAAGTGGAAAAAAAATGGCCCAGAGCTTTTAGAGATTTCTCCAACAAGTTCAGGTGACGGTTTGTCAAATAGTAGACTTTATACAACAGATGATAGTAGTAATAGTCTATTGGATATTGTTACAAAACTTGCCTCTAATACTCGAAACACTTCTGATACAATCATCTCTAATGGGAACACAATTGGATCTATGGATACGCAATTTAATACTTTAGCAGAGCAAGCTAAAAGAGTTCAAGGAGAAGTGAAGGAAGTTCATCAGCAAACGGAATCACTTATTAAGAATCAGGCTAAGAATGTTGAAGATAGTACTGAATTTAATAAGAACTTCCAAGGAGTACTATCAAATGCTCGTTCGAACGGAACGGATAACCAAGCTGTTTTAAACTTCTTATCCAACCCAGTTGTAACTGAAAAAACCAATCAATCTGGTGTTTTATCAAATACACCGATCTGGGTTTATCTACTTGTAATCTTACTTTTAACCAATATTGCGACTGGTCTAACAATTAGAGAGTATGCTCATAGAAAGAAAGAGAAAATAGTTGAAAAGGAAGAAGAGCACTTCGAATAGATAAGAATTATTTTCTCATTAAACCTTACAAAATTGTCAGGAAAAAGTGCTTTTACAAAGGGATTTTTATTGTTTTCCTATCTTAAATTTGGTATAATAAAGGTGAATCCAGAGGCAGGCTAGAAAGGAAAAAATCGGAAACGAAACAGCCGCTGATGGTCGCTTTGCACATTGCAGTTTGAAATAAGGAGAGGAGGTTTATCATGTCTTTGTCTACCTTATTTGAAGTATCAATAGCTATTTTGGGTGTGGCCTCTGCTGGTTACCTCATCTATGCCTATTATGAGTTTCTAAAGGATATAGCTCATATGGAGAAAGTACATCATTTTCATCACGGAGGTTGAGACAAAAGTGTCTCAGCCTCGCTTTTTATTAGAAAGAGATCCTTGAGGTTGCAGCTGCTTGCTCAATAGTCATGGATTGTCGAGCAAGCTCGCGGGGCTGGGACTATTTGTAAGGTCTGGGAAAGCTTTTAAAGCTGTGCTCAGAAACAGGGAGCCAAGCTGGATGTTTGAAACTTTAGTGCTATCCTAGCGCCTTCCTGATATTCTAGTCCTCTTGGTTTTCATATTGATTTAAAAATGTTAAAATAGTAGGCAAGAAAGCGGAGAGAATGCATGCCAAAAGAAGAAAATTTAACGGGTAATCAGGTTGTAGCCCTAACAAAAAAATATTTAGCTGCAGAGGATGTGGTCTTTGTTCAAAAAGCACTGATTTATGCGGTAGAATGCCATAGCGGGCAGACTCGCAAGTCAGGAGAACCCTATATTGTCCATCCGATTCAGGTGGCGGGAATTTTAGCTAAGCTCAAGCTGGATGCTGTTTCAGTAGCCTGTGGTTTTTTGCATGATGTTGTAGAGGATACGGCGGCGACCTTGGACGATCTGGAGCGGGAATTCGGCCATGATGTGCGCGTGATTGTGGATGGTGTGACCAAGCTTGGGAAAGTCAAATACAAGTCTCACGAAGAACAGTTGGCGGAAAATCATCGCAAGATGCTCATGGCCATGTCAGAAGACCTTCGAGTGATCTTGGTCAAGCTGGCTGACCGTCTGCATAATATGCGTACTCTGAATCATTTACGGCCAGACAAACAAGAGCGGATCTCGCAGGAAACTATGGAAATCTATGCTCCTCTGGCTCATCGTTTGGGGATTTCCAGTGTCAAATGGGAATTGGAAGACTTATCTTTCCGTTATCTCAATCCGACGGAATTTTATAAAATTTCCCACATGATGAAGGAGAAGCGCCGAGAGCGGGAAGCTCTGGTAGAGGAAGTTGTCCACAAGATTGAAACCTACGCGGGAGAGCGCAATCTTCATGGAAAGATCTATGGTCGTCCCAAGCATATTTATTCCATCTATCGCAAAATGCAGGACAAGAAGAAGCGTTTTGATGAGATTTATGATCTGATTGCTATTCGCTGCATTTTGAGCACTCACAGTGATGTCTATGCCATGCTGGGCTATATCCATGAGCTTTGGAAACCCATGCCTGGTCGTTTCAAGGACTATATTGCCAATCGTAAGGCCAACGGCTACCAGTCCATCCATACGACCGTTTACGGACCTAAAGGTCCGATCGAGTTTCAGATTCGGACCAAGGAAATGCACGAAGTGGCAGAATACGGGGTCGCTGCTCACTGGGCTTATAAAAAGGGGATAAAGGGTCAGGTTGACAGCAAGGAATCTGCCATCGGGATGAATTGGATCAAGGAACTGATGGAGTTACAGAATCAGTCTGGTGATGCTAAGGAATTTGTTGATTCGGTTAAGGAAAGCTATCTGGCGGAAGAAATCTATGTCTTCACACCGGATGGAGCAGTGCGTTCTTTGCCTAAGGACTCAGGCCCCATTGATTTTGCCTATGAGATCCATACCAAGGTCGGGGAGAAGGCGACAGGAGCCAAGGTTAATGGTCGCATGGTGCCGCTCAATACCAAGCTGAAGACTGGGGATCAGGTGGAAATCATCACCAATGCTAACTCCTTTGGACCGAGCCGCGACTGGCTCAATATCGTCAAGACCAGCAAGGCCAGAAATAAAATCCGTCAGTTCTTTAAAAATCAAGACAAGGAGCTATCTATCTCTAAAGGACGGGAGCTCTTGCAGGCTCAATTCCAGGAAAATGGCTATGTAGCCAATAAGTACATGGATAAGAAGCACATGGAAGAAGTGCTGCAAAAGACCAGCTATAAGACCGAAGAAGCGCTTTTTGCGGCAATTGGTTTCGGTGAGATCGGTGCCATTAGTATTTTCAACCGCTTGACGGAAAAAGAACGCCGTGAGGAAGAGCGGGCCAAGGCCAAAGCAGAGGCGGAGGAATTGGTCAAGGGCGGTGAAGTCAAGGTCGAGAACAAAAAAGACACCCTCAAGGTCAAGCACGAAGGTGGCGTGGTCATTCAAGGAGCATCTGGTCTCCTCATTCGGATTGCTAAATGCTGTAATCCCGTACCGGGAGACGACATTGTCGGCTATATTACCAAGGGGCGCGGTGTGGCCATCCACCGGCAGGACTGCATGAATCTCAAGGCTCAGGAAAATTACGAGCAGCGCCTGCTTGATGTGGAATGGGAAGAAAATAACTCGACCAAAGAGTACACGGCCCACATTGATATTTATGGTCTCAACCGATCTGGTCTTCTCAACGATGTGTTACAGGTCCTATCCAATACTACCAAAAATATTTCAACGGTGAATGCTCATCCAACCAAGGATATGAAGTTTGCCAATATTCACATTTCCTTTGGCATTGCTAACTTGTCCATGCTGACGACGGTGGTGGACAAGATCAAGAGTGTGCCAGAGGTCTACTCGGTCAAACGGACCAATGGCTAAGTTGGAGCTTGTCAGAGTGGATGTTCGTCAGAAAATAAAGGAAAAAATATGAAAATCGTCATTCAGCGTGTCAAACATGCCCAGGTCAGTATCGACCAGCAACTGTACAGTAGGATTGAACAGGGTCTCCTGCTCTTAGTAGGTGTCGGGCCTGAGGATAGTCAGGAAGATATGGACTATGCAGTCAGGAAGATTGTCAATATGCGGATTTTTTCCGATGCTGAGGATAAGATGAATCTTTCTGTTCAAGATATTGGAGGGGAAATTCTTTCCATTTCCCAATTTACCCTCCATGCAGATACCAAAAAGGGAAATCGGCCAGCCTTTACAGGTGCAGCCAAGCCGGATATGGCTAGTCCCTTTTATGACAAGTTTAACCAGCTGTTAGCTGAGCAAGTGCCAGTCAAGACGGGCGTGTTCGGCGCAGATATGCAGGTGGAATTGGTAAATGATGGCCCAGTGACCATTCTGCTAGACACTAAAAATAGATGAAAGAATTGCGCGCCTTTTGAAGGTTAGTGGTTTACGACCAAGCAAAAATAGTTTACTTCTTTCCTAGGGACAAGGCGCAATTCATAGGCTTCATAAGTAACTTTTAATAGACCAGATGCTGGTTTCCTTAGAAGTTCTTATGAGGCTTTTTGTGTTGTTTTAAAAAGATATCATTCTAGTAGGTGGCTTTGGAGTTGATAAAGCGGGATGGCAGACAAGCGTTGCTCCTTGTCAGATGCGACAGATGTCTAGGGCTTATTGGAAAAGGGTTTTACGACTTATGGTATAATGATATATATAAGTTTGAGGAATCTCTTGATTTTTCAGACTGATCTTCATAAAAAGAATAGGAAATAAGTATGAGTTGGATTCTTGCCTTGTATGTCACCTTGATGCCGGTCATTCTGGCTGGGGTTCTCAATATGATCTTTTGCAAGTCTTCACTGCTAGAGGCGGCATACCGACCCATGGATAGCGGCTTGGTTTTGAAAGATGGAAAGCGACTGTTCGGAGCTAACAAGACCTGGAAAGGTTTCTTTGGCATGATTGTCTGGGGAGCTTTGGCTCAGCTCCTTTGGGGCTTGCTCTTGAAGAGTATTCCTACCCTAGAGAAACTGCACCTGGTCTATGCTTTCTACGAAAATACTGTGCTCTTTAATCTGGTGCTTGGGGCTCTTTTGGGGCTGGCTTATGTTTTGTTTGAGCTGCCCAATAGCTTCATCAAGCGCCGTTTGGAGATCAGAGAGGGCAAGACGGCGGAAAATGGCTGGAAATGGATTTTTATTGGATAGACCAGATTGATTCCCTGATTGGTTGTATCATTTTCTTGCTTTTCTATATCCCTCTGTCTTGGCAGCAGATGCTGGGCATACTCATCCTAGGGGCGGGTACGCATCTAGGAGTCAATCGTCTGCTCTACTGGGCCAAGCTTAGAAAAAACCGTATGTGAGATGGAAGTTATGACGAAAGAACTATGGCTGGAAAAAGAGCCTTCGGCCGTCTATGGCGGTAAAATCAATCAGTTAATAAACCTCTATCAGCTGGGGCTTTCGGTTCCTAGAGCCTTGATTTTGCCAGCAGATCAAGTCATGTCTTGGCTAAGAGCGGCTCTGCCAGAATACTCAAAACAGGGACTTGAAAAGTTAATAAACCTGGGCAAAGAGGATATTGCGGAGCGTTTGCAGCAATATCCCTTGGATTCAGCTTGGCTACAGGAGTTGGCAGCTTTTTGTCAGGAAAATCAAGCTTATATCGTTCGCAGTAGTGCCCTTTTAGAAGACGGACAGGCTATGTCATTTGCCGGCCAGTATGATTCGATTGGCAATTGCCGGACACTGTCAGAAATCGAGCAGGGTATTCGTTCTTGTCTGCTTTCCCTCTTTAATCCAGAAGCCTTGGCCTACTGGCAGCGCCAGGGTCTGGCTGATAAGGATTTTGCTATGGCGGTGCTGATTCAGGAGCAGATAGAGCCTGATTTCAGCGGTGTCTGCTTTTCCCTAGATGTGGCGACTAATCAGGACCAGACCATGCTTTTGGAGTATGTGGAAGGCTCGGCTGAGAGCTTGGTTAGTGGTCAAGTCAATCCTGAGCGCCTGACACTTCCTTGGTACAAGCCAGACTGGATCCAGTTTGAAGAGCTTGAAATCCCTCTGGCCGTCTTGCAGAAACTGCACGCGCAAGTTTTGCAGATTGTGGCGTATTTTGGTCGGCCGATGGATATCGAGTGGTGTGCTGTCCAAGAGCAAGTCTGTCTGCTGCAGGCTCGGCCTATCACGACAGTACCAACTAAAATTGACAGTGGTCGCTGGACGACGGCGAATTTTCGGGATGGAGGAGTGGCGGCTCAGCCTTGTCCAAATCTCATGTGGAGCCTTTATCGCCATTCTTGGCAAGAGGCACTCTCCAGCTTTTTGCTGGCTATTGGCCTAGAGCCTGAAGGTGTGATGCCACCGCTGATGCGCCTGCATTATGCTCGGCCCTTCTGGAACTTAGGTGTGGTTAAGCAAGGTATGGAACAGATTCCGGGCTATATTGAGCGAGACTTTGATGATGAGCTGGGAGTTAATAAAGACTACCAAGGCCAAGGTTTTACCAGCAAATTAAGTCCAGCCTTGCTCTTGAATTTCCTGCGAGTAGCCTTGAAAACGCAAAAGGTAACTAAGACTTTTCTGCATCATGCGCCAGACAAGCTGCAAGAGCTGCGCCAGCAATTTAACCGTCTTCATCAAGAAATACGAGAACTGAACGACCAAAGCCCGCTGCAGCAGGTCGAGAGCCTTTGGCAGTTAGTGCTAAATCAGGCTTATTTAGACAGTGAGGGAACTTATTTCTGGCAGGCCTACATCAATACGGTCCAGCTGTCCATGAAAAAGACCAGTCTCCTCAAATGGCTGACGGTTGATGAATTTTTCCAACTGATAGCTAAGTTGGGAAATGTTTCGCATACCAAGCCTTTGGCTAAAATGTTGGAAGCTGCGGATCTTGTTTTGGCAGACGAGAAACTGACAGACGATTGGTTGGAGCTATCGGTGGAAGAATTGCAGGAACTGGCTGCACAATATCCTGAGCGAGCAGATTTTATCAAGATTCAGGATTTCCAAAAGGATTTTGGCTATCACTCGGCACGGGAGCTGGACTTGCGAGTAGCTAGTTATGAAGAAGATGCTCATCAGGTTATGACAGCGGTCCAGCAGTTGATTGCTGATTCAGCTTACTACCAAGCGGCCAAATCTTCTCTCAGTCCTGGCTCAAAGTCTGAGCTGGATTTGGCTCGTCTATCTCGAGCCAAGCAGAAAAAGATAGAAAAAATCAGTCAAGACCTGCGGAACTTGCTCTGGTGGCGAGAGGAGTTCAAGGATATTTCCACGTGCTATTACCACCTCATTCGTCAGATTAGCCTAAAACTCGGTCGAGCTTATGAAAAGCGAGGCTTTCTGAAAAATGAACAAGATATTTTTTACATTAAGAAAGAAAGTCTGATTGCCTTTATGGAAGGGCAAAAGACTGCTGACCAGTTGCAAGAAGAAGCAGCAGATAATCGGCATTATTGCCAGGCCTATCGGAATTTTGAGCCAGTGGGGGATTTGACCGACAAAGAGATGAGCCTGGAAGAGGTGGCCCATGAGAGTCAGGCTCTGTTGACGGGAATGCCAGCCAGCAGCGGTCAGGTAACCGGTCGGGTTAGAGTTCTCTTGGATTTGGCGGATATTGAGACAATTGAACCGGGAGACATCCTTGTCACTCGCTATACAGATACTGGCTGGAGCTATGTTTTCGGTATTCTAGGTGGTCTTGTAACAGAGTATGGTGGAGTTCTCTGCCATGCCTCCATTGTCGCTCGGGAATGTGGGATTCCAGCTCTGGTCTGCGCCAAGAATGCAACTCAGCTGCTAAAAACTGGCATGCTGGTTACTTTAGATGGAAGAAGAGGAGAAATAAGAATTCATGAAGAAGAATGAACCTTTGTTTATCGGTGAATACGATAAATCCGTTATCCTGACCTATACGGGCGCTGCTTTTGCATTGTTGGCAGTCTATGCCATCATTCAGTCCCAGCTGCGGCTAGCCATGATGGCCTTTATCGTTAGCGGTATCTGCGACCTCTTTGATGGTGTGGTGGCGCGGCGGATGAAGCGGACTGAAAGTCAGAAACGATTTGGCATTGAGATTGATTCGCTCTGCGATATGATTAGCTTTGCAGCTCTTCCGGCTGTGCTCCTCATGACCCAGCTGCCCTTGGGAGCGGTCAATATCATCTTGGCTGTCCTCTATGTCTTGGCTGCGGTTACGCGCTTGGCTCATTTTAATCGCTTGGCCAAGCATGATGAAGGATCTGACTCTTATTTTGTCGGCTTGCCCGTGACCTACAGCGCCCTATTTTTCCCATTTACCTATCTGGTCTGTCAATGGCTGGCGCCTGGTTTCTTTGCTTGGGTGTGGCTGGGCTTGTCTCTTTTGCTGACCTTCCTATTTGTCTACAACTGCCGGATTCCCAAACCGAATAAGCTGGCCTACCTGGCCTTTGCGATTCTGGCTGTTGCAAGCCTGATTGGTCTGGGGGGTCTTCCTCATGGTTAAGGTCTATCAGAGAAGGACTGGCCAAGTACAGGAACCGATAGAATACAAGGCGGGTCTGTTAGACAAGCTTTATGGTACTGCTTGGGGTCGCTTCTTATTGCCTATCTTGACCCGACCTAGTCTGTCTTATCTGCTGACTTTGAAAGACTACACTCCTTTTTCTCGCAAGAAATTAGCAGCTTTTGTGGAAACTTATCAGCTGAATCTGGCTGACTATGAAGATGGGCCCTATCCTAGCTTTGCGGCTTTCTTCAAGCGAAAAATCAAGCCTGATCTGCGTCCAGTCTGCCCTAACAGTCAAGTACTGGCAGTTGCGGATGCTAAGTTGGAGGCTTTTACCGTTAGTCAGGACTTGCAGCTGACAATTAAGGGGCAGATTTATAGTCTAGCTGACTTATTGATGGATGAAGAGTTGGCTCAGCTATTTAGAGGCGGAACAGCGCTGGTTTATCGACTGGGAGTGGAAGACCTGCACCGCTATCTGGCAGCTGAATCGGGCAGAATTACCCGAAGACGAAAAATTAAAGGCCGCCTGCATACGGTCAGACAGGTAGCCCAGAAGCGGCGCTTGATTTACAAGGAGAATAAAAGAAAATACTGTCTTTTAGATACCGAGCTAGGGCCAGTCTTGCAGATGGAAGTAGGGGCGCTCTTGGTCGGCAGAATATACAATCACAATCGGGACCATTTGGTCAGGGGACAGGAGAAGGGCTGCTTTGGTCTGGGCGGTTCAACCATTCTTGTCCTCTACCCGGCAGACACGATTCGCTTGGATCAGGATATCCTGACTTACTCAGACCTTGGAATAGAAACCCAGATTCAAATGGGTGAAAAGATTGGAGAAAAGCTATGTTTAAACGATTAGCCGTTTATTATAAGGAAATGTTCCCTTTGTTGCCGCGCTTTTTTGTGGCTGCCATCATGTTTTTTGAGATTTATTTTGTCCTCTTGCTCAATGACGGAGTGACCACCTTTCACTTTGACCATCAGGAGTTGATTGGGATTTTTACCATTTTTGTCTTTCTGATGATTCTGCGGATTGCGGATGATTTCAAGGACTATGAGACTGATAGACGCCTCTTTCCTCATCGGGCTCTGCCATCTGGACGAGTGAAAAAGAAGGACTTAGCTATTGCCCTCAGCTTTATCGTAGCTGTCTCTGTACTTCTCAATATCCTCTTTATGAACAATATCGGCTGGTTCCTCTTCCTCTATATCTACGGGACCCTCATGTCCTTCTGGTTCTTCAAGCGTGACAAGATTCAAAATTCCTTGCCGTTAGCTCTGGTGACCCATAATCCGGTCATGATGATTTTGAATCTCTATACCATCTCTTTTGTCTGCTACAAGTACAATCTGCCTCTCTTGTCCCTACCGACCGTCTTGCTGGCCTTTACCATGTATTTCCCAAGTCTGATCTGGGAAGTCTGCCGCAAGATTCGGGCGCCAAAAGACGAGACCGAGTATGTGACTTATTCTATGCTTTTTGGCTACAAAAAAGCTACTCGCTTTATCGAGGTGGTGACGCTGCTGGATATCTTGACCAATTTTGCTCTCCTCTGGAATATTTCCCATATCGGAGTGGTAGTCTTGGTGCTGAATGTCATCTGGATGACTGTCCAGTTTGAGCAGTTTATCAAGGATCCGACTCGCTTTAATATCCGGGAGCGGGTGGAGCGTTATACTTATATCACGGAGACGACCATGGTTCTGTCCGTTGCTGTTTATCTCTTGATGGGGGTGCTTTGATGAAAAGAATCAAGCAGACAGGGCTTGACCAGGTCGGAGGCAAGGCCTATCATTTGCTGAAAATGCAGGCTGCTGGTTTGCCGATTCCTGACTTTGCTGTGTTTGCTTTTGACTTTTTTCAAAAATCTGCCAGCTCTGCTGACTTGGAGCGGATGGAGGAAGCCTATCGGTCTGGAGAGTTGGACTTGTCCCAGCTCAGTCAGCAGCTGCAGGATTGGGCCATAGAGCAGTTTAGTCAAGAAGATTTGACGGCGGCTGAAAACTGGATTCGGCAGGAGTTTTCTCAGAAAGACTGTCGCTTTGCAGTCCGCTCATCTGCTACCATTGAGGATGGGAAGGCTTCATCCTTTGCCGGTCAGTTTGAGAGCCAGCTCAATGTGAAGCCAGAGGGGCTTAAAGAAGCTATCCAAGCAACCTTGCTCTCTCTTTATCAGGAGTCAGCTCTTAGTTATCTATTTGAGCAGGGACTATCTTTGAAGCAAGCGCAGATGATTTGCCTTGTGCAGGTCATGCAGGAGGGAGACTTGTCTGGGATTTACTTCACAGCTAATCCCAAGGGCATTCTGAACGAGCATATCATTGTCATCGGTCGAGGCTTGGGCAATAAGGTTGTTGAGGATAAGATTCCTACAACCATGGTTACCCTCCATCCTAAGGACCAGCTCTTTTATACGGAGCAGACGGAGGACTCACCAGACCTATCACAGGAACAACTTGAGAAGTTACAAGCCTTGGCTAGTCAGGTAAGTCAGCTTTTCGGACCCTATATGGATATGGAGTTCACCTTCGCAAATGATCAACTCTATCTCTTGCAGGCGCGACCTATTACCACCTTGCCAGAGGGACAGCAGATTATTCTGGATAACAGCAACATTGTCGAGAGTTATCCAGGCGTTTCCAGTCCTCTGACTATTAGCTTTATCCAAGAGGCTTATGCCAGCATTTTTCGCAGTCTGGCCCAGCGCTTGGTTGGCAAGGATGCCCCTGAGTTGGCTGCCTATGAAGCCACTTTTCAAAATATGCTGCAGCCGGTCAATAGCCGAGTCTATTACCAGATTCAGAGTTGGTATCAGCTCTTGCAGCTTCTGCCTTTTTCTAAGAAAATCATCCCTATCTGGCAGGATATGCTGGGAGTACGAGAGACAGAGGTGCCTCAGATGCCGGTGCACCTGTCTGCTTTCAAACGCTTGCAAATCATGCTCCACATCATTCGAGAGTTTTGGACGGCACCCAAGCAAATGCGGCAATTGGAAGAGCAGTTTGCCCAGATTCAGCGCGAATACGAAGCGAGCTTTTCTCCCGACGCAGATGCAGAGACCTTGATTGCCTTGGTCAGCAAGTTGAAAGAGGATATTCTGGCTCACTGGGACATTACGCTGGTCAATGATTTGTATGCTTTTGTCTATACTGGACTCCTGAAGAAGTCGCGTCGCGGTGGGGTTGTTCAAGCTGAGATTGCGGGAATCGAGCAGATTGAAAGTATGCGGCCGGCTTTGGCTCTGCAGGCTTTAACAGCTCAGCTAAAAGCAGAAGAAAATGCAGAGATTAGACAGGCCATGGCAAGTGAAAGTCCAGCAGTCTTTCTAAATCGCCAGCATCCTTTAGTTCAAGAAATAGTCCATTTTATCCATGAATTTGGTGATCGAGCTCCGGAAGAGTTGAAGTTAGAAACTCCCACCTTCCGAACGCACCCAGAGCGTCTACTTAAGCTCCTGCTGCAAATGTGCCAGCAAGAGGAGAAGAAGTTGGCTCCTCAGAAACTTGAAGAAGAGGTGCAAAAATCAGGCTGGTGGACGAATTTTCTTCGCAAGCGAGCCATGACTGGTGTTAAATATCGGGAAAGCTCCCGCTTAAACCGCACACGGATCTATGGCATGATGCGGCAGATTTTCCGAACGCTTGGACAGCAATTAGCCGAGCAAGGGCTGCTGGCTACGCCTGACGATGTTTTTTACCTGACCAAGGAAGAGTTGTTTGAGCTGACCAGAAAGCCCAGAGATATTAGCGGCTTGATAGCCGAGCGTCGGGAGAAGTTGGAGGCTGATAAGGAACTGCCAACCTTTAGTCGCTATGTTTTTGCTGGACAGGTCTTTGAGAAATATCTGAAACCGCAAAACCGCACCAGCAGTCATAATACGGGCACTCAAGCCTTACAAGGGATTGGCTGCTCACCTGGCTGCGTTAAGGCTCAGGTTTTGGTCGTGGAAGATGTGCAGGAGATTGAGTCTGCTCAGGACCGGATTATCGTGACCAAGATGACCGATCCGGGCTGGGTTTATCTTTTGACCCAAGCCAAGGGTGTCAT
The DNA here is from genome assembly GCF_000385925.1 of Streptococcus cristatus AS 1.3089. Taxonomy (NCBI): domain Bacteria; kingdom Bacillati; phylum Bacillota; class Bacilli; order Lactobacillales; family Streptococcaceae; genus Streptococcus; species Streptococcus cristatus. The sequence goes on from NC_021175.1 coordinate 190,978, forward strand.
TGCCGAGCAAGGGTCTTTGCTCTCGCACACGGCCATTATTTCCCGCGAGTTGGGTATTCCTTCCATTGTCAATGTCAGAGGTGCCTGCAGCCAGCTCAAAACGGTGATTGGATTGAGATGGATGGCCTGACTGGCAAGATTCGACTGATCAAGGAGGAAGACCATGCTGGAAATTAAACCGGTCAAACCCAATACGACAGAGATGGATGATTTTCTAGCCCTGCCCAAGAAGATTTACCAGCCTGAGCACCTCATGCAGTCAGAAGAGGAAGAACTGGCTCTGATTGAAGGCAGTCACCCGCTGAGTTCTGACTTAGATACCTATGCCTTTGTTGGCTATACGGATGGTCAGCCTTGTATTCGAGGCCTCCTGACCTTTTATTCAGATGATGAGGCTGCTTACTTGGGATTTTTCGAGTCGATCAATAATCAACAAATTGCATCTGCTTTTATCGATCATTTAGCAGGTTTTGCCCGCAGTCTCGGAGTGATTAAGATAATTGGTCCTGTGCAGGCAAGCTTTTGGCTGGGTTATCGAATGCAGTTGACTGGAACAGAGGAGCTCCCTTTTACTGGAGAACCTCATAATCCAGACTATTATCCTCAGCTGTGGCAGGCTGCTGGTTTTGAGCTCAAGGAGCGCTATCTGTCGAATTTTTATCCCAAGGTCAGCAATCAAACTCATCAGGACAAGCTTGCTCATCGCTTTGAGTCTTTTGAAAAAGCAGGTTTCACCATTCGCTCTCCAAAGAAGCAGGAGTGGGATCAAGCTTCGTTGCAAGTTTTTGAGCTCCTCAATCGCCTCTATCAAGATTTCCCGATTTATCGGTCAATTTCCAGTCAGCAGTTCAGTCAGATTTTTCAAAAATACCAGTATATTCTTGATTTTTCCATGGTTAAGCTGGCTTATAAGGAGGGCAGGCTAGCTGGTTTTCTGATTGCCATGCCGGACTATGGCTCTTTGGTTTATCAAAAGCTGACTCCTCTCAACCTAGCCAAGCTTTTCTGGACCAAGCGCTTTGCCAAACGTTATACGATTATGTATCTAGGAGTAGATGAAGAATTCTTGGGCTTGGGCTCTGCCTTGGCCTATCCGATTTTTAAAGAAGCGCAAAAGCGGCAAGCCTCGGCTATCGGTGCCCTGATTCACCAAAATACCGTCACGCGCCACTATGCAGCAGAATTGCAAGGGGACAAGCATGAGTACGGCCTCTTTGAGTTGGATTTGGGGCTTGGATGATCTGTAAACAGTAGGTTCTCTCTCAGGGAATCTGCTTTTTGCTTTTCGCTAAAAACAAAAGCCTTCCTCTCCCTGTCGACAGCTGAAAGAAAAGTATTTTATAAGGCTAAGGGATTGCAATTTTGAGTAAAATTCAGTAAAATTTTTATTAGCTTATTATATGAAGAAAAGGGAATTTTATGAAAAAAGAGTCACTGGTGACATATACCAGCGCTATTCTTTTAGAAAGCTGTCTGTAGGTCTAGTTTCCGCTACTATCGGAAGCTTCTTTTTGTGTACCACAATGGGAGGAGCTATCAGCTCTGTTGAGGCAGCGGAAGTGTCTGCCAATCATTCTACCGTCGTTCAGTATCACTATGTGGTGGAAAGCGATCTGACTGAGGCTGAAAAAGCTGCTATTGTGAAGGAACTTCCCAAATTTGCGGAAGAAAATTCGGACGCTTATTATTTGGTTTACCGTCCGACAAAGCAAGAAAGCTTGTTAGGAAAGCTCCCTAAGACAGGAGAGTCAGGCCTTTTGGGAGCGGCTTTTGCAGCTACAGGACTGGCCTTGGTCGTTTTAGTGCTGGCGCGAGGAAAAAATGGCAAGAGATACCTGTCTTCTATTTTGCTTGTGACAGGCTTGGGTTCTGTGCTTCTGCCAGCTTCTGTTTTGGCAGTCAGCAGTATGGATTTGGCTGCCTATAATCAAAGCCTGACGTTGGCCGTTGGCGATCAGTTGCCAGAACCATTGAAAATTGCTGGCTACCAGTATATTGGTTACCTTAAAAAAGAAGCGCAGCATCAACCGGCTCAAACGGGAAATTCTCAACTTCCAGCTCCGCAAAAGGAGACTCCAGCGAGTCAGCCTGATCAACAGTTGAAAGATTTAGCAGGTCGCCCTAAGCATACTGAAGCTCTGAAAGAGGCGCAGCCTGCTGGCGGAGACCATCTCTCCCAGAAGGAAAGGGAGGAAATTGCTGCTAAAGAAGGGCAATTTGCTCGTCAAACGCCTGTTCATGAGCGACCAGAACTGCAATTTACAAGTCAAGCAACGACCCAGACCCAAGAAATTCCCTATAAAACGGAGTATCAGTATTCAGACGACTTAGCCGAAGGACAATCCCGAGTGATTCGCGCGGGCATTCCAGGAACTCGCAAGATCGTTACACGTCATTATAGTGTTGAGGGAAAAGTCGTAGAGAGCAAGCAGGTTTCCGATCAAGTAACCACTGAGCCTGTTTCAGAAGTTGTTTTAGTCGGGACTGCAGCAAATAAGACTGTTCCTAAAGAAGCTCCAATCCATGAAGTTTCAGAGCTCACTAGTTATGGCACCGTTCCAGATACCGCTCCCGTGCATGAGAAATCAGAGTTGTCAGGCTATGGTACGGTACCCGATAGCGCTCCCGTGCACGAGAAACCTGAGTTAACTAGTTATGGTACAGTCCCAGATATCGCTCCTGTGCACGAGAAACCCGAGTTGTCTGCCTATGGCACAGTTCCAGATACTGCTCCCGTACACGAGAAACCTGAGTTAACTAGCTATGGCGTTGTTCCAGATAGCGCTCCCGTGCAAGCGAAACCCGAGTTGTCTAGTTATGGCACGGTACCTGCTAGCGCTCCCGTACACGAGAACCCTGAGTTAACTGACTATGGTACAGTACCTGCTAATGCTCCGGTGCACGAGGTTCCCGAGTTGCCTGGTTATGGCATGGTCCCAGATACCGCTCCCGTGCAAGAAGTCCCCGAGTTAACTTCGTATGGTACAGTCCCCGATAGCGCTCCCGTGCATGAAGTTCCAGAGTTAACTGATTATAGCACGGTTCCAGATAGCGCTCCCGTGCATAAGGTTCCCGAGTTGTCTGGTTATGGCACGGTACCTGCTAGCGCTCCTGTGCACAAGAAGCCGGAGTTAACTGGTCATGGTACGGTACCCGATACCGCTCCTGTGCACGAGGTTCCCGAGCTTACTAGTTATGGCACAGTCCCTACTAGCGCCCCCGTGCAAGAAGTCCCCGAGTTGTCTGATTATGGCACGGTTCCAGATAGCGCTCCTGTGCACGAGAAACCAGAGCTGTCTGTCCATGGTACAGTTCCAGATACGGCCCCTGTGCACGAAGTCCCAGAGCTCACTAATTATGGCACAGTCCCTGATACCGCTCCAGTACATGAAGTTCCCGAGTTGTCTGATTATGGCACAGTCCCCGCTAGTGCTCCTGTGCACGAGAACCCCGAGTTGTCTGGTTATGGCACAGTCCCCGCTAGTGCTCCTGTGCACGAGAAACCAGAGTTAACTGCCTATGGTACAGTTCCAGATAGCGCTCCAGTTCATGAGGTTCCCGAGCTCACTAGTTATGGTACGGTCCCAGATAGTGCTCCTGTGCATGAAGTCCCCGAGTTAACGGAGTATGGTACGGTACCCGATAGCGCTCCTGTGCACGATAAACCCGAGTTAACTGATTATAGCACGGTCCCTGATACCGCTCCCGTACACGATAAACCCGAGTTGTCTGATTATGGCACGGTTCCTGCTAGCGCTCCTGTACACGAGAAGTCTGAGTTAACTGCCTATGGCACCGTTCCAGATAGTGCTCCCGTGCATGAGGTTCTCGAGTTAGAGTTGGTTACAAAGGATGAAACTCGGGTGGAGAAGACTGCTTTTAACATCGAGGAACAATATACTGATGAGTTACCTCAGGACGCTCGCCAAATCGTCACTCCAGGAGTACCAGGCGAGCGAACCATCAAGACTCGTATCTATACTTCCAACGGCCAAGAGATTGCCCGCCAAGAATTGTCCAACGAGGAAACTTTAGCTCCAGTCACACAAGTTGTCAAAATTGGCACCGCCAAGTCCTATATGGTACCGAGCACCGCTCCGCAAGAGTCCGCTTTACCAGAATATCCGCTGACTTATAAGGATGAAACGCGCGTAGAGAAAATCGATTTCACCACGCGAGAGGAAGAAACGGATGATCTTGTCCAAGGCGCTCGTCAAATCGTCACTCCAGGAGTGCAGGGCGAGCGAATCATCAAGACTCGAGTTTATACTTCTAACGGCCAGGAACTTGCCCGCCAAGAATTGTCCAACGAGGAAACTTTAACTCCGGTCACACAAGTTGTCAAAATTGGCACCGCCAAGTCACATATGGTGCCAAGCACCGCTCCGCAAGAGTCTGCTTTACCAGAATATCCGCTGACCTATGCGGATGAAACGCGCGTAGAGAAAATCGATTTCACCCCGCGAGAGGAAGAAACGGATGAACTTGTGCAGGGTGCCCGCCGCATCGTCACTCCAGGAGTGCCAGGCGAACGAACCATCAAGACTCGTGTTTATACTTCCAATGGTCAAGAGATTGCCCGCCAAGAATTGTCCAACGAGGAAACTTTAGCTCCAGTCACACAGCTTGTCAAAATTGGCACCGCCAAGCCACATATGTTACCAAGCACTGCCCCGCAAGAGCCCGCTTTACCAGAATATCTGCTGACTTATAAGGATGAAACGCGCGTAGAGAAAATCGATTTCACCACTCGAGAGGAAGAGACGGATGAACTTGTGCAGGGTGCCCGCCAAATCGCAACTTCAGGTGTTCAAGGCGAGCGAACCATCAAGACTCGTGTTTATACTTCCAACGGCCAAGAACTTGCTCGTCAAGAATTGTCCAACGAGGAAACTTTAGCTCCAGTCACACAAGTTGTCAAAATTGGCACTACCAAGCCACATATGGTACCGAGCACTGCCCTGCAAGAGCCCGCGTTACCAGAATATCCGCTGACTTATAAGGATGAAACGCGAGTAGAAAAAATCAACTTCACCACGCGAGAGGAAGAAACGGATGAGCTAGTTCGTGGCGCTCGCTACATCGTCACTCCAGGCGTTCAGGGCGAACGTACCATCAAGACTCGAGTTTATACTTCTAATGGTCAGGAAATTGACCGTCAGGAACTTTCTAATGAGCAAACGCGGGCAGCAGTTGCTCAGCTTGTCAAAGTTGGCACAATGAAACCGCATAGGGTACCAAGTGATGCCCCGCAAGTGGAAGCCTTGAAAGAGTTCGAGCTGATTTCGCTTCACAATCTACTGACAGAAGCAGAGAAAATCAAGACTCAGGCTCGTTATTTCAACGATAGTCCAAGTCACCAAGCAGCCTATGATACCGCTTTGGTGGCAGGTCAAGCGCTTCTGAGTCAATCACAAGCCAGTCAAGCGGAAGTCGACCAGCTGGTGGCTCAAATCAATCAAGCCAAGGCTCAGTTACAGGGGCTTGAAGTGGACAAAACACGCTTGCGGAATGAACATGATTTGGGCAGAACTGTGCAGACGACCGTCCAATACAAGAATGCGGATGCAGATAAGAAAGCAGCCTATACAAACGAATTGGCCAAGGCAGAAGGAATTCTGAATAATCAAACTGCCACACAAGTGCAGGTCAATCAAGCTTTTGCCAGCCTGACAGCAAGCAAGACTACTCTAAATGGTGTGCCTAAGGTCAAGCCGACAGTTTCGATCTTAAGTCTGACAGAAAATCCAGAGGACAAGTCGGTCACGGTTCAATATAGCTTAGAAGACAAGACAAAATCCTTCCGTTCAGCGACTGCTGAATTGTACAAGGGAGACCAGCTTGTCCGCTCGCTTCCGATTGACAATGTGGCAGGAAGTCTGAAAATCGATGACTTGGATTATTACACAGGCTATACCCTGAAAACTAAGCTGACTTATGAGCTGGATGCTGGCAGCCTGACTGATCTTGAAAAAGATAGCCGCAACTTTGAGTTGCAATACAAGAAGATTGCCTTCCGTGATATTGATTCGGCAGAGTTTTACAGAAAAGAAAAGGACCAGTTCAAGCGTGTCGTTTCCATGAGTGCTATACCTACGGACCTGTCTAACTATTTTGTTAAAGTCAAATCAAGTGAAGCCAAGGACATGCTTCTGCCGGTTCACAGCATGGCAGAAGGCCAGAAGGATGGTAAGGCTGTCTACAAGGTAAGGGTCTCTCTGCCTGAGCTGGTGCAAGAGGGGGAAACAGGCTACAAGTCTGGCTATGACTTCTATATCAGCAGGGCAGTGCCTAGTCAGCAAAATGTCTACACGAGCTTTGCTGGTTTGGTAGACGCCATGAAGAAAAATATGGCTGGCAACTTTGTTCTAGGAGCCGATTTGGATGCTAGTGAGGTCAGTCTGGCACCTGCAGATTATGTCTACCTCCGAGGGAACTTCACAGGCAGTCTGACTGGCAATCACAATGGCAAGCAGTATGCGATTTATAATCTAGCCAAGCCTTTGTTTGAAAACCTCAAGAGCGGTTCCTCTATTTCTAATCTGGACCTGAAAGAGGTCAATATTGTCGGAACCTATGACTCTGCTGCATTGGCTCGTAGTGCAGATAATGCGCGAATCACTGATGTTTCTGCTCAAGGTAGGGTGTCGGTAGTGGGCAATGCTTCCCAAGTAGCTGGTTTGGTCGTTGTTGCAAGCAATAGCCAAATCACCAACAGCTCCTTTACAGGAACTATCCAGACCAATGACAAGCAGTACAAGGCCTATAATGTCGGCGGTTTAGTTGCCAACCTCAAGGGAGGAAATTCCTTGCTCAGTCAGAGCAGGGCAGATGTGACCATTCTGGCAGGTGCTCGAACAAACGAACAGCGCTTCGGCGGTTTAGTCGGTCGCTTGGAAGACAATGCCCGCATCAGCCGTTCTTATGTGACTGGAAAGATCCAAAATTCCACCAAGAACGGTCAAATCGGGGGAGTAGTTGGTTCCAATTACTTTAATGGCTTGATTGACAATGTCATCAGCAATGTCAGCGGTACAAATGTTTACAGCATTTCTGGCGACCAAGATTACAAGAATGATCGCATCAGAGAAGCCTATGCCGTTGAAGGAAACGAAACTCTAGGCAATGATCAGTTTGTCACGTCTACTCTAACTTTGGACCAGGCAGAAGAGAAGCTGGCGAGCCTAAATATCACAACCACGCTAGAAGACAGCAATCTCAATCTCCATACTGTTGACTACAGCAAGGAAAAGAATGCTCGTGAAGACCGTCTGATAGCCTATGCCAATATGGAAAAACTCCTGCCATTCTACAATAAGGAAACCATCGTTGCCTACGGAAATAAACTTCCAGATAATCACAAGCTCAATACAGAGTATCTGCTGGATGTGGTTCCGATGAAAGGCGATCAGATGATCACTGATATCCATAGCAACAAGACTGCGATTAACCGCCTGATGCTGCACTTTGAGGATAAGACGGTTGACTACCTGAATCTGACCTATAAGGGAGACTTCAAACATCAAGCTATCGCAGAATACACTGTAAATGGCTTAGACCTCCTTTATACACCAGAAGCCTTCCTATCAGACTATAGCAGGGTTCTCAATCAAGTGCTGCCAGAGTTGAACAAGGTTGCCCTTGACTCACCAGCCATGAGGACTGTTTTAGGAGTGAATGCGGATGCTTCTCTGGATGAGCTCTATCTGGACACAGCCTTTGAGCAAGTCAAGACCAAGCTGGCAGAAGAGTTACGCAAGGTGTTAACTATGGACCAGTCCATCAATACGGAAGGCGATGTTGTAGCTGACTATGTAGCCCAGAAGATTACAGCCAATAAGGAAGCCTTCCTGCTGGGTCTGACCTATCTCAACCGTTGGTATAATATCAACTATGACAAGACCAATGTCAAGGATTTGTCGGCCTATAAGTTTGACTTCTTTGGCAATCATAAGGCTTCAACGCTAGACACCATCATTGCACTCGGTCAGTCTGGTTTTGAAAATCTCAAGGCCAAGAATAATCATCTGGCTTACGATAACTCGCTCGCTGAAGCGACTGGTAAGCGCGGTCTCTTCAACTATCTGGAAAGCTATCGTCAGCTCTTCCTGCCAGACAAGACCAATAACGAATGGCTCAAGACCAATACAAAAGCCTACATTGTTGAGTCTAAGTCGGATATAGCAGAAGCTAGACAGCTTCAGGATGCAGCTAAGGACAAGAGCAAGTATTCTGTCGGCGTTTACGACAAGATTACTGCGGATAATTGGGAACACAAGGGCATGCTCCTGCCACTCTTGACCATGACTGAGAAGGGTGTCTATGTCATCTCCAATATGTCCACCGTCTCCATGGGAGCTTATGATCGCTACCGTGATCTGGTTGATGGCAAGGTACGGACAGATGCAGAGCTGGCTGAGTATGTCGAAGACCGAGTTAGAAAGTCAGCTGAATGGCAGCGTGACCACTATGATTTCTGGTATAAGATTTTAAGTCCTGAAAGCAAGGACAAGCTCTTCCGTTCTGTTCTGGTTTATGATGGTTTCTTATTGAAAGATAAGACTGGGCAAACTTACTGGGCTTCAGCTAATGACAAGAAATCACTGGCTATGCAGGAATTCTTTGGACCAGCCGGCAAATGGTACCCAAGTAAGGGCTACAATGCCTATGCTACGGGAAGTGTTACCCACTTTGATAGGGCACGCTTGTTAGAAGACTATGGGAACTCCGTCTATACCCATGAGATGACCCATAATTCCGATGGTTCTATCTACTTTGAAGGTTATGGTCGCCGCGAAGGACTGGGGGCTGAGCTCTATGCGCGTGGTCTCTTGCAGTCTACACCAAGTCCAAATGAGCCTACCATTACCCTCAATACCCTCTTCAAGACGGACAAGGATTCTAAGACACGGATGCATACCTACAACTTCAAGGAACGTGTCCAAAATGCGGCAGATTTGCAGCACTATGTCCATGGCATGTTTGACATGATTTACACGCTGGATTACCTAGAGGGGACTTCGATGGTCAAGCAGAGCGATGCAGCCAAGCTCCAGTGGTTCAGAAAGATGGAGAATTACTATATCACAGATAAATATGGTAAGCAGACCCATGCTGGTAACCAGACACGCAGCTTCACTGCTGAGGAAATCAAGCAGCTGACCAGCTTTGAGTCCCTGATTGACAATGATGTCATCACCCGTCGGGAGAATAAGGATAGCGGACAGTACCCACGCAATGGCTACCTCAGTCTCAGTCTCTTCTCGCCAATTTACTCAGCCTTGAGCAACCCGACTGGGGCGCCGGGTGATGTCATGTTCCGTCGCACGGCCTATGAATTACTAGCAGCCAAGGGCTACCATGAAGGATTTGTCCCTTATGTTTCAGGTAAATTCTCCGAAGAAGCTGTCTCAGAAGGCAAGACAACTTGGGATGGCTGGCTCAGGAGAGATGTTGGTCTGGTGACAGACCAGAAGGTCTTGGAAAATGTATTCAAGGGTGAGTATGCTTCATGGGCAGCCTTCAAGAAGGCCATGTACCAAGAGCGGATTGACCAGCTGACCAAGCTCAAACCAATCACCATTGAGTACGAACTCAGAAATCCAAACAGTACCAAGCAAGTAACCATTCGTTCTTATGCAGAGATGCAGAAGCTGATGGACGAAGCAGTCGCAGAGGATGTGCGCAACATTACCAATGCGACAAATCGTGTGGAAGCTAGCTGGGTCAACCTGCTCAAGAAGAAGATTTACAACGCCTATCTTCGTGAGACAGACGACTTCAGGCAGTCAATCTTTAATAAATAAGCCTTAGGTGGCTTGTCGAAAATAGAAAAAAGCTCATGAATCAGCTGAAAAACTGGCTTCATGAGCTTTTTATTTGTTGAAATTCTAGATGGATGCTTCAATCAAGCGCTTAAGATTGTCTAGGAGGCTATCCAAGGCTAGGACCGCTTTCTGTTGCTGATCTGGCTGGTAGAGATGTTGGAAGTAGTCTTGGATATTGGCTTCAAAATCCCGAGGCAGACGGGAGCAATTTTCTTTGGCATACTGGAGCATGCGCTTTTCGCCTGGATGGAGCTGCTCATTGAGGGTAAAGAGGACATCAAAGTAAGAGGCGAAAAACTCACTGCTGCGGTGATTGATACTGAGCAGGTCTTGGCGCTTGAGAGTCTTTTTTAATCTGTCTTGAAAAAGCTGGCATGGCTTGGTCGAGGAGCAGGAGCTGCTTGCTGATGATATTCTTTTTCAGCTCAGCTGGATAGGGCAGGCTGTACTTGCTCTGGAGGGCAGCGTAGCGGCCATCTCGATCGTAGAGAATCTTGCTGTGAACCAGATTGTACCACATACAGGTGGTGTAAGAATTCTGGGCTTGGTGCTCTAAGACGACGGTCTGCAGGTCTTGGTCAAAGTCGTCCAGCGAGCGGTAAATCAGCTCAATCTCGATACCATTATTGAGGACGCAGTCGTCCTCTAGTTCCCAAAATTGATTGCCAATTTCCATATAGGAGCAGTACTTGCTGAGGATTTCTTGGCGGATGGCTGGCGCGAGAGGAGCGCTCAGGTAGACATAGACATCATAGTCTGAGTCTTGGTCAAAATGTTGCCCGGCCCGTGAGCCTCCTAGAGCCAGAGCTTCTACTTGCTCCAGTTGGGCTAATTCTTTAAAGAGATTTTGTGGCATAATCTTGTCCTTCTTATTTTTTTTGACATCATTCTAGCAAAAAGTGAAAAGGTTTGCAAGGGGGTAAATGGGATCTTTTCTTTCTTTTTCTTCAAAAACTTGCTATATTAGAAATGACTAAGTAGAAGGAGTTTTGGCTATGTGTGTAGAGTGTTATATTGACCAGAGCAGGGTGACACCCTTGCTTCATCCCTTGGACTGTCTGAGAGAGCATAGGCAGTATATCTGTGGGCATTGTGGACGTTGTATCTGCATTGAGCAGACAAAAAATGGTCTGCAACGCTGGAATTTCCCTTTCAAATCTTTAGAGATTGCCAAGTATTATTTGCGGGTAGCGGATGTGACCATGCAGGCGCCCTGCGGTATTTATCAAATCCAGTCAGACAAGGGACGAGTGTCTTACAAGATTTTTGCCAATCTGACTGATTTAGAAGCCTATCTGAAGAAGAATCCCGATAAAAGCTGTGCCAGCCGTCAGCCTAGCTTTATCATGCCTTCTTATCAGGAATTTCCTGAGAGTCAGGTAAGGAAGCTAAGCGCCCAAGAAGTAGACACATATATGGCAGAGAGATGAGAATTTTCTGCTTAGAACAAATGAAATACGTTAAAAATATAGAGGAGAAGCAATGATGATTGAAATTCGCAAGGAATATCCTTCAGAATACCATGAGGTTGAAAATCTAGTTAGAGAGGCCTTTTGGAATGTCTATCGGCCGGGTTGTGCGGAACATCTGATTTTGCACCAATTTCGTCAGCATCCAAACTATTTAGAAAACCTATCCAAAGTTATTTTGGTAGATGGTCAACTTGCAGGGCAGATTATGTTTAGCAAAGCCCAGCTTCGCCATGAGCAGACTGGACAGGTCAAGGAAATTGCTACCTTTGGTCCTTTTGCTATCCTACCAGTTTTTCAAAAGCAAGGTTTTGGAGAAAAATTAGCTCAGGCAGCTATCCGTCAGGCGAGGGAGGAAGGTTTTTCCCATATCGTTCTCTTCGGCAATCCAGCCTACTATCCCAAATACGGTTTTGTGACGGCTAGTGATTATGGTATTTATCTGGACGGTCAGGACAAGGAGGAGATTTTGGATTTTGTCATGGCGCTGGACCTCCAGAGGGACGGCAGTGTGACTCGGGAAAATGGACCTTGGCTCTATCGAGATCCAGAAGGTTATGAAGTAGATGAAGCGGAGCTGGAAGTGTTTGACCGCAAATTCCCACCCAAGAAGAAGGAAAAACTGCCGGGACAGCTGGGCTAGGAAATCCAATCTTGGATTTCGCTCGTTTTAGCCTCTGCCCGATTTTCATGCTGATTTAGCAAGGTTAGGATGTACCAGCCTCCTATTCTTCCTTCATCTGTTCAAAGACATAGAGAAAAAATTCTTTCGAAACTTCAAAATGTCCATAACGTAGTTGAGAAGCATACTGGCGCCATTCGGGATGTGGCCGTACCTGCTCGATTGGGCAGTCTTTGACAGGTTGGTAGTAGCTGACATCTCGCCGAAATGGGACAAAGCCTTCGAACATCTCTACTTGGTAGGCAGTGTCATCTAGAATCTTACCAACTGCTGTAAAGGCCTGCAATTTTTCCTGACCATTCAGCTGATACTTGGGGCTGTAGTACAGAAGGTAGTCCCCCTTTTCCATTCGGTTCAATGGTGCTTTTTTTCCATGACAGACTTGGCAAAATCCACCTTCTACACCTCTTAGTACATGTTCTTTTGATACGACACCAATCCAAAATCTAGTCATTTTCTGCCTCCAGTTTGATTAAGAGTTGGTTTAATATTTCTGTTTTATCTTCTAATTTTCCAAAGAATGCCTGATCAATGCCTTCTACCAAAGGAAGGGCTTGGTTGACCTTTTGCAGACCCGTATCCGTTAGAAGTATGATGTTGGCGCGGCTGTCCTTGGGATGGACTTCCCGCATTATCAAACCTTTCTTGACCAAGAGGCGGATGATTTGGGATACGGTCATAACATCCATGTCAGAAAAGCGAGCAATGTCGATCTGACTCACCCATTCTTGCTGGCTCAGAAGCGCTGCAAGAGTGGTCAGAACGACAAACTGGGGATGGGTCAAATCAATTGTTCTCAGTTTGTTTTTTATCAGCCCATGCCACTTGTGGTAGGCACGGATAAAGAGCAGACCGGTTGATTTTTTGTATTCATCCTTGTAGATGGAGTTAAACTGCGATTTTTCCATTAGCTTTCCCTCTAGATTTTTTGTAAGTGCACTTATTATAATCCGACATCTTGTTTTTGTCAATAAAAACCCAGTTTAGACTAAAAAGTCCGAACTGGGTTCTGTTTATATTTTCTCCACATAAATCTGCTGGGCAATCATAGGGCTGACTTGAATTTCTTGGCCGTCTACTTCTAGTTGATAGAGCTGGCTGTAGTCGTCATACTGGAGGAAACGGATTTCTTGGTTTATGTTCAGATTGTGCTTTTCCAGATAGGCCAAAAGCTCAAAGTTATCGTGGACACGGCAGATGAGGTAGTTGCCAGGCTCTTGAGCGGAGGCAAGGGATTGATGGTATTTTTCTTCCAACAGTTGGTGCTTGGCTGGGATTGTTCCACCATGTGGGCAGGTTTCAGGGAAATCCAGCATTTTTTCTAAGCCTGCGACAAAACGCTCAGAAACGGTGTGTTCTAGAATCTCGGCTTCCTGATGGATTTCGTCTGTGGTGTAGCCCAGCTTTTGAACCAGAAATACCTCGATCAGTCGGTGCTTGCGGTAGAGGTCAGAGACCAGCTGCAGGCCTAGGTCGGTTAGCAGATAGCCCGCCTTTTTGTCCTTGCTTAGGAGTTCTTCAGCCAGCATTTTCTTCATCATCTCCGTCACGGCTGGCGGGGAAACCTGCATGTGCTGGGCGATTTCCTTATTGGTGATTTTTTCCTGGCGCGTGCCAATTTCATAAATACATTTTAAGTAGTCTTCTTTATTTGGCGTCATTTTCAGTCCTCGTTGTTTTCCTAAGACTAGTATAGCAAAAAATGCCGAAAGAATACAATTTGAGCTTGGATGTTCCTTTGTACATTGACTTTTAGCTGAAATTTTGGCATATTTAGAGGTAAATAGGAGAGGTATCGAAGGCTGCATGAGCCTGCTAGCGAAGCCTCGAACGGTACTGAAGAAATTTTATATGATGGATGTGGATGGTGATGAAAGTAGAAATAGAGCAATGCTATACAGAATTACAAGCGCTCGGCTGGTCTCAAGCTACTCTCGATACAGTTTTTCTAGCAGAAATGGTGTCATTACCGTATGAATCAACCCGCCAGAGTCTTTTTGAGGAGGCCTTTCTATTTGGCAGTCCCCTCTTTCAGAAGCTATGGTCTTTTGAATGCCGAGTAGCCCAGCCCCAGCAAGCTGAGAAGTTGTTAGAGCTAGCTATGCTCTATATGGATATGCCTGATGAATTGAGCGGAGAGGCAGCAGAAATTACCAAACTGCTCTTGCGTATGCATCCGAACTTATCGCCTCACACTCCCTTTTGGCGCCAGTTTTCTCAAACGATTCGGCAGGCTTTTTCTCCAGCAGACTTTATTGCAGACAGTGGCAATCAAAGGTTAAAAGGTCAGTTGCACCAGTTTCGCTACCTTATTTCCAGTCAGCAAGCCCAGTGGGTTAGAGAGCATTTTCGTAAGTCGGGGATGACAGATGGCCAGGCTCTCGTAGCCTATTTTCAGACGCATCCTGAACTGGATTGCCAGCTTTGGGAATCTTCGCGGCTGCACAATAAAGCCTTTGTCGATAAGGACAAGGTGACCTACCCAGACCATCAGCCCTATCAGGCCAATATCAAGATCCTCCATCGTTTCCATACCGAGTTTATTCTGGATAGGGAAGGTCGGTTTCTCAATATCCTAGATCCAGAAGGAAGCAGTCAAAATGGGCTAGTCAATGGAGCTAGTTTTAATTATGGGAAGAAACCTTCGTTTTTCAATCACAGTTCCCATTATTACTACGATGTCAAAAGTCCAGCCCAGTGGGATCCCCAGTTTCGCAGGCTGGCGATTCGAAATGGCGGGCAAGCCTTCAAAGCCCCTCAAAATAATCGCGGCTTGGATGGTTACCATATGGCTAAGAGTCATTATGCGATTGAGGGGAAAAGCGTTAAAAGTCAAGTTGATGCCCAAGTAAAAGATTTTGAAAAATCATTAGTCGAAAAGTTAAAAGGGAAAGATTATCTCAAATATTTATGGAATAAAGTGAAAAATAAATATCTGAGATTATAGAAATGAGGTGGAAAGATGCCAATTAAAATGATCGCTACGGATATGGACGGCACCCTTTTGGACCCAAGAGGAGAGCTGGATTTGCCACGCCTGACAGCAGTTTTAGACCAGCTGGAGGAGCGGGACATCAAGTTTGTCATTGCGACGGGCAATGAAATCCAACGAATGCGCTTATTGTTGGGCGATTTGACAGAGCGTATGACCCTGATCGTCGCCAACGGCGCTCGAATCTTTGAAAAGAATGAAATGTTGCTGGGCACTTTCTGGCAGCCTGATTTGATTGCGGATACGCTGGCTTATTTTCAGGGTCAAGAACGAGAGGTGCATCTGGTGGTCACTTCCACTAAAGGTGGCTTTGTTCAGGACGGAACTGATTTTCCGATGATTAGCAAGATTATGACAGAAGAAATGGCGGCCCATTTTTACAAACGAATGAATTTCGTGCCTAATCTGCAAGAGCATCCGTTTGAAGAAGTGCTAAAGATGAGCGTTATGGTCGATGAAGCGCAAGCGGCAGAGATTACGCAGCAGATCAATACAGCATTTGCTGGACGATTGAGTGCTGTGACCAGCGGTTATGGCGCGATTGACATTATCCAAGAAGGTCTTCACAAGGCTTGGGGGCTTCGTCAGCTCATGGATCGGTGGCAAATCAAAAGCAAGGAAATCATGGCTTTTGGTGACAGCGAAAATGACTTGGAAATGCTGGAACTAGCGGATTTCTCCTATGCTATGGAAAATGGGGATGAGAAGCTTAAGCGCATTGCCAGTCGCTTGGCACCAGCCAATGCAGAGGCCGGTGTTTTGCAGGTGATTGAGCAATACTTAGAAAAAGGAGTCTAAATGGCAGTTCAATTATTAGAACAGTGGCTTTTGAATGAGCAGGCAAAGATCCAGAAAAATTATCGGGATCTGAATCAGCTTGCGGTCAAAGAGCCAGCGATTATTTTTATCGGTGATTCGATTGTGGAATATTTCCCGCTGCATGAGCTATTGCAAAGCCCTAAAACCTTGGTCAATCGTGGCATTCGTGGCTACAAGACTGATTTGCTTTTAGAAAACTTGGATGCCCATCTCTTTGGACAGGCTCTGGACAAGGTCTTTCTCCTGATTGGAACCAACGACATTGGCAAGGAGATGCCTCAGGCTGAAACGCTGGCCAATCTGGAAGCAGTTGTTCAGGAGATTTCTCGCGACTATCCTCTGGCTCAGATCCAGCTGCTGTCCGTCCTGCCTGTGAATGAGCAGGAGCAGTATAAAGGAACGGTTTATATCCGAACGAACGAGAAAATCCAAGCCCTCAATCGTGCCTACCAAGACCTAGCAAGCATCTATACCAATGTCCATTTTATCGACCTTTATGATAACTTCTTGGATGAGAACGGTCAGCTGCGGGAGGATTTTACTACGGATGGCTTGCACCTGACTATTGCTGGCTATGTGACGCTGTCAAAGGCTTTGCAGCGATATCTGTAGTTTCTTCGAAAAATATATCATAAATTGAATATATTGCTTTTAAATTATGAGGATGATACTGAAAAATCTTGAATTTAGGATAAAAGATTATGATTAGGAGATTATTTATGAAAAAAGAAAGCTTTCTCATAGTAGCTTGGGTATGCATTCTGAGTCTAATACCATTCGTGAGTATTTTTTCTGATGAACAAAGATTTTACGATGGTTCAAACGTACAAATAACAGATAAAGAATTTGGGAAACCAGAATCTGTCCGTTCTAAAGATAGGCATGCTGGGTGGAGGCTAGGAGATTTTGTTGTATCAGACTACTCTGATTGGGTGACTGATAAAACAGGTGAAGATGTATTTTTAAAGAAAAGAGGAGATAAAATTACGGTATCTTTCAAATTGCAGCAAGATATCAAAAAATTAAATGGCAACCAGAATTTTCAAATTGTTGATATCAAAAAAGGTGATATGACTGAGCCAGTAATTAATGGTGGAGTAAATGGTTTAGGAACACTTTTTGTAGAAAAAGAAGATTACAATGGTAAGAAATTACCAGTAAAGAAATACGCTGACTATTTAAAAGCTGTTTCATTAAATGCAAATACTAAAGTATTAACCTTGGAAGAAGGAAACTATCATTTTGTATTGGTTTACGCTATTGATGATACATCTCTGTTTGGAGATTTTTTGAATCGTCATCAATACTATCGGATTGATTATCGTTTTAAAGTCCGTAATGGAAATGCAATGGCTTTTATTAAGGACGCAGAGACTGATGAAGAATTGAAGCATGACTCAACGACTAAAGGTTTTGTGGTTGATACAGCTCAGTCACACTATCTAAATATCCAAATATCAAAAAGAGACAAAAATGGTGATGTTAGAAAAAATGTTCCATATAAAAACGGTGAAATCATTTCTGAGGAAGGAGATTATACTATTTCTATCTCAACGGACTATTCAAATGAACCAACTCAAAAACAGATTCATGTTAGTGGAAGTAGTCAAAATAGTATTGATAAAGGAGAAATAATTTCTTCTACTAAAATATCCGAAGCTTCAGGAAGCAAAAAAGAGGTAAAACAACGAGAAAATAAGAGTAGTATTGTTTCGTCTTTACTGATTTTAGGGATTTGTTCAGCAGGATTCATAGTTTTGAAAGTCATAAGTAAAAAAAGGGAAAATAAATAGTATGAAAATTAGTAAGAAAATTTTTCATTTCCTCTTAATTTGTATAGTTTTATTACCATCACTACTAGCATGTTCATCAGTAAATAATCAAAATCAAGAAAATTCAAAAACTAAAGACACTAATACTCGAATTAATAATGTAGAGGAAGTTGATAAAAGTAATCTATCTTATCTAGTCTCTGAGAGCCTTGAAAATAGTAAATATCCAGTTTTAGTAGAAGATATTGCTATTCAAACAATGTCACAAGAATATTATGAGGAGTTAGAATTTAATTCTCAAGAGAACATTTATTTTGGTCATACTGAAAACCAGCTACTCCAAATGTTTGATACCGCTAAATATAGTTTTACTGTTAATTCAAATGGAGAAACAATTGTAGGATTAGATAGTGACTTGTTTACAGAAGACTATCTAACCAAAGCGATGAAGAATGTCGCAATTGGTAGTGGCGTTATCATTGTTTGTGCCTCGGTTTCTGTAGTTTTATCAGGTGGTGCAACAACTCCAATGGCAATAATGATAGTAGCTGGGGAACTAACAACTGAGGCGGCGTTAGCATCAGTTATATCGGGTGTTGTGACAGCGGGTATTGCTAAGTTTAATGGTGAGTCGAATGAGAAAATTTTAGAAAATACAATAACTTCGGCATCTGAAGGATTTAAGTACGCAGCTCTCTTTTCAGGTGCAACAAAAGTATTAACAAGTACAGGAAAATATATTTCAACAAATATTTATCCGAAAGCAAACAGTTTCTTAACCCAGAAACAGGCAATTAAAGAAGGCGGTACTTATCGTGAATTGTTTTCTAAGTTTAAAGGAAATTTAAAAGATAACAAATTACAAATTCATCATGTTCCTGCTAATGCATCTAGTTCGGAGACTGTTATGAGTCGATTGGATGGTCCGAGTATCTTAATGACAGAAAAAGATCATGCCTTGACAGCTAGTTATGGAAGTTCACTAAGCGCACAAAGTTATCGAGCTAAACAAGCTAAGTATATTGAAGAGGGGAATTGGAAAAAAGCTTTTGAGATGGATGTTAATGATATCCGATCCAAATTTGGAGAAAAATATGACGAAGCGTTGAAAGCAGCAGAGAGAGCTGCAAGAGAGAAGAAACTTTGGTAGTGATTTGTTTAATAAACTATTTTTTGTAAAAGGAGACTTTAGTGTCTTTCATAAGAGGTAATAGAAACAGATTTTGATAACTAATAGGCTCTTTTTATACCATTTGTCAAGTATATCAATGATTTTTATAGGAAAATAATAATGAGGTAGTAGAATTGTAGGTCTACTATCTTATTTTCTACTCTATTCCACCAATTAATCTTGAAATTTCAAAACGAGTGTGACTTTTTCCACACTCGTTTTCTATATTTATTAGAGATTTTTACTTGCTTTAGTCTAGCCACTGGATAAAGGCCATTTTATCTTGGTGATTGTAGCCAGCCCGTTTATAAAATTTCCAAGTGCTTTCTTTCTTGGAGCCCGTCAGTAGCATCATTTTGTAGCAATTGGCTTCGGTCGCTATTTTCTTAGCAAAATCAAGGCATTCACTAGCATAACCCTTGCCTCTAAAGTCATGATGAGTAACGACATTTTCGATCAGAGCGTAGGGACGCAGTCCTCTCGTGAGATTGGGAATGACGACACAAATACAAGAAGAAACAATCTTTCCGTCAAGTGCTTTGACAATAATATGGTGGTCTGGATCTTCTACCATCCGCTGCCAGACCTTTTGTAAGGTTGGGCTTTTTTCTGGAATGGCCGTCTCGTGCAAGGAGAGGTACAAATGGAGTAATTCATCTAGGTCGTTTGGAATGGCTTCTCTGATCATCTTTTCACCTACTATTTTGGAATCTTTTCGTTTACTTAGCAGTATTATAGCATGTTTAGCCCTTACATTTCTAGCTTACTCCAAATTAAAATCTTCCACAGCTCCAAAGATGAGCGAGAGGCGCTTTCATCTTTTTTTGAAATCTATTATAAAATACATTCCAAAATTCAGAAAAATCTCATAATTGTTATGTAATAGTTCTAAAGCAATCCTGAGCATATTCTTATACAAGAGTTGGAAAAAGTGATAAATTTGTAGAGTAAGTTTATTGAAACGTTTTCATTAACCTATCTGAAAGTTTTCAATAAATAATTTAATTTTGAAGGAGAGTTATCATTATGACTCAAGGGAAAATTACTGCATCAGCAGCAATGCTCAACGTATTGAAAACATGGGGCGTAGACACAATCTACGGTATCCCATCAGGAACACTCAGCTCATTGATGGACGCTTTGGCTGAAGACAAAGATATCCGTTTCTTGCAAGTTCGCCACGAAGAAACAGGTGCTCTTGCAGCGGTTATGCAAGCTAAATTCGGTGGCTCAATCGGGGTTGCAGTAGGTTCAGGTGGTCCAGGTGCGACTCACTTGATTAACGGTGTTTACGATGCAGCTATGGACAACACTCCATTTCTTGCTATCCTTGGATCACGTCCAGTCAACGAACTCAACATGGATGCCTTCCAAGAATTGAACCAAAACCCAATGTACAACGGTATCGCTGTTTACAACAAACGTGTAGCTTACGCTGAGCAATTGCCAAAAGTAATTGACGAAGCTTGCCGTGCTGCAGTTTCTAAAAAAGGTCCAGCTGTTGTTGAAATCCCAGTAAACTTTGGTTTCCAAGAAATCGACGAAAACTCTTACTACGGATCAGGTTCTTATGAGCGTTCATTTATCGCTCCTGCTTTGAACGAAGTTGAAATCAACAAAGCAGTTGAAATCTTGAACAATGCTGAACGCCCAGTTATCTACGCTGGTTACGGTGGTGTTAAAGCTGGTGAAGTGATTACTGAATTGTCACGTAAAATCAAAGCACCAATCATCACAACTGGTAAAAACTTTGAAGCTTTCGAATGGAACTATGAAGGGTTGACAGGTTCTGCTTACCGTGTTGGTTGGAAACCAGCCAACGAAGTGGTCTTTGAAGCAGATACCGTTCTTTTCCTTGGTTCAAACTTCCCATTTGCTGAAGTTTATGAAGCCTTCAAGAACACTGAAAAATTCATCCAAGTCGATATTGACCCTTACAAACTCGGTAAACGCCATGCTCTTGACGCGTCTATCCTTGGTGATGCAGGTCAAGCAGCACAAGCGATCCTTGATAAAGTAAACCCAGTTGAGTCTACTCCATGGTGGCGTGCAAACGTTAAGAACAACCAAAACTGGCGCGATTACATGAACAAACTCGAAGGTAAAACTGAGGGTGAATTGCAATTGTATCAAGTTTACAATGCAATCAACAAACATGCTGATCAAGACGCTATCTATTCAATCGACGTAGGTGATACTACTCAAACATCTACTCGTCACCTTCACATGACACCTAAGAACATGTGGCGTACATCTCCACTCTTTGCGACAATGGGTATTGCCCTTCCTGGTGGTATCGCTGCTAAGAAAGACAATCCAGATCGCCAAGTATGGAACATCATGGGTGACGGTGCATTCAACATGTGCTACCCAGACGTGATTACCAACGTTCAATACGACCTTCCAGTTATCAACGTTGTCTTCTCAAATGGTAAATATGCCTTCATCAAGGACAAATACGAAGACACAAACAAACACTTGTTTGGTTGTGACTTCCCTAATGCTGACTATGCGAAAATCGCTGAAGCGCAAGGTGCTGTTGGATTTACAGTAGACCGTATCGAAGACATCGACGCAGTCGTTGCAGAAGCTGTGAAACTCAACAAAGAAGGTAAAACTGTTGTTATCGATGCCCACATCACGCAACACCGTCCACTTCCAGTAGAAGTACTTGAATTGGATCCAAAACTTCACTCAGAAGAAGCTATCAAAGCCTTCAAGGAAAAATACGAAGCAGAAGAACTCGTACCATTCCGCCTCTTCTTGGAAGAAGAAGGTTTGCAATCACGCGCAATTAAATAATTCCTCTCGTCGAAAATCAAATGTAAACTTTGTAGACCTTATTCTATGATTTTCTTAGAGCGGAACTTGAAAGATCGGAGCAATCCGGTCTTTTTGCTTGTTTTGCTTCATATGTCTTTTTGGAGGAGAGCTGAGGCTTATTATCTGGGTAAATGATAGGAAGCCTAGAAAGAGAAAGATTAGAAAACAGATGGGACAAAGCATAGGATAATATCATTATTTAACAGTATTTCACAAGTAAAGGTCTGGATATTGGGGTATAATATAAGTAAATGAAGTAGTAAAATAAGAAAGTGGGTAGAGATATGACTGAAAAACTGACTTTTCCTGATGGTTTCTTGTGGGGCGGAGCGACAGCTGCCAACCAGTGTGAAGGAGCTTATGATGCGGACGGTCGCGGACTGGCCAATGTAGATGTGGTGCCGATTGGTGAGGACCGTCTGGCCATCATCACGGGTAAGAAAAAGATGTTTGACTTTGAGGAAGGCTATTTCTACCCAGCCAAGGAAGCTATTGACATGTACCATCGCTTCAAGGAGGACATTGCCCTTTTTGGCGAGATGGGTTTTAAGACCTATCGTCTGTCCATTGCTTGGAGCCGGATTTTCCCTAAGGGGGATGAGCTGGAGCCCAATGAAGCTGGCTTGAAATTTTACGAAGACCTCTTTAAGGAATGCCACAAGTATGGCATTGAGCCTCTGGTGACCATTACTCACTTTGACTGCCCCATGTACTTGATTGAGCAATATGGCGGTTGGCGCAGCCGTAAAATGCTGGAATGTTACGAGCGTCTCTGCCGCACTCTCTTTACCCGCTACAAGGGCTTGGTCAAGTACTGGCTGACCTTTAATGAGATTAACATGATCCTCCATGCACCATTTATGGGGGCGGGGCTCTGCTTTGAAGAAGGCGAAAATGAAGAGCAGGTCAAGTACTAAGCAGCCCATCATGAGCTGGTCGCGTCAGCCATTGCCACTAAGCTAGCTCATGAGATTGACCCGGAAAACAAGGTCGGCTGTATGCTGGCAGCGGGTCAAAATTATCCTAACACCTGCCATCCGCGTGATGTATGGGCTGGTATGGAGGAAGACAGGAAAAACTATTTCTTCATCGATGTGCAAGCGCGTGGTGAATATCCCAACTACGCCAAGAAAGCTTGGGAGCGCGAGGGCATTCAAGTGGAAGTGACAGAAGAGGACCTGCAGCTGCTCAAGGAGCATACGGTGGACTTCATTTCCTTCTCTTACTACTCTAGTCGAGTGGCTTCGGGCGACCCTAAGGTCAATGAGCTGACCGAGGGCAATATCTTTGCTTCTCTGAAGAACCCTTATTTGGAAGCTTCTGAGTGGGGCTGGCAGATCGACCCTCTGGGCCTGCGTATTACGCTTAATACCATCTGGGATCGCTATCAAAAGCCCATGTTTATTGTGGAAAATGGGCTGGGTGCAGTGGATAGTCCGGATGAAAATGGCTATGTAGCTGATGATTACAGGATTGACTACCTGGCGGCCCATGTCAAGGCTATGCGGCAAGCCATCAATGAAGACGGCGTGGTGCTGTGGGGTTACACGACTTGGGGCTGTATCGACCTAGTATCAGCCGGTACTGGCGAGATGAAGAAGCGCTATGGATTTATCTACGTGGACCGAGACAATGAAGGCAAGGGAACGCTCAAACGCTCCAAGAAAAAATCCTTTGATTGGTACAAGGAAGTTATCGCGACTAACGGAGCATCTGTGAAATAACATCAAGGAGGCTGGGACAAAAGTCCTAGCCTCTCAATTGTCTTTGGGTTGTCGAGCAAGACGCAGTGGTTGAGTGGGCTCTACCAGGCTGATTTCATCAGCTTTTACAGCCCTACTCAACTGTGCGGAGGTGGGACGACGAAATCGAATTCTAACGAATTACCGTTTTCTGTCCCACTCTCTTTCTTTTGTATCGTTTATATTTTATTGACTTGCTGGCTCATCCTTGCTACACTAGTTTTATCAAGCTATTGGAGAATGATGATGGCCAAACTTTTACTAATTGAAGACAACAATGATATTCATGAGATTTTAAAAAATCTCTTTACGCAGGAGCACGTCGTATTTTCAGCTTATTCTGGGACCGAGGGACTGCGGATTTTTGCGGAAGAAGAGATTCATCTAGTCCTGCTGGATATTATGCTACCGGGCAAAAATGGCGATGAGGTGCTGAGGGAAATTCGCAAGACCAGTCAGGTGCCAGTGGTCATGCTGACAGCTCTGGGCGAAAAGAGTCTCGTGAGCCAGTATCTGCTGGACGGTGCGAATGACTACATTGTCAAGCCTTTTAATCTAGACGAAGTGGCAGCGCGTGTCACTGTCCAACTGCGAGGCAGTCAGCAGTCCCAGTCTAAGCCTGCTGGGGAGACCTTGATCAAAAACATTCGCCTTCTGCCAGATACCTTTGAAATTGCTTCTGGGGACCAGTCCATGCGGCTGGGGAAAAAGGAATTTCAGATCTTCCAGACCTTGCTGGCTCATCCTAAAAAGATTTTTACCAAGGAGGAGCTGTATGAGTTGGTCTGGGAGGAGACCTATCTGCCAGGCGATAATACGCTCAATGCCCATCTCAGCAATCTTCGTAAGAAATTAGCCCAGCTGGATAGTTCGACAGACTATATCGAGACCATCTGGGGTCTGGGCGTGCGGCTCAAGGAGGATTAGCTATGTGGTTGATTTTAGCCTTCGTGCTCATACTCTTCTTGTCAATCATGCTGGTTCGCTATCATCTGACGATTCGTAGTCTGACCAGCCAGATTCGTGACAAACGTTGTACAGGAAGTCAGGTTCGCTTGACCTTGAGAGATCAAGCTCCTAGTCTGGTGGCTCTGACTAACGAGGTGGAGCAGCTTTTTCAGGAAATTGATAAGATGTCCTTTGTGACCCAGCAGGAAAAGAAAACCTTGGACATGGCCATCAGCAATATTGCCCACGATATCCGAACGCCGCTGACCATTGCTAGTGGCTATACGCAACAGCTACTCAAAGACGCTGATAAGGAGCAGATGGATCAACAGCTGCAAAAGATTGCAGATAATTTAAGTATGGTATCCAGACGCTTGGAGGCTCTGATGGAATACCGTCGCTTGATGGAAGGAGCCATTCGACCGAAGTTGCAGCGAGTAGATCTATCCCAGCTGGTCACCCAGCAACTCTTTGCCTACTATGATGCCTTTCAACGCGCAGGGATTGATTTAGAGGTGGATTTGTCTGAAAATCTGTTTCTGGAAACGGACAGTGATATCTTTGATCGAATCGTCCAGAACATGCTCAGCAATGTCCTCAAACACGGACGAGAAGCAGCCAGCATCAGTCTGAAAAATAAAGGGCAAAAGGTTATTTTCCAGGTCAAAAATAAGGTTCAGAAGCCTATTTTGCATCTGGATAAGCTAACCAATCGCTTTTATTCTGAAAATCTCTCCAGCAGTGAGGAATCGTCTGGGCTGGGCCTTTATATCACCCAGCAGCTGGTCGAAATCTTAGGTGGTGATTTGACCATGCAAGCAGAGGACGATTGGTTTGAATTGATTGTGGCTTTATAAAAAATAATCAGCTAGTCAGAAGATTAGCTGATTATTTGGTCTTAGAGATCTTTTTTCTTGAAAATGAGGAGGCTGTTGCCTAGGAAGAAGACTGCTATGCCAATCGCTACCAAACTAGCTTTCACAACTACAGCAGGATCTGCAGCCATCTCTATTACAAATTGCAAGGTTAAATAGCGGAACCATTCTATATGGGGATAGAGTAAGACTGGAAGGAGGAGAAGGACGCCTCCGATAAAATAGGAAACTAAGCCAGCAGCAATAGAATGGCTGATATAAAGGACGAAAGACACAATACTAATCCAAGCGACGGTTATAATGAGCTGGACGAGAATAGTTAGTAAAAATTGGCCAAAGAAGCCTGTCGGAGCTGTCCCAATTCCATTGATAGCGCTAGCGATGATGAATGAGATGCCTAGCGAGAGGATGAATTGGAAGATGGCGACAACAAAGGAGACCAAAGTTTTAGATAGGAAGAACTCTGTCCGTGAAATACCGTGAGCGAGGCTGTTTTTATAAAGCTTACGGGACAAGTCCACACCTAATAAGAGGCATACGATAATGAGAGTGAAAAATATAACACTGTCAGAATTTCCAGAGAAATGGGCAAGAGCATTGATACCCGTCATTTTTTCTGGTACTTGCTGAGCGACGTTTTGTCCATCCGTTGAGATGGATATGCCAAATCTGCTCGTAACCTTATAGAGGCCACTGATCAGGATATTGGCTAGCAAAACGAACTCGGTAATCCAAAAGCCCTTGGAGTGGAAGAGACGGTAAAAGTCAGCGCGAATGGTTTGAATCATGATAGACCTCCCTGGTTTTGATCAAGTAAATCTGTAAAGAAATTTTCGAGATTTTGCCGTGCGTAGTAGATTTCTTGAATGACTAAGTCAGCTGTGGCTAGCTCTTTTACGATATTGTTGATGTTGTGCGAATGGGTAAAGACATGGATTTCATTTTGTGCATTGACCACCTTGATGCGGTAGCCTAATTGGTCTTGGAGCAGCTGGCTGGCTTCCTCCAAATGATCCGTTTTCAAGACGATATAATCTTCGCTTTGCTCTTCAAATTCAGCCTTGGAAATTTCCTTGATCATATGACCTCGGTCGATGATACCAAAGCGCGTAGCGACTAGATAGAGCTCGGATAGGATATGACTGGAAATAACAAAGGTCATGCCCAGCTCTTCATTAAGCTTTTGGACAAGCTGGCGAAATTCCTTGATGCCGACAGGATCTAGTCCGTTGATAGGCTCATCTAAAATCATCAGATCTGGCTTGGATAGTAGGGCGATAGCGATGCCTAAACGTTGCTTCATCCCGAGGGAGAAGTCGCGAAATTTCTTCTTGCCTGTGTCCGTCAGGTCTACATAGTTGAGCGTTTCTTGGATGGCCTTATCGGCATTAGGAATCTGGCGCAGTTTGCAGTAGTAGCTGAGATTTTCGTAGGCGGTCAAGTGGTTGTGGGCAACGGGCGTTTCAATGACCGAGCCGACCCGCTTGAGGGCTTGTGTCCATTCGGCCTGATTGCTGGAACCAAAGAGAGACACGGTTCCGTTGCTGGCATGCATCAGCTGGGTCATGATTTTGATCAGGGTGGTTTTACCAGCCCCGTTTTTACCGATGAGACCGTAGATATCTCCTTTTTTGATGGTTAGGTTGACATCGCTCAGAGCTTGCTGCTGGCCGAACTTTTTACTGACCCCTTGTAAAACTAAAATATTTTCCATGGTTTTACTTCTCCTTTTTGATTTATTCTTGGAAATCCTTTCCTCACTATCCAGTATATCGGACACTTATTAAGTATTCATCAAGCATTTCTAAAATATTTCTAAAATCTTGAAATAGAAATTATAATTCTTGTTTAAGCGGATTGAGGCCTATAGAAAAGAGAGTGGGACAGAAATCGGTCATTCGTTAGAATTCGATTTCGTCGTCCCACCTCTGCACAGTCGAGTAGGGCTGTAAAAGCTGATGAAATCAGCGTAATGAGCCCACTCAAGCACTGCGTCTTGCTCGACAATCCAAAGACAATTGAGAGGCCAGGACTTTTGTCCCAGCCTCAATTATCTATTTCCAATTCATAAAGGCCGCGTAGTGCGTTGCAGGCGTAGATTCTTTCTGCTGATTTCAAGTCGTCTAGGCTGAGAATTTTTTCTGTGGCCTGACCTGTTGCCAAGAGGTGCTGCCGGTAGATACCGTTCAGGAGACCTAGCTCGACTGGTGGCGTATAGAGGTGGCCGTCCAATTGGAGGACTAGGTTACCGATGGAGCTTTCTAGTAGCTGGCCTTGGGCATTGTAGTAAATCTGCTCCTGCTGGCCTAGGGATAAGTGTGGTCGATAGCTGGTTTTAAAGTAGGTGAAAGGCTGCTGTAAGTTGGCATTTTGTGGAACGAGAATGGCCTTGCAGAAAGCTTCTGGGAGTGCCTGTAGCTTATCTAGCTGGTAGCTCACTTTTCCAGATTTGGCGATGGAGATCCGCAGGCGGTAGTCCGTACTTGGCTCCAGTTCTGCTAGGGTTTGGTTCAATTCTGCCTTCAGTTTTTCCTCATCAAATGGATAAGCAAAGTAACGAGCGGCTTCCCGTAGACGCTTCAGATGTTGGTCTTGGAAGATCAGGCTGCCTTTCTCAATCTTCCCTGTCGTAATTAGGTCAAACTGCGGATTTTTCCGATAAAGAACAGCCGATTTTTGCTGGGTTTCGATGTACTCGGATTCCCATGTGCTATCCCAAGTGATGCCGCCGCCGACACCGTAAATCGCCTTGCCAGCCTGTAGCTGGATGGTGCGGATGGCGACGTTGAAAATGCGTCTCTGGTCTGGCAAACAGATGCCAACAGTACCGCAGTAGACACCGCGGGCGACTTTTTCTGTCGCCTTGATGATAGCCATGGTTGAAATCTTTGGAGCGCCTGTGATAGAGCCGCAAGGAAAGAGCGCATCAAAAATTTCTCCTAGGCCAATCTCAGGTCGCAGCTGGCTTTTGATGGTGGAGGTCATTTGCCAGACAGTTGAATACTGCTCGACCTGACACAGCTGCTCGACTCGTTCGCTGCCAATCTCTGAAATGCGGTTCATGTCGTTGCGAAGCAAGTCGACGATCATCATATTTTCCGCTCGGTTTTTAGGATCCTGACGCAGCCAGTCCGCCTGCTCCAAGTCCGCAGCGACCGTCAGACCGCGATTGGTAGTGCCCTTCATCGGTCGCGTTGTCAGCTCACCTCGGTGCTCCTCGAAAAAGAGCTCAGGACTGATGGATAAGATTGCCTGATTATCGTGCTCTACGTAGGCATTGTAGGCGGCGTTTTGCTCGACGACCAGACGGTTGTAGATAGCCCAGCTGTCCTGTGGATTAAGCTCTGCGCCTAGCTGCACCGTGTAGTTGACCTGATAGGTATCGCCCTGACGGATATGATGGTGAATGGTTCCGATTGCCTTTTCGTACTCTTGCTCAGTCGTCAGGCTCTGCCATTGCGCTGGCATTTCTACCTCGTCGTAAGCTAAAGGAAATGGGGCTTCATCAGCTCTGTCATGAATGGTAAAGTAAATCAGGTACTCGCCCAGAAGAGGGGCTTTGTGGACCTGTAGCTTTTCCTCAAAAGCAGGAGCGGCTTCGTAGCTGACATATCCGACTGCATAAAAACCCTTTTTCTGCCAGTCCTCGACCTCTTGCAGAATTTCTCTGACCTCAGTCAGCTTGCGCGTTTTGAGTTCTTTGATGGGCTGGCTGAAAATCAAGCGCCGACCCAGTTCTTTAAAATCAATAATCGTTTTCTTGTGCATGAATTTATTGTATCATAAGATAATTTGAATGAAAACGGATTTATCGGATGAGACACTGTTTATTTTATAATAGTTGACAGATTAGTAAGTGTGTCGGTATACTAATTTAAAAAAGAAAGAGTGAGATGCTTATGAAATCAAACAAACTGCTATGGATAAATGGAATTGTTGGCATCTTAGGAGGCCTTCTGATCCTTTACGCTTCTTTAAATAGATGGCACTGGGAAATTATTTATTTAGTTCCTAAACTAATCGAAAACCCTGGCTGGGGCGATATGGTTATATTGACCAGCTGGCTGCTTTTGGGACTTTCTATCGTCGGAATGTATCACTATAGCAACGACCCAAGAGTCAATAAGACGAGTCATGAGCTTCTATTCTGCGCCTCTGTCATGGGATTTATTCCTTTTCTAGCTATATTTGCAGGTCTTCTATCTATAGGAGCTGGGGTTCTCTATCTTCAAGATTTTTAAAAATTTAAGAGTGATGGCAAAGTTGACTGACCCATGTTTACTCCTGCTCGAAAGGCCTTGAAATTTATGATAAAATAAGGAAATGACAAAATTGTAAAGGAAGTCTTATGAAAAAAATCAATGAATCTTATAAACTCATCGTCTTTGCGGCGCTTGCTCTGGCTCTGGTTCTCTATATCGGGAACATCTGGTCCGGTCTGCAGAGTCTGACTTCGGTTTTTTCACCCATTATACTGGGTGGAGTCCTGGCCTTTATCTTCAATGTTCCGATGAAAAAACTGGAAGATTTCTTGGACAAATGCCGAGTCCCTCAAAAGTTGCAGCGCGCTTTGGCCTTGGTTTTGGAGGTGCTGATTTTAGCTCTCATCATGACGGGGATTGTCTCTATCGTCGTGCCAACTCTGACCACAGCGGTCAATCAGCTAAGCGCAACAATCGGCAAGGTAGCGCCTCAGGTAGCCAAGTGGCTGCAGCAGTCTGGCTTGCTTTCCTCTAGCCAGCTGAAAGATTTGACCAAGCAACTGCAAAATAGTGACATTGTCAACAGGGCCATTTCTCTTCTGGGCAGTCTGACAGGCAATATCTCTGCCATCTTTGGCAATTTCTTCTCTGTCATCATGTCTATCTTTCTCATGTTTGCTTTCTTGAGCAGCAAGGAGCATTTGCAGACGATTACTAGCCGTCTCTTGCAAGTCCTGCTTCCTGAGAAGGTTGTGAAGCGCCTATCCTATGTCGGTTCTGTCATTGTTGAGACCTATGATAAGTTTCTGATGGGGCAGATGATAGAGGCCGTCATTGTTGGTGTTTTAGTCTTCATCGCTTACTCTCTGACAGGCCTACCTTATGCTGCCCTGACTGGGGTTTTAGCTGGAGTGCTCTCTTTCATTCCCTACATCGGGCCTTTCTCAGCTTGTGCTCTAGGTGCTATCTTTATCTTCACCGACAGCCCTTGGAAAGCCCTTCTTTCAATCGCAGTCTTTCAGCTGGTGCAGCTGATTGAGGGCAATATCATCTATCCGCGCGTGGTCGGCCAGTCCGTTGGTCTCCCAACTCTCTTTACCCTAGCCGCAGCCCTGATTGGAGGCAATCTCTTTGGCTTGGTCGGCATGATTTTCTTTACGCCTATCTTCGCAGTTATCTACCGTTTGGTCAGAGAGTTTGTTGCGGAGAAGGAGGAGGCTGAAGGGGACACAAGTAGGTGAAGAATAAAGTTTAGTGGCTTCATTCTGACGGCTGTTTTTGTTCCTGCTCCTGCTCTAAAAGATCCTCTCAAAGTAAGTGTCATATAAACCGTTTGTTCTAAAGTTCATCAACTATTAAATAATCGTAAATGAAAAGAAATTATCTTTGACAATGTTTCTGCAGTTTACTTTTCTTTATCTGGAGACTTCTATTTAGGTATATTTAAAAAGTTTATAAATGCCCCCAAAAAGTTAGATACAAAAATCTAACTTTTTGGGGTGTTTTATTATGACATTTACTTATCTTATAAGGACAAAGGTCGACCTATAGTCTACGAAAACAAGGAATCGGCTCTTAGATACTTAATCCGATTTATGAAACGTCACGAAATAGAAAATGTTAAGAATGGGGAAATTCTCACTATTCTTCTGAATTGAAGAAATAAATAATAGACGAAAGATTTGACTTGCTACAGAAGGGGAAGTAGATGATGGGATTCTAACTTTAAATGTGTTACAATGAGATTAGTATAGAATTTGGGAATATCATGATATGAATATTTTAATTAAAGTATAAGAAGGTTTTTAATGGCAAAACGAAAAGATTTTTCTGAATTAACGAGAGTACAAATCCCAGCAGCACTGCACTTGATGCGACTGGGTTATACTTACCTGCCTCACAATGGTAAGATTTTAAATGAAAGAGATCCTGAAACAAATATTCTGGTATCTGTTTTTAGAGACCAATTTTTAAAATTCAACAATTATGCAACTGATGAAGATGTTGACCGAGAACTGAGTAATATTAAGTTGGAACTAGATCAAAATGATTTGGGGCGTTCTTTCTTTAAACGATTGCAAGGTCAGGAAAATACCGTATATATTGACTGGGAAAATCCAGAAGCTAACACCTTCCATCTGGCACTGGAAGTGACCTGTCACAATGGTCAGGATGAGTTCCGTCCAGATGTAGTTGTGTTTATCAACGGACTCCCCCTTTCTTATATCGAAGTCAAACAGCCAAATGCTATCCGAGATGGCAAGACGGGGATTCAGTCAGAGCAGGATAGAACCCG
Source organism: Streptococcus cristatus AS 1.3089 (assembly GCF_000385925.1). Lineage (NCBI taxonomy): Bacteria > Bacillati > Bacillota > Bacilli > Lactobacillales > Streptococcaceae > Streptococcus > Streptococcus cristatus. The sequence goes on from NC_021175.1 coordinate 222,596, forward strand.
ATATCGTTTTGAGAATCGCAAGTTCCGTCGCTTCAATAACATTACTCAATTGATTGCGCTCTCTGATAATTTGCCTTATATCAATGGACAGGGACAGCAAAAACAGGGTTCCTATTACGGTTCAAACGCCTATTCAAAAACAAAATTTAATGCTTTCAAGGAAGAAAGAGAAGTAGATTTTCTGCATTCAATTGGACCTTTAACAGACGAACAAATTGACTTCGTCCTTGAAGATATGAAGCGCTTTGCCCTCAAATCTCAACCCGAGTTTACAACAAACCTAAACCATGATACACCGTGTAATGCCTTTCTCTCATCTTTGTATACCAAAGAACGCCTGCTCTTTCTACTTCGTTTTGGTCTGGTCTATGTAGAAGAAGAGAGCAAGGATGGCCAGATGCAACTACAGAAGCATGTCATGCGCTATCCTCAGTATTTTGCGACCAGAGCTATCGAGGAAACGATCGCAAAGGGTATCAAGAAAGGGGTTGTCTGGCATACACAAGGTTCAGGTAAGACTGCCCTCGCTTTCTTCAATATCCGCTATCTAACCAACTATTTTTCAAAACAAGGAATAGTCCCTCAGTTTTACTTTGTCGTGGATCGTTTGGATCTGGCAGACCAAGCCTTTAAAGAATTTACCAAACGAGGGCTCAAGGTTAAGCGAATCAAAAGCCCTCAAGAGCTCAATCAAAAACAAGATGGCTATGACGTAGCCGTTGTCAACATCCAGAAGTTTAAAGACGATTCTGACCTGACAGACCGTTCTGGCTATGATCTCAATCGCCAAAACATCTACTTTATTGACGAGGCCCACCGTTCCTACAATGAGCGTGGTTCCTATCTACCAAATCTCTATCAAGCAGATACCAATGCTATCAAGATTGCTTTGACGGGAACGCCTCTCATCACCTATAAGAAAGACGGAAAAACAAAAGAAAATCATGCGACAACACGCGATATCTTTGGAGATTACATCCATAAATACTACTACAACCAGTCTATCGATGATGGCTTTACCCTACGCTTGATGCGAGAAGATATCGAGACTTCTTATAAAGACAATCTCAGATCCATCAATGAAGAGATCCAACGTGGCGGGTTGTCCAAGGAAGATATCTTTGCTCATCCCCACTATGTGGAACCTATGCTTGATTTTATCCTTGAGGATTTTAATCGTGCACGTGATATAATTTTTGATGATCAGACCATCGGTGGGATGATCGTCTGTGACTCTTCCAAGCAAGCCCGTGAGCTCGAAAGACAGTTGGAAGAACGCAGACAAAATGGCAGTACCCAGCTGACTTCTGTCCTTATCCTCCATGACGAAGGAGACAAGGAAGAAAAGAAAGACAAGGTAGATGCCTACAAGGAGGGCAAGATTGATCTCATCATCGTCTATTCCATGTTATTGACTGGTTTTGATGCTCCACGCCTCAAGCGGCTCTATCTGGGGCGTAAGATCAAGGCCCACAATCTCCTTCAAACCTTGACACGGGTCAATCGTCCTTACAAGGACTATCTCTTTGGCTATGTCATCGACTTTGCGGATATCTCAAAAGAGTTTGACAAGACCAATCGTGCTTATTTGGAAGAACTTAACCAAGAATACGATATCACTCTGACAGGAGAAAATGGCGAGGATATCTTTGGTTCTCTCTTTGTGCCAGCAGATGAGATTGCGCAAGAGTTGAGCAAGACCAAGCATGTCCTCCTGGACTATCCGACGGGAAATCTGGAGTTCTTTTCACAGGCTATCAATGACATCAAGGATAGAAAGCAGTTAAATGAGCTACGGAAAGCCCTAGAGTCGGTCAAGCAGTACTATAACGTTGCACGCTTACTGGGCTATGATCAATTGCTCCAGCAGATCGATGTCGCACAGATTGCAACCCTGCTCAATATCATCTCTAGACGCTTGCTGACCCTGTCCTTGATGGATAAACCAGACGAGTTTTCAAGCCGTACCCTTCTAAACCTAGCCATGTCTGAAACTAGTTTTAGCTTTATCAAGATTGCTGAGGAAGAGCTCCGTCTTGCTGCCAATGACTTGGACGACTTAAAACGCCGAGTCGCTGGAGGAATCCAAGGCCAACGTGATGAAAAAGATCCCGAGTGGGTCTCTCTCTACGAAGAATTCCAGCGCATCATGAAAAAACACTTGATCCATGGGCAAGAAGGCTTTACCATGGAAAATATCAAGGAAACCCAAAAAGACTACGAAGAACTCTTTAAGTCCGTGGAGGACTATCGTACTCGTATGAGACGCCTAACCATGAACTTTAACGGAGATGAGATGGCAGCGCGTTCCTACAAGCATGTGACCCACTCGACCATGGTCAGTGACTTCCCTGCTATCTACCATGTCATCAAGGGTTCTAAAGTCAGACTAGACCGTAAAATCGGTCAAAACCAAGGAGTGCTCGATAACGAGGACTTCCTCAAGAAAATGATTCGAGAAGAAGCTCGGATTGAAATGAAAACCCACCAATCTGAAAGTGTTTTGACAAGAGAGGATTTTAACTATATCGTTGAATCACTATTTGAAGGATATGAAGAGGAATACCAACACTAATGAATGAAACATACAAGGTCCAAGTCCAAGACTTGGTAGATGATTTAAAAGCCGTCTTTACCCACGCAGGACTAGGAGGGGAAGCGGGGGAATACAAACTCCTCACCCAGTCCTTCCTCTACAAATTTTTAAATGATAAGTTTTTATATCTAGCACAGGTGCTAGATGCAGGGAACACCTATGAAAACTTGTTGACCATGAGTGAGGAAGACTATGACTGGCTCTTAGAGGATATCGGTACCAGCACAGCCTGGCTCAAGCCAGACCAGTTGATCGAAAGTCTCCACCGTCAGCAAAACGAGGCGACTTTCTATGAGATTTTTGAAAATACTCTTAACCAAATCGCCATTGACAATAATGATATTTTCTCTGTGCATACGGACGGAGATACGGCTATTCGTCTTTTTGACGAGCGTCTGATTACCGATACTATCTCAGATAGCAGTAAACGTAACGAGGTAGCAAAAGCCATCATCAATCTCCTTACTCGAGTGAAGTTTGATGAGACCATTTTTTCACAAGGTTTCGACTTTTTCTCTACCCTCTTTGAGTACATGATCAAGGACTACAACAAAGACGGCGGTGGTAAGTACGCTGAGTACTATACACCTCACTCTGTGGCAAAGATTATCGCTGATATCTTGGTGGGAAATGACCAACCATCAAACGTGCGGATTTATGACCCGTCTGCTGGTTCGGGGACCTTGCTTATGAACTTGGCTAGTCGTATCGGTGTGGATAAGACGACTGTCTATAGTCAGGATATCTCGCAAAAATCGTCTAATCTCCTCCGTCTTAATCTAATTTTGAATGGACTGCAACACTCCATCCATAATATCGTACAGGGAAATACTATCATCGCCAATCGTCACCCTGAAAAGATGGACTATATCGTCTCTAACCCTCCTTTTAAACTGGACTTTTCAGAGTGGCGTGACCGAGTGGAAAGCTTGCCAGAAGCTAGTGAGCGTTTCTTTGCAGGAGTACCAAAGGTTCCTGCTAAGTCTAAGGACAAGATGGCTATTTATGAGCTCTTTGTTCAGCATATCATCTACTCCTTGAAGTCAGATGGTCAAGCAGCCGTTGTCTTGCCAACAGGATTTATCACTGCCCAGTCAGGGATTGATAAGGCCATCCGCCAACACTTGGTAGATAATCAAATGCTGGCAGGTGTCGTTTCCATGCCGTCCAATATCTTTGCGACGACAGGTACCAACGTATCTATCCTCTTTATCGATAAGAAAAACAAGGGTGATGTCGTCCTCGTCGATGCCTCAAACCTCGGAACCAAGGTCAAGGAAGGCAAGAACCAAAAGACCGTGCTCTCTCCTGAGGAAGAGCAGAAGATCGTCGAGACCTTTATCCAGAAAGAAGCCGTCGAAGACTTTTCTGTCACGGTCTCTTATGATGATATCAAGGAGAAAAACTACTCTCTCAGCGCAGGCCAATACTTTGACATCAAGATCGACTATGTAGATATCACAGCAGAAGAGTTTGAAGCCAAGATGACCGCCTTTCAAAACAAACTGTCAGACCTTTTCCAGCAATCGCACCAACTTGAGCAGGAAATTGAGAAGCAGATGAAGGGGATCAAGTATGAGTGAAGTAGAATTTGAATTACGTAAGTTAAGTGATTTAATTGAAATTTATAATAACAAAAGGGTCCCGCTCTCAGCTAAACAAAGAGAAGGTCTTGAAAAAATTTATCCATATTATGGGGCACAAGGTATTGTAGACTATGTAGATGATTATATTTTTGATGGTAAGTATATTCTAATTGCAGAAGATGGTGAGAATCTAAAATCTAACAATAAATCAATTTGTACTCTAGCAACAGGCAAATATTGGGTAAACAACCATGCGCACATTATCAAGGGGAATGATGAAACAAATACGGATTTTCTTTATTACAAATTGAATTCCATTAGCTTTGCTCCCTATATAACTGGAAGTGCACAACCGAAATTAAATAAAGAAAATTTATTAAATATAGAAATATACATCCCTTCAAGAAAATATCAAGATAAAATAGCAAGAGTCCTAGCTTTACTTGACCATAAAATCCAAACCAATAACCAAATCAACCAAGAATTGGAAGCCATGGCTAAGACCCTCTATGACTACTGGTTTGTGCAGTTTGATTTCCCAGACCAGAATGGTAAACCCTACAAATCATCAGGCGGAAAGATGGTCTATAACTTAGAACTCAAACGCGAAATTCCAGAAGGGTGGGGAGTGACAAAAGTAGGTGAACTCCAAATTGCTACAGGAAAAAGAGATGCAAATTTTGGGACTGAAAATGGGAAATATGATTTTTGGACTACAGCAAATTCACCTATTAAAGCTGATGAATTTTCGTTTGAAGGGAAAGCAATTCTAATAGCTGGGAATGGCAATTTCTATGTGAATTTTACTGAAGGAAAATTTGAAGCATATCAGCGTACATATGTCATACAGTCTGAAGATGAAAATATGCTTATTTTCATGTATATGGCATGTTTACAATCGGTAGAAAAACTTCGTAAGGGATCTAATGGCTCTATTATTAAATATATTACCATTGGAGATGTTAATAACATAGCGTCTCCGTATAATAAAAATGTAGTTAATGAGTTTGTTAGAATTTACAGTCCATTAATAGATTTGATTTCAAAAAATAAAAGACAAAACCAAGAACTCACCCAACTTCGCGATTGGCTCTTGCCAATGCTGATGAATGGACAGGTGAAGGTGGAGTAAATCAGTTGTAGATAAGTAAATAAAGGAGAAAGAATGATTACCGAATTGCAACTCCCTTCAGATCGGTTTATTGATACTACATATAGCGGATTGAAGCAAAAGAATTTCATTTACGGAAAAAACGGAACAGGAAAATCAACAATCACTCAAACAATATCTGATTCATTCCACGATACTCATGATGTACGAATTTTTCAAGGATTTGATTCTGTGGCGGAAAATTCAGTATTAAACGCTATTTCGTTAGGAAAAGAAAATGCAAGTATACAACCTCAAATTGATCAAGTAAATCTTGATATTTCTAAATTAGAGAGTGAACTTATTGCTAATGAGAGTAGACCAGATAATCTTTACGCTAGATTTAAAGCTAAGGAAAAAGAATATGAGGAACAAGATAAATCTATAAATAATAATTGTAGATCCTCGGCTAGTGAGCTAAAAAGAGAGCATACTAATGTAACTGGAGTTAGCTATGATATTCGAAACTTCAAAAATGATATAGAAAGTATTGAAAAAAGCATTTCAAGTGTTTCTTTAAGTGATACTGAAAAAGAGCAGTTTCAACAATTAATAAATCAAAAGGAGATTAAGATTGATTCAAAACAATCATTTCCAAATATTGATATAAGTGGATTTTTAAAAGCTACAAATGAAATTATCACAACAGAATTAGCAAAAAGTATCATATTAGAATTTTCAACAATCGAAGAACAAAACTGGGTTAGACATGGTTTAAACTATCATAATAAAGGAGATGTTTGTGCGTTTTGCAACAATCCAATTTCTGATAAACGTTTGGACCAATTAAATCATTTCTTTAGTGATAATGTTAAGAATTTTGAAACGAGATTATCACATGCTATCGAACTTTTAAAAATAAAAAAAGATGAGCTTAGTAAAATAAAAGTGATTGACTCTTCTCAATTCTATCCTGTTTATCATGAACAAATTTCAGATTTAAATACTTCTATCTCGGAATTGATTCGAAAGTATACTTACTTTCTTGATTTCCTTATTGAAGCTCTGGAACAACGTAAATCGGATCTTTTTACAACTATGTCTGAAATATCTTATGAGTTACCAGATAGCTTTGAATCGATTAAGGAGCAGTACAGTGAAATTTATGAAGTTAACAAAAGATACGGTCAAGATTTAACCTCAAAAAAAGAAGATGCAAAAAATAAGTTGAGACTCAATTTGGTAAATATTGAGCTATCTAAAATGAAATATAGTCAGGATGTATCTGATTTAGAGAAATTAGATATAGAAAAGAAAAGGTTAGCTGATGAGTTACAACTCAATCAAAATAATTTGCTTGAGTTGAGAAAACAAAAACTTAATCTAATTTCTCAAACTATTGATGAAAGTATTGCTGCAGAGAGAATTAACAAATCATTAAGAAGTCTAGGAAACCATTCGTTTCAGTTAGACTTAGTTTCAGGGGAACAAAGAGGTCAGTATAGGATAAAAAATATTGATGGCAGCACACGAGATGTAGACACATTAAGTACAGGAGAAAAAATATAGTTTCATTTTTGTGGTTTTTAGCAGATTTAGATAATCCTTCAAAAATGTCAGAAAAGCCACAAGTTATAGTTTTCGATGATCCTATGAATTCTAACGATGATACGACGCAATACTTAATAATTTCGTATTTGCAAGATTTGATAATTAATTTATCTGAAAATCGCCAATTATTTATTTTAACTCATAACATTCATTTTTACTTAAATGTAAGATATGATTGGTGGAGGAGGGCACCTACTACTAAGTTGACTTTACACCTTAAAAAGATTAATGGGAAAAGTAAGATTGACCTAATTGAAAATCAAAATAAAGATTTAAAAACTAGTTATGATGCCCTATGGGCAGAGTTAAGATGGCTTTATCAACAGGATAAACCAAATTTCATGTTAAATCCTATCCGACGTATTTTTGAAACATTCGCAAAATTCAATAACATATCACCTGATGTTTTATTTGAAAGTGATGTTGAAGCTAAAAAATTATTTAATGTTAATTCTCATTCAATTGACGATTTAGAGGCTGAGTTAAATGGTAAAACTAATCAAGATATTATTTCAAAAGTCAGTGCTATTTTCCGTAGCAATAATGCACAGTCGCATTTTGAAAAATACTGGATAGTATCAAATGAAGAATAACTATTACTTAAAAATTATCTATCAATTAATATTTAAATTAAAAATATAGAGATTTAATATCCCAGCCAAATTAACTTTTGGCTGGTTTTTATTGTCTAAAGGTGCTATAATTAAATTACCCAAAAGGTAATTTAATTTAACAAAAAGGGACTTATGAAGCTTATCTATACAAACAAAACTGTTAAAAAGCAGTGCACAGAGCTGAGACAGGCGAAAAAGGATTTTTCGGATAAGGTTGCTGTAAAGTTGCATCTCTTGATCAACTTTTTGGAAGCGGCAGATTCTTTGGCTAGTGTGACAGCTTTTCCTAAATACCACTTTCACCAACTCAAGGGAAAGAGACAAGGACAGTTTGCTTTGGATATAGATGGTCGAAGGAGTTCCTATCGTTTGATTGTGTGTTTTCGTGAAGAGGATGTAGAAAAGGTGTTTCCAAATCCTGTTGAAATCGAAATACTAAAAATAGAGGAGGTCAGCAATCACTATGAGTAATAAAATTGTTGAATACAAAGACCTGATTGCTTTTCATCCAGGTCAGTATGTTGAAGAGTTGATTGAAGATTACAACGTAACGCAGAAAGAATTTGCAGAGCGTTTGGGAGTTTCAGCAAAGACTGTCAGCAAGCTCGTCAATGCGGAGGAGTCTATTAGTAAAGAAACGGCACATAAGTTAGCCAAGCTAAGTGGAGTTTCCATGCAAACTTGGCTCAATCTTCAAAATGCTTATGATGTAAAAGTGGCTGAGATTGTAGAACAAAAAGAGCTAGAAGAAGGTAGCGAGAAAGAAATCTGCGAGATGATTGATTTCAAGTATTTTAAGGAAGAAGGTTACGTTCCAGACAAACGCTATACTTTGAAAGAAAAGATTGTCGAGCTTCGAAAGATCCTAGGTGTGGCGAGTTTAGAAAATCTCTTGACTTTCAATCATCTAGTAAGTTATCGAAATACACGTGAGTTTACACCTAAAAGTATAGTAAACTCCAATATCATGCTAGAGTTAGCATCTAAAAAGGCGCGTGATAAAACGACTACTAAGCTTAATCGCAGAAAGCTGGAGAAAAGCTTGTCTGCTTTAAGAGAATTGACCAGACAAGATCCAGAGGTCTTTCCTCAACGCTTGTTTGACATCTTGCTAGATTGTGGTGTTGTCCTAGTCGGTCTACCTGCTTTGGCAAATGCTAATCTGAATGGTGCTACAAAAAAATTCGGAAATGGTAGTGCCTTGCTATTATTGACAGACCGAAACAAGGCATCCGATATTTTCTGGTTCTCACTTTTCCATGAGATTGGGCACATTTTACAGAACGATTTTTCATCTGAAGACGGAAACAGTGACTCATACCGACGTTCTGAGGAACAGGCAGACCAGTTTGCAAAAGATTTCTTGATTAGACCTGAAGACTATCAAACTTTTGTAGAAAAAGGAAACTTTGATAAGTCAGACATCCTTCAATTTGCTGAAGAAATAAATATTCACCCGAGTATTGTTCTAGGAAGATTACAAAATGAGGGCATTCTCAGTTTTGATCGTTTCCGAGAACTAAAAGCCAATTATTACTTTGTTTCTTGATTGTTTTGGAATTCTTAGAAGATGAAAAGATGCTTAAAGTTTAATACAGTTAGCAGTGGTGGCCAATTGATTCGCTCAAATTCCGCTCGTATTATTAAAAAGCGATAAGAGAAATCAAAATTTAAACAAGCTATAGTCTTTTCTAATAACAAGGCATAGTTGCTTATAAGAATTAGCGATACCCTATTTTAAGCTACAAACGAGTATGTGACTTAAAAACAAACAACACAAGGGATTTGAGACAAGTGCCTCAAATCCTTTTCTTTTGTCCATAATAGGGATATAGTTTAAAACTATATCAAATCTTAATTTTTTCCAATTATACAGACGGGTTCTTTTCTGTTAAGATAGTTTCAACAACAATTTTTGGAGGACGTTTATGTCAACGACTATCATTGGTTTCCCTCGTTTGGGTGAATTCCGCGAATTAAAATTTACAACTGAAAAATACTTTAGAAATGAAATCTCAGCAGATGAACTCTTGGCAGCAGCAAAAGACTTGCGTGCGAAACACTGGAACATTGTCAAAGAAAAAGGCATCACTGAAATCCCATCAAATGACTTTTCTCACTATGATAACTTCCTAGATGCAGCCTTCCTCTTCAACGTGGTGCCTGCTTCAGTTCAAAACTTGGACTTGACTGATCTTGAGCGCTACTTTGCCTTGGCGCGTGGTTACCAAGGTGAAAAAGGGGATGTTCGTGCCCTTCCGATGAAGAAATGGTTCAACACCAACTACCACTACATCGTTCCTAAATTTGAAAAAGACACTCAAGTCAAACTTGCAGGTCACAAAATCTTTGATGAGTTCCAAGAAGCCAAAGAACTTGGATTGAACACTCGTCCTGTCCTTGTAGGTCCATTCACTTTCCTTCAATTATCAGACTTTGAAGAAGGCGTGAAAGCAGAAGACTTCGTAGATAGCTTAGTAGCTGCTTATCAAGAAGTTTTTGCGAAATTAGCTGAACTTGGTGCGACACGTGTCCAACTCGATGAAGCGGCTCTTGTCAAAGACTTGACTGCTGAAGAAAAAGCGCTCTTCTTGAACCTCTACAACAAACTTTTGGCTGACAAGAAAGGTCTTGAAGTCTTGCTTCAAACATACTTCGGTGATGTGCGTGACGTTTACGCTGACCTTGTCAACTTGCCAGTTGATGCTATCGGTCTTGACTTCGTTGAAGGTAAGAAAACCCTTGAACTGGTTAAAGGTGGTTTCCCAGCTGACAAGACTCTCTATGCAGGCATCGTCAATGGTAAGAATATCTGGCGCAATAACTATGAAAAGAGCTTGGCTGTTCTTGAGCAAATCCCAGCTGAAAACATCGTTTTGACAAGCTCATGCTCACTTCTTCATGTGCCATTTACAACTGCTAATGAAGAATTTGAACCAGCTATCTTGAACCACTTTGCTTTTGCGGTGGAAAAATTGGATGAGATCCGTGACTTGGATGCTATCCGCAATGGTCAAGGTCAAGAAGCCCTTGCAGCTAATAAAGAACTCTTTGCAACTGAACGTGTTGGTGAAAATGCAGAACTTCGTGCGCGTATCGCTGGTTTGACAGACGCTGACTACACTCGTTTCCCAGCCTTTGCTGAACGTGAAGCCATCCAAGAAGAGGCCTTCAAACTTCCAGCTCTTCCAACAACAACCATCGGTTCATTCCCTCAAACCAAGGAAGTCCGTGCCAAACGTTTGGCCTTCCGTAAGGGTGAGTTGTCAGCAGAAGACTATGACAAGTTCTTGGCAGAGCAAATCGACGAATGGATTAAATGGCAAGAAGAAGTTGGATTTGACGTGCTTGTACACGGTGAGTTCGAGCGTAACGACATGGTTGAGTACTTCGGTCAAAACTTGTCAGGTTACCTCTTCTCTAAGAATGGTTGGGTACAATCATACGGTATGCGTGGGGTGAAACCACCAATCATCTGGGGCGATGTCACTCGTCTCAACCCAATCACTGTCAAATGGTCTAGCTATGCGCAAAGCCGTACAGACAAACCTGTCAAAGGTATGTTGACTGGACCTGTTACCATCCTCAACTGGTCATTCCCACGTGAAGACATCTCTATCAAGGATTCTACTCTTCAAATCGCTCTTGCTATCAAGGATGAAGTGCTTGACCTTGAAGCTGCAGGTGTGAAAATCATCCAAATCGACGAGGCTGCTCTTCGTGAGAAATTGCCACTCCGTCGTAGCGACTGGTACGAAGACTACCTTGACTGGGCTATTCCAGCCTTCCGTTTGGTACACTCAACAGTAGCGCCAGACACACAAATCCACACTCACATGTGTTACTCAGAATTTACAGATATCATCCCAGCTATCGACAACATGGATGCGGACGTTATTTCCTTTGAAGCAAGCCGTTCAAACCTTGAAATCTTGGACGAACTCAAAGCGAAAAACTTCCAAACAGAAGTGGGACCTGGGGTTTACGATATCCACTCTCCTCGTGTGCCGAACGAAGGGGAAATCGACAACACAATCGAAGCCATCCTTGCCAAAGTGCCAAGCAAGAAAGTTTGGATTAACCCTGACTGTGGTTTGAAAACACGTGGTATTCCAGAAACAAAAGAAAGCTTGATCCGCCTTGTCGAAGCGGCTAAAGCAGCTAGACAAAAACTGAATTAATATTATTTCTACATTTAAACTCAGCTCTGATAAACCTGCAACAAAGCTGTTTGCAGGTTTGTTATAGGCTGCTAGTTAGTAGATTGAAAGGAATTTTATCTCTATGGTGAATCGCCAAACTCCTAGTCTCTCATTTGAAGTATTTCCTCCTAGTCCGGCAGTAGGCAATGATAAGATTTTTCAGGCGTTGAGGGAGATGCAAGATCTGGCTCCCCACTTTATCAGTGTGACTGCCAGCAATAATAAATTTGATATTGAGGAGACAACGGTTCGTTTGGCTGAGTTCATCTCCAATGACCTTGAGATTCCAACGATTGCCCATTTGCCAGCTGTTTATCTAACCAAGGAAATGGTATCCAATATCTTGCAGGCTTTGGATCGTGTTGGGGTCAATCAGATTTTGGCTTTGCGAGGCGATATTTTTCCAGATGTGGCTCCTAAGGATGATTTTAAATATGCGACTGACTTGATTGAGTATATCAAGACAGAAGCACCACATTTTGATATTATCGGTGCTTGCTATCCAGAGGGGCACCCAGACTCACCAAACCAGATCTCAGATATTCAGAATCTCAAGAAGAAAGTGGATGCGGGCTGCTCTAGTCTTGTCACTCAGCTCTTCTTTGACAATGAACGTTTCTATGATTTCCAAGACAAGTGTACCTTGGCTGGGATCGATGTTCCGATTCATGCAGGTATCATGCCTATTCTGAATCGAAACCAAGCGCTTCGTCTTTTGAAAACGTGTGAGAATATTCATCTTCCGCGCAAATTCAAGGCTATTCTGGATAAGTATGAACATGATCCAGAATCCCTGCGGACAGCTGGTTTAGCCTATGCGGTGGATCAAATTGTTGATTTAGTGACCCATGATGTAGCAGGGATCCATCTCTATACGATGAATAATGCGGCAACAGCTTACCATATCTATAAGGCGACCCATGCGCTCTTTAACCATACCCCATCCGTTCAATCTTTTTAAGATGAATGAAGAAACCACTAATCAGATTCATTTGCTGTTTAGTGGTTTTTGTTTATAGGTTTTGATCATTTAGAAGCTGATAAATGATAGAGTCGTTTTTTCTTGCTTGCTAAAATGTCTTATTTTGTTTATATTAGTTTTATAAGCTTTCTTGGAGGCGTTTACATGACGAAAAATCTGTTGAGGTTGAAATTACTGGGAAGTCCGAGTATTTTTCTTAATCAGGAGAAGCTCTATTTTCCTTTTGCCAAAATCAATGCTCTGCTCTATTATCTCCATATCAATGGAACAGTCAATCGGGAGGAGATTGCAGGAATCCTCTGGGAAAACAAGGATAATCAGACCGCCAAAAAGAATCTGCGGAATACCATTTATCAGGCTAACAAGCTATTGGGCGGAGAATGGATTATTGGTCCCAACCGGACTGTGCTGTCGCTTAATCCCGAGTGTGCGATTGAAAGTGATGTAGAAATTTTCACGGACCATCCAGCAGAGCATCTGTCGCTCTATCAGGGTGATTTTCTGCAGGGCTTCTATCTCAAGGACAGTGAAGCCTTTGACTATTGGGTGTCCAAGATGCGGACGCGATATGAGCAGCTCTATATCCAGGCTTGCTACCAAAAGTTGGAAAAAGATCCGTCGAATTTGGAGGAATCAGAGCGAAATCTGCGTCGTATGATCAGTATTGATGAGTTTGATGAGAAGAATTATCATCTGCTGATGAAGCTTTATCAGGAGAATGATCGACCTGGTAAGGTGATTGAGACTTATTATAACTTGGTCAATCTCTTGGACAAGGAATTGGGGATTAGTCCGAATGAAGCAATCCAACAGCTGTATCATGAAGTGATGGCCAAGGATCGCAGTGAGCGTAAGATCAAGCAATTTTTACGTAATACAGACCACTTCTTTGGCCGAGTGGATGAAATCAAGCGTTTGGAATCTTATTTTTCTAAGATTATAGAGAGGCAAGAACCTCGTGCGCTGCTCTTAGTCGGTGGTACTGGCATCGGTAAACGGACAGTGACTCGACAAGTACTGGCTAATCAGACCAAGTATTTCCAGATTGTTATGGCAGAGTGCTTCAAGGAAGAAATGACGGTTGGATTGCAGCCTTGGCGCAGTCTGCTAGATGGCTTGGGAGACTTAGTCATTCAGCATCAGATCCTTTCGACCAGCCAGTGGCAGGTTATTTTGGATAGTTATTTTCCGATTATGGCAGGTGAAGCTTCGGATTTTGAGCTGAATACGGATCGTCTGGCTTGGTTTGTACTGGATATTTTGCAAAAGATTTCTAAGAAAAAGGCTCTGGTGATCTTGGTTGAGGACTGTCACTGGATGGATGAGGCTAGTGTGGCTGTTTTAGAGCAGGTTATGAACCATTTGAGGGATTATCCAGTAGCCTTTGTGCTGACCAAGCATCTGAGTACGCCACCTTATCTTGGACGTTTTTTCAATCGCTTATTGCTTCGTAGCCAGCTAGACTGCATTGAACTGCAGCCGCTGGATTTTAAGGCAAGTGTGGCTTATTTACAGGCCCAGACTGGACAGTTAACCATATCTGAAGAACGGCTTGAGGCTATTTATCGGGTCAGTCAGGGCATTCCTTTCTTTCTGTCGGAGTATGCGGAACAGCTTCTTCGGGGTGAGAAATTCCAGCCATTGACCTCAGCTATTAAAGCAAAACTATCTCTGAAATTAGGCTATTTGAGCAGCCAGGAGGAGGAATTGGTTGACTATCTGGCTTGCTTTAGTTCCCCTGCTTCGGTAGCGCTCTTAGCTAAGTTGCTAGGCCTATCTGTGGAAGAAGCGGTCGAAATTGCTGAAGGATTTGGGCAAAAACAGCTTTCAATAGAAGAGGAGCAGGAGGAATTGGTTTTACGGTTCAGCCAGGAGCTTTTGAGGATTTATGCTTATGAGCGCTTGCCGCTTGCCAAGAAGCGAATGCTACATCACCAGATTGCCCAAGGCATGGAAGACCAGCTGGGAGCCTCTCTTTATCATGCCCAGCTGCTCAATGACATTGCCTATCATTATAAGATGTCTAAACAACCGATTAAGTCTTTGGAGTATGAGTTGCATTATCTCGAGGCCACCTTGCAGTTTCATCATGAGCTCTTTCCGATTTATTCACGGGAGTTTGGCTTTATCGAAAAGACAGATGATACTGATCAATCAGCGGTTTTAGACCAGTTTGACCGTATCCGTAGGGAAATAGAAGGCTTAGAAAGAAAACACCAGAATCACAAAGATTTTCAGCTATTGGTTCTCCGCTTTCTCTATCTGGAAGGGCGTTATGCTATCCGGACGGGGAATTACCAGCAGGGAATGGACAATATCCAGCAGGTGATTGCTTCTGCTAAAGAGCTGCAGCAGATGGATTTTCTCCTAGAAGGCTATCGGCAGATGATCTACTATTGCATCCAGACGGAGAATATTCCTGAGATGCGCTACTATACGGAGTTGGCTCTGGATGCTTCAGTTCAGGCCAATAATCACGAAGCTATTGCAATGAATCTTCGACTTAAGGGGCTTTATCATCTCATGATTGGAGATGAGGAGCAGTCGCTCCGTCATCTCTACCAGTCTATCGATTGCTTTAGTTTGACGGCTTCGTTGCGTTCAAAGTATTCGATTCAGATTGCGGCGGCTCTAGATTATCTGGCAGAGATTGAGCAGATTCGTGGGAATTTCAAGACAGCGCTGGCTCATCAGAAAGAGGCGATTGAGCTGACGGAAAATAAAACAGCGGAGCCTTCGATTTTTGCTTTCTACATAGGATTGGGTCTGACTTATTATCAGCTAAAAGATTATGAACAGGCGGAGCGGATCTTGCTGAAAGCGAAAGTAGCCCTAAAGTCGCTCAGCTTTCCTTGGAAGGAGACCCAGCTGGAAGTTTATTTGGCCTTGATTGGCTGCGAGAAGGGGGATTACCAGCCGGTGCTTGATCTGCTGCGGAAAAAGGATAGTCTCATTAGTCGCTATGGCAATCCGCGGGACAAGGGCTTGATCTACTATCTGATGGCTGTGATCAAGTATCGCCAGCTGGCTGGCAGTTTGCAAGAAGCTGGTTTTGAAAATTTATTAGCTCAGGACTTTGAAACTTATTATGAAACAGCCAAAAGTCAGCTCAATCCCTACCGGGATCGTCATCAACTAAAGGAATTAGAAAACTTACGCCGTACCTTGTCTTAAGAATTGAACACAAATAAAAGAGGATGAAAGCAATGTTCATCCTCTTTTGATGTTTGCAATGAAGTTTTTAAATGCCTATCAGTCATGGGCTTGCGCCCAGACTTGGGTCAGGTAAAAGACAAAACTGGCCGCTAGATTAGCCGTATGGTTGTCTATATCGTGAGGGGGAGAGACTTCGACGATGTCAAAGCCAATTAGCTTGCCTGAAGCAGCTATGTGCTGGAAGACCAGCACAGCCAGATTGGGATCCACACCGAGCGACTGGATGGCACTGACACCAGGAGCGGCGCCAGCTGCAAAGCAGTCAATATCAATGGTTAAATAGACCTGCTCCTTATCGGCTAGAAAAGCATCAACTACCTTGCAGACTTCCTTATGTCCCATTTGGTAAATATCCATTCCAGTCAGGAACTGGATAGCCTTAGACTTGGCTACAAAGTCAAAGAGAAAGAGGTTGTTATTGTGCTCCTGAATCCCTAGGATGAGGTAGTTAAAGATCTGTTTCTGAGCTAAGGTGTCATCGAACATTTGACGAAAACCGGTACCGGAGTTGGGACCCGTCTGATCGTAGGGGCGTAGGTCAAAATGGGCATCCATATTGATCACAGCTAAGTTTTGGTCAGGATTTAGTGACGACTTGAGCCCCAGATAGTTGCCGTAGGCTGTTTCGTGGCCGCCGCCTAGAACGATGGGTCGGAGATTAAGCTCTCGCAGGCGTTTGACTGCTCGTGCCAAGCTTTGCTGCAGTTGTTCCAAAGAGCGGTTAGGCCCGTCGATATCGCCAACGTCAAAGACGCGAACGTTTCTACCTAGATGCCAAGGAAGTTTGGCCAGCTGAGTTCGGATAGCTTGTGGTCCTTCGACAGCCCCCACTCGGCCGTTATTGATATAGACACCCTTGTCGCTCTTGAAGCCAATCAGGGCAAAGTTCACCCCTTCAAAAGGAGTTAAGCTAGGATCATTTAAGTCCAGAAACTCAATGACCATGCCCCACTTAGCAGTATATAGATTGTCCTCTGGACCTCGCTGATAGTAACGGTTGTCTAGCTGATAGTAATCTTCTAACATGATTTTGTCCTTTTCCATAACGATACTTGCGACTTTATTATAAGAGTTTCCGCTAAGCCTGTCAATGGCTTTTGGCGGGAAAAGAAGCCCAGCTGCATGAGAGCGGGCTTCTTAGGTTAACTTTTTACAGAGTCATCAGCTTTAGAACTGAATGCTCAAGTCCACAGCCTTTTCAACGGCTGCTAGGAATTCATCGCTTTCAATCAGCTCAGAAGCCTTGTTGAGTTCTTCATAGATCTCGATGTCCTTATCAAACTCGATAAAGCGGACATGCTGACGGAAGAGGTCGTAGGCCGGCTTGGTTCCTTTACCAAGTTCATGGTTTTCTGGTTTCAGATCCAGAGCTTGGCAGGCTGCCATGATTTCTGTTGCCACGATGCGGCGAGAATTCTTGAGAATTTCAGCTGCCTTGCGTGCTGCTGTAGTTCCCATGCTGACAAAGTCTTCTTGGTTTTCACAAGATGGGATAGAGTCTACGCTGGCTGGATGAGACAGAACCTTGTTCTCAGATGCAAGCGAAGCACAAGCATACTGGGTAATCATAAAGCCAGAGTTGAGGCCAGGGTGTTTAACCAAGAAGGATGGGAGCTTGCTCAGTTGGCTATTGACCAGACGTTCTACACGACGCTCGGAGACATTTCCGATTTCAGAAATAGCGATACCGAGGAAGTCGAATGGCTGAGCCATTGGTTCACCGTGGAAGTTACCGCCTGAGATGACATGGCCTTCCTTGGTGATGATAGGGTTGTCTGTAACGGAGTTGATTTCAATCTCAACCTTGGTCTTGACATAAGCGATAGAGTCCTTGCTGGCACCATGAATCTGCGGAATACAGCGTAGAGTATAAGGGTCTTGGACCCGTTGTTGAGTGGCTACGGTCGTATTGCCACTGCCTTCTAGAAGGTTGCGGATATTGCGGGCTGTAGCTAGCTGACCGCTCTGAGGTCGAATGGTATGCAGGTCTTCTTCGAAAGGACTGGTAATACCATTATGGACTTCCATGGAAAGAGCGCCAGCGACATCTGACAGTTTAAGAAGCTGGATGGCATCATAGGTAGCCAGAGCTCCGATACCTGTCAGGACAGTCGTACCGTTAATCAGCGCCAGCCCTTCCTTAGCTGCTAGAGCAATTTTCTCGATACCGGCCTTGTCCAAAGCTTCTTGTCCAGAGAGCAATTGGCCTTGATAGTAAGCGCGCCCCAGTCCTAGCATAGGCAAAACCATGTGAGCTAGCGGTGCTAAATCTCCAGAAGCTCCCAAAGAGCCTTTTTCCGGAATGTAAGGCACGACACCTTTATTGAGCAATTCCAGAAGTTTTTCGACAGTAGAGAGACGGATACCAGAATAGCCCTTGACCAGAGAATTAATCCGAATTAACATGATAGCACGGACTGCATCTTCAGGAAGAGGATCGCCAAATCCTGAAGCATGGGTGCGAATCAAGTTTTCTTGCAGTTGAGTCGTATCTTCTGGTGAGATGCTGACATTGCAGAGAGAGCCAAATCCAGTCGTAACACCGTAGACTACCCGCTTTTCGCGGACGATGTCATCTACGATTTTACGGGAAGCTTCTACAGCTCTCTTAGCTTCTTGGTCGATTTCACAGGTGGCTCCATGGCGAGCCACTGCGATAACATCTTCAAGTGTTAGACTGTTTCCGTCTAAGTGAATCAATTTTGACATATAGAATCCTCCATTATGGGATATAATGCTTTGAGTTAGTCAGGGTTAGTAGGAACCTGTTTTCGACCGTGCATGAAGTAGTAGACTAAGCTGGCAACGGCAGCACCAATGACACCGTAGACTACGTTCATCGGATTATCAGCTACAATCATAACCAAGCTGATAACAACAGCTAGGATAGGGATGATAGGGCCGAATGGTACACGGAAGACAACCTTCTTTTCTGGATACATTTTTCTGAGTTTCAAGACCGCCAAAGCAGTTGGAATGTATTGGAAGAAACGGAAGACCACGCTGAGGGTAGCCAATTCTTCAAATTTTCCAGAGAAGAGCAGAGCGATTGAGAATGCTCCAGAGATTAAGATAGCAACTACAGGAGCGTTTTTAGCATTGGTTTCTGCAATTTTTTTAGGCAGCAAGCCTTCATCTGCGATGGCTGCACCATAACGCGGTACCATGATGGATTCACCGATATTGAGTCCAGCGATAGAGATGAGAGCTCCGATGGAGACAATCCATGCTCCAGCAGGACCAATCATTTCGACAAAGGCGTCTTGCACAGAGGCATCTGTTTGTAGGATTCGGCTACCTAGCATGGCGATAGTTCCTGCGATAATCAGCATATAGAGAACAGATACAATACTGATAGAGCCCAAAATAGCCCGAGGCACATTCTTTTCTGGGTTGCGCATTTCACCAGCAACGATAGACATGGTTTCAAAACCGATGAAACCGTAGAAAATGTAGATAGCTGTACTAGAGATGGCTTTCATGATATCCACGCCAGGTTCTAGCTGAAGAAACGGAGTGAAGTTTCCTTTGTCAATTCCTCCTTTGATGAAGAAAATTGCACATAGACTGAAAGCGACAATTGGGATGAGCTTTGCTACGGTTGCGGTCAAGGTGAACATTTTGGAGGTCTTAAGACCTGAGATATTCATCAGACTAAGTAGGATAATCAGGCTTACACTGAGCAGAAGTTCATAAGGGGCAAAGGATTTAAAAGTAATGACAAAAAGTCTCGCAAATCCTGCTGCCATTGCTGACCAAGCGATGATGGTAACCGCCCAGCCTAGGAAGCCAACATTAAATCCGACAAAGTCTCCAAAGGCTGCTTTGGAATATTGGAAGGCTCCGCCGTTTTTATTAAAATAACCAGCAGTTTCTGCCAAGCAGACGGCTAAGAGAATAACGAGAAGGGCAGTTCCCAGCATGACAGCTAGAGAAGCAGGACCCAGTCCTTTATAAATTTTTTGAGGTAGGAGGAAAATTCCTGAACCGATAACAGCATTGATACCATAGAGAGTAGCGCCAGAAAAGCTGAATTTCGCATTTTCTCGCTCTTGTTCTTGTGCAGTGAGTTTAGTCGCATTCATAATAATGTTTCTCCTTTAGAGATGTGGGATCCTTTCCAAGTAAAGATAGAACGATGATAGGACATCCCTGTATCTTTACTTAGTAGGGATATGGGTCAAACCAGCCCATATAGCAAGGGGAGCACCCGTTGGCTGGTTACTCGAAAACATTATTTGCAGCTCAGTTTCCTGAGCCTCTTTTTCCACTATCAGAAGTTGCCCTGTCTCTAGGTTAAGCGATGGCAGGCCTGTTCCTGTCACCATCAAATCACTCAAGGCATAGATAAATTGAATTGCTTCATCTTGAGTAAGTTCTTGTCCATCCGAGATGGCAAGCATCTGTCCCTGATAATGGTCGCTGTAAATTAAATTAAAGTCGGTACAAGTCCCACGACTTGTGATAGAATCACTCCCTTCGAAAAAATAGGGGGCAAAGGGAGCTAGAACCGTTTCCTCCTGCCGACTGGCATTGTGGAGATGAAGTGTGTGGTCCAGGCTCATGAGAATGCGGTGAAAGCCGCTGAGGTCAGAAAACTGACTTTCAGCTAACTCCACAGTCGCTGTTGAGAGGCGATAGTCAAAGTTACGCTTGCCATAGTGGCCAGTTGGCGGGGAAAGATAAAGCTGTTTTGTCTTTCCCCCCGACCAATCGGAAACTTGAAAATCGTTTGATTTTAGAAGGGTTATATGTGTCATTTTTAGTATTTATTAGAACAAACCGCTGATATTGCCATCTTTGTCGACGTCAATCTTTTCGCTGGCTGGCACCTTAGGCAATCCTGGCATGGTCATGATTGCACCAGTCAGAGCAACGATGAAGCCTGCACCAGCAGAAACTTTGAGCTGGCTGATCGTCACGACAAAGTCTTTAGGAGCGCCCAGTTTCTTAGCATCGTCTGAGAAAGAGTACTGAGTCTTGGCCATACAGATAGGATAGTTGGAGAAGCCCAGTTCTTCCAGTTGTTTGAGCTCATGTTTAGCGGCAGGAGTCAGGCGAACGCCTTTGCCTCCATAGACCTTAGTAACAATTTTGTTGAGCTTGGTCTCAATGGAGTCCTCTTCATTATATACAAATTGGAAGTGATTGTCTCCTTCGGCCAGTTCAACGACTTTTTCAGCTAATTCTTTACCGCCGGCTCCGCCATTTGCCCAAACGTCGGAAATTACTACGTCAACTCCGCGTTTTTGGCAGGCGTCATAAACTGCTTGCAATTCTGCTTCGGTATCCAGCGGGAATTTATTGATGGCAACGACTGCTGGCAGGCCATAAACATCTTGAATGTTTTCCAGATGTTTTTCCAAGTTTGGCAGACCATCTACAACGGCTTGGACATTTTCTTCAGCCAAATCACTCTTAGCCACACCACCGTGCATCTTGAGGGCGCGGATGGTAGCAACCAGAACTACAGCCGATGGACGAAGGCCAGATGTACGACACTTAATGTCGATGAATTTCTCAGCACCTAGGTCAGCACCGAAACCAGCTTCTGTGACTGTATAGTCGGCATATTTAAGAGCCAGCTTGGTAGCTAGGACACTGTTACAGCCATGGGCAATATTGGCGAAAGGTCCGCCGTGAATCAAGGCTGGTGTGTGTTCCAGAGTTTGAACCAAGTTTGGATGGATAGCGTCTTTGAGGACAGCCGCCATAGCGCCACCAGCTTTCAGATCCTTAGCAGTTACTGGCTTACCTTCAAAGCTGTAGCCAATGATAATCTTTTCCAAACGGTTCTTGAGGTCAGTGATATTTTCTGACAGACAAAGAATAGCCATAACCTCAGAAGCAACTGTAATGTCAAAACCGTCTTCACGCGGAACACCGTTGACCTTGCCCTGCAAGCCATCCACAATGTGGCGCAACTGCCGGTCATTCATATCAACTGCCCGCTTCCAAGTGATGCGGCGAGAGTCTATGCCTAAGGCATTGCCATGGTGGATGTGGTTGTCAATGAGGGCTGCCAGCAGGTTGTTGGCAACACCGATGGCATGAAAGTCACCAGTGAAGTGGAGGTTGATGTCCTCCATGGGTACAACCTGGGCATGACCTCCGCCAGCAGCTCCGCCCTTGATACCAAAGACAGGTCCGAGCGAAGGTTCCCGCAGAGCGATAATAGCTTTTTTACCGATAGCAGCTAGAGCATCAGCCAATCCGACAGAAGTCGTAGTCTTACCTTCTCCAGCTGGTGTCGGGGAAATAGCGGTCACGAGAATCAGTTTGCCGTCTGGCTTGTCTTTTAAAGCTTCCAGTTGGCCGGCACTGATTTTTGCCTTGTAATTTCCATAAAGAGACAAGGCGTCTTCAGCAATTCCTAGCTTTTCTGCCACTTCTTTGATGGGCTTCATTTGAACCGAGTTGGCAATTTCAATATCTGATAAAACCATATTGTTACCTCTTGAGAAAAGAAAGTCCATTCATGGGAAAGAGCGAACTTCTCTTCCGTTTATCTATTAGACAACTTTCAAAATTTCTTGATAAATTTCATCGGCTAGAGAGCAGCCTTTTTGGAGGAGTTCTTCACCCTTGCTGCGGTAGTCTGCGACGAATGCTTCATCCTTGACACCTGACAGGTTGATGAGGACATTGAGCCAAGCCCCTTGCAGGCCAGCCTTAAGGTTGAGAGCTGCTACTCCCAGGTCGCTAGCAGCATTGGTATTGGACTTACCGACAGCCTTTTGAGTCGTTTGCAGGGCAGCCAAGATGTCTTCCATCATGCCATAAGGTGATTTGGTCGCTTCCTTGAGAGCATTCTGCATCGCTTCTCGACGAGCAGCCTTGTCTTCCTCAGTTTCCTTAGGCATATCAAAGACAGCGGAGACTAGATTGAAGGCTTCAGTGTCCTTGTCGATAGCTGCGAGCAAGCTTTCTTGCAGGCGGGCACTTTCTGCGTGCACTTGAGCAATTTCTGCTTCAAATTCTGCGTATTTTTCTTGCCAAGGGTCAATTCACAGACCATTTTAGTAAGGGAAATACCGTTGGCTGCTGAAAGAGCAGCGGCAGAGCCGCCTCCTGGTGCAGGAGCATCTGAGCCTAGGACTTTGGCAAATTCTGTCAAGCTTAAATCTACTAATTTCATAGGTTTCTGTCCTCCTAGCCCAGCAAATGGTTTTCCAGAACTTGCTTGCCGTAGTCAAAGTCTTCGATTTGCAGATAGTATTCTGCTGCGTCAATCAGAGCCTTAGCTGGCGCCAAACCAATGACTTCTGAGCCGAGGATTCCAACTCCATAGCGTTTGGCTTCAAAGCGAACAGTTTCAAAGACACGATAGAGTGGGAATTTTTCCAGATTGACCATGTTGATGGAAACCTGAGCAATGTTGCGGTCTTCCAGCATAACGCCGATAGCTTTACAGTACTTGTAGCCACCGCTTGATCCACGGATGATTTTGGCAATATTGTTGGCAATTTCCAGATTGTCTGTATCCAAGTTGATGTTGTAGGCGATAAGTGGCATTCTAGCTCCGACAGCAGTGACACCAGCAGTTGGGTGAATCTTTCTTTCACCGTAGTCAGGTGCCCAGTCAGCTTCCAAGAGTTTTTCAGGCATGCCTTCAAATTGTCCTTTGCGAACCTTAGCCAAGTTCTTGCGCTCTGGACGAGTTGCAGCATCTTCATAGAGGAAGATAGGAATACCGAGTTCGCGATTGATTCGCTCAGATACGGCCTTCGCAATTTCTACGCATTCCTCACTTGTAATGTCCTTGATCGGTACAAAAGGCAGGACATCAGTTGCGCCCATACGAGGGTGTTCACCCTGGTGCTTGGTCAAGTCAATATTTTCAGAAGCGTATTTAACCAAACGGAAGGCAACTTCCTGAATGTTTTGATCGTCGCCGACCAAGGTAAAGACACTGCGGTTGTGGCTGGCATCAGAAGAGTGGTCCAAAAGTGTCACTCCTGGCACGCTCTTAGCTGTTTCCACTAGACCGTCGATGACCGCTTGGTTGCGGCCTTCAGAAAAGTTAGGAATACATTCAACAATTTTTGCCATAAGATATTACCTCGTGATATCAATAATTTTAATTTATAATATGAACTTAATAAAGTAGAACCTCCTCTTGAGCCAGGTTGATACCCAGCTCAGGTCGGAAGTTGGGGGACAAGTTTTTCCTATTCGAACAATTTCTTAACAGATTCTTTGACCAAATCTTCGTCAGTTAAGTACGGAATGGTAATGTGGTCTGTTCCTTGGTGGAGGCGGTTGTACTCGATAGCTGTCTCAATAGCATGCTCATTACGTGCCCAGTTACGACGTGCAACTCCGCCGATTGTATCCCAAGCGATAGCAGATTTGATGATTTCATCAATGCGTTCGCTACCGTCCAGTACCAAGCCAAAGCCACCGTTGATTGCTTTACCGATACCAGTTCCGCCACCGTTGTGGAGAGCTACCAGACTCATACCCCGAGCTGCGTTACCAGCATAACATTGCACAGCCATGTCGCAGGTAACATTAGAACCATCCTTAATATTAGAAGTTTCACGGAATGGAGAATCGGTACCAGATACGTCGTGGTGGTCACGGCCGATCATGACAGGACCAATCTTGCCTTCGCGTACTAATTCATTGAACTTGAGGGCGATATTGACACGACCCATACAGTCTTGGTAGAGAATCCGAGCCTGAGTTCCAACAACCAGCTGGTTCTTTTCTGCATCTCGGATCCAGTTGTAGTTGTCGCGGTCTTGGTAGCGGCGGTTAGGGTCGATCACTTCCATAGCTGCATGGTCAGTAGCGACTAGGTCTTCGTGCTTACCGCTCAGACATACCCAACGGAAAGGACCATAACCATAGTCAAAGAGCATTGGCCCCATGATATCTTCTACATAAGATGGCCAGATAAAGCCGTCTTTGTCATCAAAGCCATTCTTAGAAATTTCCTTGATGCCAGAGTCATAGACGGCCTTCATAAAGGCGTTACCGTAGTCAAAGAAGTAGGTGCCGTTGTTAGTCAAGGTCTTGATTGCCTTGAAGTGACGTTCCAAGGTTTGGTCAACCAACTTAGTAAAGGTTTCCTTGTCTTCAGCTAGGAGGCGTGTCCGCTCTTCAAAGCTGATACCAGCTGGACAGTAGCCGCCGTCATAGACATTGTGGCAAGAAGTTTGGTCAGACAGCAGATCTACATGGATATTGTTCGCGTTGACATATTCTAAGAGGTCTACGATGTTACCATGATAGGCGATAGAAGTGGATTCGCCAGCTTCCAGAGCTTTCTGAGCCAAGTCAATTGCTTCTTTTGGACTTTCGGCTAATTGACTAATCCAGCCTTGGGAGTGGCGAGTTTCAATCCGAGATTGGTCTACTTCGGCTATAATTGCTACAGCTTTAGCAATTTCAGCTGCTTTCCCTTGAGCTCCACTCATACCGCCCAGACCAGAAGAGATGAAAAGTTTGCCAGTCAGGTCGCCATCATCGGCTACACCCAGTTTCAAACGTCCAGCATTGAGGAGGGTGTTGAAAGTACCATGGACGATACCTTGAGGGCCGATATACATCCAGCCGCCGGCTGTCATTTGACCGTAGTTGGTCACGCCCATTTCTTCCGCAATTTCCCAGTCCTTCATATTGTCGTATTCACCAACCAAGAGACCATTGGTGATGATGACACGCGGAGCTTCTGGTTTAGATTTGAAAAGTCCGAGCGGGTGGCCAGATTCCACGACCAAGGTTTGATGGTCGGTCATGACTTCCAAGTATTTCTTGATGAGGTTGTACTGCATCCAGTTAGCGCAGACAGATCCAGTTTCTCCATAGGTAACCAATTCATAAGGATAAAGGGCGATTTCAAAGCTCAGGTTGTTGTCAATCATAACCTGCATAGCCTTAGCTGCGGTACAGTTCCCTTTATACTCGTCAATTGGTTTGCCGTAGATGCGTTCTTTTGGACGCCAGCGGTAGCCATAAATCCGTCCGCGAGTTTTCAGTTCTTCCAGAAATTCTGGAATCACTTCCTCATGGAATCTCTTCGGAATATAGCGAAGGGCATTTTTAAGAGCAATTTCGGTTTGAGCTTGAGTCAAACGGAAGCCTCGGTCAGGTGCGCGACGGATGCCTTCTTGGAAAACCGTTTTTTCAGGTAATACATCGTCTAATTTGACGGTCATTGCTGCTGCAATATCTTGTTCGCTGTAGAATGACATGTTTATTTCCTCCTTGTAAAATAACTTAAGATTTGACCTTATTTTATAACAGCGCCGTCAGTACAAAGTCAAGAAAATATTTCTAAAGATAAAAATATCAATATATCCAATATATATTGGTTTTTGACTATAATTTGACGATAGTGTATTATGATGGAAAGCGAATAAGTTGGAAAATGAAATGGAGGAACAAGCATGACTGCTGATTTACTATTAACTCACTTTAATCAAGTCTTCTGTCCCAAGGACCTCGGGCATCCCCTTTTTGGCGAGGAGATGAAGGAAGCTCAAGTCTTTGAGGACGGCTACATTGCAGTCAAAGACGGCAAAATCCTAGCAGTTGGCAGCGGAGAGCCGGATGCCAGTCTGATTGGACCAGATACTAAGATTCAGTCTTATGAGGGCAAGATTGCTACGCCTGGCTTGATCGACTGTCATACTCACTTGGTCTACGGTGGCAGCCGGGAGCATGAATTTGCTAAGAAGTTAGCTGGAGTCCCTTATCTGGAAATTCTTGCTCAAGGCGGCGGTATTCTCAGTACGGTTCGCGCAACGCGAGAAGCTTCTTTTGACACTCTCTATGATAAGTCTAAGAGATTGCTGGACTATATGCTGCTACATGGGGTGACGACTGTTGAGGCCAAGAGTGGCTATGGTCTGGATTGGGAAACAGAGAAGCGCCAGCTGGATGTTGTTGAGGCTCTGGACCGTGACCACGAAATTGACCTCGTTTCTACCTTTATGGCTGCCCACGCCGTTCCACCAGAATACAAAGGACGTTCTCAGGAATATCTAGAGCTTATCGTCGAGGAAATGCTTCCTCGGGTAAAAGCAGAAAATCTAGCTGAGTTCTGTGATATTTTCTGTGAAAAAGGCGTCTTTACAGCTGACGAGTCACGCTACTTGCTTTCTAAGGCTAAGGAAATGGGCTTCAAGCTTCGTATCCATGCTGATGAAATCGAGTCTATCGGTGGAGTAGATGTGGCAGCTGAGTTGGGAGCAACCAGTGCAGAGCACTTGATGGTAGCGACAGATGAGGGCATTCGCAAGATGGCGGAAGCCAAGGTTATCGGTAATCTCCTGCCAGCAACTACCTTCAGTCTGATGGAAGATACCTATGCACCAGCTCGCAAGATGCTGGAAGCTGGTATGGCCATCACTCTGACTACCGACAGCAATCCAGGCTCTTGTCCAACAGCTAACCTGCAGTTTGTCATGCAGCTGGGCTGCTTTATGATGCGTCTGACGCCAGTAGAAGTTCTGAACGCTGTAACCATCAATGCGGCCTACTCAGTTAACCGACAAGATAAGATTGGCAGCTTTGACACTGGCAAGCAGGCTGATATTACCATCCTAGATGCTAAGAATATCGACTATCCACTTTATTTCTTTGCGACTAACCTGACCCATCAGGTTTATAAAGCAGGCAAGTTGGTTGTTGATCAGGGTAGAATCGTCTAATTTTATAAGTCGATCTCATTCTCACTTGATGGCAAAGATTTTCTTAGAAGTTCTATCGTTGATCATAGAAAAAGCAGATTTGTGTTCAAGAAAAGGTCGTGGCTTCAACACCACGACCTTTCTGTTTTTTTATGAGATTAAGACATTGAGCTGGTTTCTTTATTTCCCCACACACTGCGCGTAAAGACCATGGAGAATAGAGCTAGAGCCGCAAAGGCTGCTCCTATATACCAGTAGGGTATATCCAGTGTCGTGGAGCGTCCAGAGAGATTGACGATACCACGGAAGAGCATGCCGGCTGTTATGATGGCTACAGCTGAGTTCCAGAGGTTGAGGCTGAGCCGAGAGAGGTTGGGAATCATTTTCATGAAGAGCAGGAGGAGGATACCGCCCGCTAGAGGAAGGGCAAAGAGATAGTGCATGTGGACAGATGTTTCCCCGAAACTGAAGGATTCATAGATTCTGCTGAATGCAAAGAAGAAAATCGTTAGCAGGATGTAGGAGATAGCCGTTTTTTTGAAACGTTTTTTGCTGGGATTAGTAACCGATGTAGACAATGTCGCTCACCGCCCTTTCTGAAATATTTCCGTTGGTGGTAGGCTTGTTGATGACCTGACCGTTGAAGTACATAGTGGACGAGCCGCCGCCGTCAAGGTTGTAGGCAGTCTTGACGCCATAAGATTTCATGACTTCAGCCATTTCATAGAGGGAAAGCCCCTGACTTTCTGAAGTGCGTCCGTCTGAAACGATGATGATATAGTGGTTTTCATCAATGATACCGATAGCTGTCCGGGGATTGGAAGCCATGGACTGGCCGACTTCGGACTTGGTATTCACGACAATCTCACCATTTTCTACAAGGGCTGGGCCGAAGGCCAAGAGATTGACCACACCGTCTTTGACCAGTTGTTCGGCAGAGATTTCATTTTCATAAATGATTTTAAAGGAGCCGTCTTTGTAAATGGCCAAGTCCCCATTGCTGGCGTCCTCTCGGACGGTATCACGGTAGACGACGCCGTTGCGGATGACGTATCCGGTAGAATTGGCCCCGTAGTAGTCTCCGTTAACCGCTAGAATAGCCTTGTTATTAGCCGCTGTTTCTGAAGTCTTGGCCGTGACATTGGTTCCGTAGGTGTTATTGGCGAGGGCTGTTTTCAAGTATTCAGCGGAGCTGACGGTCACATCGGCAACGTAGACTTGGGTATTGTTGACGGTCTTTTCAGTCAGGGTGACCGAGATATTGTCGTCTGAGTAGCTGGTATCTGTTACTGTGGCTGTTTCGGCAGCCTTGCTGGCAGCCTCGGCATTGGACGAAGAAGCGGTGCTTGAGACTGTGGAAATGGTCTCTGCAATGACAAAGGTTTTCAGCATGGAGTAGCTAAAGGAAGCTGTCAGAAGTAGGCTAAAAATGGAGGCGTAGGCATAGCCTTTCTTTAAAAATTTCATGATGCAGTGTGTGTCCTTTCCTTAAAAATAAATCTCTTTTGTACCATCCAAGAGACGGTGAAGAGCAGCAGTCCGACGATGATTTTGACAATCAGAAGATTGAGACCGAAGACAGCATAGAAGAGGCGAATCAGCAGTGTGTCTAAGATGAAGAGTCCCAGAGCTAGGCTGAAATAGCCAGTTCCTGTCTTGAGTATACTGTCGTCGTTCTTAAAGACCAGCTTTTTATTGGTCGAATAGTTAAAGATTGAGCTGGTCACGCGGGCAATCCCATTGGCTAGGAGAATTCTCAGGCTGGTCGGAGCAGCAGCTAAAAATAAGAGAGCCAGTGCGTAGACCGTGTAGTCCACGATGAAGCTGCTGAGAGAAGTCAGGGCGAATTTAAAGATATTTTTATAAATCATGAGTCCGTCTCTAACAGGTCGGAAGTGCGATCCTTGATTGTCATTGATATAGACCGTCTCAATGGGCACTTCCAAAATGGGGTATTCCTTGCTGGCTTCTAAGAGCATGTTCATTTCATACTCATAGCGCTGACCTTCTACCTTCAGCATAAAGGGAATCATGTTGGTCGTAAAGGCTCGTAAGCCTGTCTGCGTATCGGAGACCCCCACCCCAGTCTGGAGCTTGAAGAGAGTCCGAGTCAGACTGTTACCGAATCGGCTGCGCAGAGGCACCTTGCCAGTAAAGGCGCGTGCTCCCAGAATCAGCCGATTGGGATGTTCAGCAGCCTTGCTTGCCACGCGGAAAATATCCCAGACCTTGTGCTGGCCATCCGCATCTGCTGTGATGACGGTTCCGTATTGACCCAGAGACTGGATGTAGGTGAAGGCAGTTTTCAGCGCTTGCCCCTTGCCTTGATTGTTCTCGTGATGGAGAACAGTCGCATATTGTTCAGCCTTGTCAAAGACTGTCTGGCGCTTGGCTGAGCTACCGTCATCGATGACAATGATATGAAAATCGCTCTTGCTCTGAATTTTTTGAATCAGTTTAATCAAATTATAATCGGGCTCGTAAGCTGGAATCACTAGATAGTCCATATCCATACCTCTTTCTTAGATGATTTGTAGAAAGTATACAGATTGCGGCTTAAAGCTAGCTGATATCAGTTATCTTTAAGAAAAAGTTAAATCTTCTTTAAGGAAAAGGCGAGGAAATTGTTTCTCAGGCCAAAAAAAAACTGAGAGTGGGACAGAAATCGGTAATTCATTAGAATTCGATTTCGTCGTCCCACCTCTGCACAGTTGAGCAGGGCTGTAAAAGTTGATAAAATCAGCCTAGTATAGCCCACTCAACCACTGCGTCTTGCTCGACAATCCAAAGACAATTGAGAGGCTAGGACTTTTGTCCTAGCCTCAGCGCTTTGTTTAATAACGTTTTTCCTTGGGCCAGGTGCTCATTTCAGCAGTAGCTGTAAAAAGCACGTCTGTGGATGAGTTGAGGGCAGTTTTGCAAGAGTCTTGGATGACACCGATGACAAAACCAACACTGACGACTTGCATGGCCAGATCGTTTGGGATGCCAAAGAGGCTACAAGCCACAGGAATCAGGAGAAGCGAGCCTCCAGCCACTCCAGAAGCCCCGCAGGCGGAGATGGCCGCAACGATACTGAGCACAAAGGCTGTTCCGAAGTCCACCTGAATGCCTAGTGTATTGGCCGCTGCGAGGGTAAGCGTATTGATTGTCACCGCTGCTCCTGCCATGTTGATGGTTGAACCGAGTGGGATAGAGACCGAGTAGGTTTCAGGATTGAGGCCCAAATCTCGACAAAGTTTCATATTAACAGGGATATTGGCAGCAGAACTACGGGTGAAAAAGGCAGTGACGCCACTGACTTTTAAGCAGCGCCAAACCAGTGGATAAGGATTTTTTCGAAGAACGATGGAGACGATCAAGGGATTGACGGCCAGAGCGACAAGAGCCATGGAAGCTAATAGTAGGAGCAGGAGCATGCCGTAGCTCTTGAGCGCCTCAAATCCTTTGCCAGAAATGGTCGTGTAAACTAGTCCTAAAATACCAAAGGGAGCCAGATTGATAATCCATTCGACAATCTTTGAAGTAATATCTGCCAGTGTTTTAAAGAGTTCTTTACTTTGCTGACTGGCCTCTCGCATGGCCACCCCAAAAACAACTGCCCAAGACAGAATGCCGATATAATTGGCCTTGTTCAGGGCGTTGATTGGATTATCGACAAGGTTGAGAAGGAGATTGCTCAAAACTTGGCCGATGCCTTTCGGTGGACTAACTTCCGAGCTGGCTGCGGTTAGCTCAATGGTCACAGGATAGATATAGTTGGCGAGGACGGCGACAAGGGCAGCCGCAAAAGTTCCTATTAGATAGAGGATAGTGACGGTTTTCATATTGCTTTTCTGCCCTTTTTGGTGCTGAGAGAGGGCATTGGCAACGAGGGTGAAAACGAGCAATGGTGCGATAGCTTTTAGACCGCCGACAAAGATTTGTCCCAGTAGGCTAATGGCGCTGGCTTGTGGGAATATGAGAGCCAGCAGGGCGCCTGTGATAATCCCGATAGAAATCCGTTTGATAAGATTGGCACGATTCCAAGCAGAAAGAATTCGATGAAACATAGTAGATTCCTTTCTAAAATAAACTGCTTTCCATTACACGCTAGAGGTCGTATAAAATCAATGTTTTTTAGTATTCACTATGCGGAATAGGGATGCTTTAATGCCTATCTGTTGCCCTTTGTGGTATAATGAATAAGATTTTTGTATCTCATAGGAGGAAAGAATGACAGCTAATGGGAATGTTTTTACGCGCTATTTCCAGCAATTTGACTGGTCAGCTATTCTGGATGATGTGTTTTCGAAATTCGTCTCCTTGGTCTTTTTGTGTTTACTATTTTGGGTGGCTAAGAAAATTCTCCATCTCTTTGTGACTAGACTGATTGCGCCATCTTTGAAATTATCTCGGCAGGATGAGGCACGACAAAAGACCATTACACGTCTGATTGAGAATTTGCTCAATTATGCCCTTTATTTTCTTTTGTTCTACTGGATTTTATCCATTTTGGGCATGCCGGTCTCAAGTCTTTTGGCTGGGGCAGGGATTGCTGGTGTAGCCATTGGGATGGGGGCACAGGGCTTTCTGTCCGATCTGGTCAATGGTTTCTTTATTCTCTTAGAGCATCAGTTGGATGTAGGGGACAATGTTCGCTTGACCAATGGTGCTATCAAGATTGCAGGAACCGTTGTCAGTGTTGGGATTCGGACTACGCAGGTACGTGATGCGGACGGAACTCTTCACTTTGTGCCCAACCGAAATATCACCGTCGTCAGCAATCTTTCTCGTGGCGATATGCGAGTTCTGATTGATATTCCTATCTATGCTGAGACGGATTTGGATGAGATTTATCGGATTATCGCCGCTGTCAATCAGGAAGCTGTGCCACAACATCCAGAGATTATGAAGGAGCCTGATATTCTAGGTCCGCAGATGGCCGCTAACGGCCAGTTTAATTTTCGGGTCAGCTTGACAGTAGAGGGCGGCATGCAGACCAGTATCTATCATATTTTTTACAGGCTCTACCATGAAGCCCTGCTAAAAGAAGGAGTGGCGCTGCCAACCTTGGCTCCAGTTACAGGAAATAATGGCAAAGTTTAGCAGTGATCATGGAAACAAAAACAAACAACATCTATTGAAAATAAGATTTCTAATCACTAAAAGGATGAATGCTCAGCATTTATCCTTTTTCCTTTTAGCTTATCCGAGGTCTAATCTGCCTAAATATGACATGCTATGGCAAGTATTGTATAATAGGAAGAGGGGAAGGAGCAAGCATGCAGAATAATAGACTATTTCGGATATTGTACTACATTTTGGAGAGAGGGAAAGTGACTGCAACGGACCTAGCCGAGAAATTCGAAGTTTCGGTTCGGACCATTTATCGAGATGTAGACTCTCTAAGTAGCGCTGGGATTCCGATTTATACCACACAAGGAAAGGGTGGTGGCATAGAAATCGCAAAGGATTATGTCTTGCGAAAGTCCCTGCTGACAGCGGAGGAGAAAGAGCAGATCATGGCGGCCCTGCAAGGTCTGGAGAGCACCAGTCAGCTTTACCAGAGTGACCTACTTACAAAGCTTTCGGCGCTATTTCAAGTCAAAAATTCCAACTGGATCGAAATCGATTTTAATCACTGGCAAAATGATAAAGCATATGAAGAAACCTTTCATCAATTAAAAACTGCGATTCTAGGCAAGCACCTTGTTTCTTTTTCTTACTTGGCTAGCGATGGACAGGAGACAAATCGCTGTGTCAAGCCTGTACGTTTGTTCTTTAAAAGTCAGAATTGGTATCTCTATGCTTTCTGCCTCTTGCGACAGGAATTCAGGTATTTTAAGCTATCTCGGATGAAAAATCTAGAGCAGCTGGAGAAAAGGTTTGAGGACAGCTTTGAAGATGTCGTCTTGGAAAAAGAGCTGACCTACGAAAATACCATTAAGCTGGTAGTCAAGTTTGATCGCAAAGCGGCCTTCAGGGTTTATGACGAATTAGGCGGAGACATTCGGACAGATGCCGAAGGAAATTTATATACAGAAATTGAAATTCCCAATGACCAGCGTCTATATAGTTACATCCTGTCCTTTGGAGACGCTGTGGAGGTCTTAGATCCGCCCGAAATCCGAGTGAAAATGAAAGAAATGATTCATCAGCTGGCAGAAAAATATAAAACTTGACATAGGGTGTCAGGTATCTTCTTGTATACTAATGGTAAGAAGAGAAAAGGAGGCAGTAAGATGAAATATGAATGGAGAAAGAGTGAGAAAGGCCTTTATGGAGCCAAGCAAAAGCCAGAGCTGGTAGAGGTGCCAAGTCAACAGTTCATTGTGATCGAAGGAGAGGGCGACCCCAATGAAGCAGATTTCTCTGAGCGGGTATCTGCCCTTTATTCACTGGCCTATTCCATAAAAATGCTCTTTAAATCCATGATGAAAGATGAGGCGGAGGACAAGGTGACGGATTTCACAGTTTATCCTTTAGAAGGTATCTGGGAAAAAGCTGCTGGGGAAGGCTTCGATAAAAGTCAGCTGCGCTATCAGCTCATGATTCAGCAGCCCAATGTCATCACTCAGGATATGTTTGCGGCGGCGCTTGAGAATGTTCGCAAGAAAAAGCCCAATCCCCTCTACGATGACATCCGTTGGCAAAGCCTGCCAGAGGAGCGAGCCATTCAGGTCTTACACATAGGAAGTTATGACAGTGAGCCGGCCTCTTTTAAGAAAATGGACGAGCTGGCAAGCAGCTTGGGACTGGAGAGATGCGACCAAGTCCACAGAGAGATTTACTTGAGCAACAAAAATAGGACAGCTGAAGAAAAGTTGAAAACCATCTTAAGGTATTCCGTCAGATAGGAGGAATGTAACATGCCAAGACCTGCAACAAAAAACGATTTACTGGCTGCAGCTACAGAAAATTTCGAAAAACTCAATCTGCTCATTTCGAACATGACAGCAGAAGAGTTGGCAAGGCCCTTTGATTTTTCAAAGGATGAGAAAAAGAAAGAAGCTCACTGGAAGCGCGATCGGAATCTGAGGGATGTCTTAATACATCTTTATGAGTGGCACCAGCTGCTGCTCAACTGGGTGCAGGCCAATCAAAGGGGAGAAGAGAAGTCCTTCCTGCCTGCTCCCTACAATTGGAGAACTTATGGTGAGATGAATATCGCATTTTGGGAAAAGCACCAGCAAACCTCTCTTGAGGAGGCAAGTTCTTTGCTGGCTAGTTCATATAGAGCTGTCCTAGACCTAGCCGCAACCTTGACCAATGAAGAATTATTTTCTAAAGGAGTTTATAAATGGACGGGTGGAACGACCTTGGGCTCCTATTTTGTCAGCGCCACATCCAGCCACTATGATTGGGCTATGAAAAAGCTTAAAGCTCACCAAAAGAATTGTAAAGGGAATTCCGTCCAATAAAGTTTTCTAGGACTTGAGACTGATTTTTAGCACTCTTGCAAAAAGAGTGCTAATTTTTTGAGTTTTTGTCTTGACTTTCATTTTCAAGAGTGTATAATAGAATCATGGTTTAGCACTCGAGGTGTTAGAGTGCTAAATATAAAAAATAAAATCTCGCCAGTGGCTGGAATTTTCTAAAGAGAGGTGAAGTCCTTGGTAACAGAACGCCAAAATGAGATTTTAAATCTAATTATTGATATCTTTACCAAGACGCAGGAGCCTGTC
Organism: Streptococcus cristatus AS 1.3089; assembly: GCF_000385925.1. Taxonomy (NCBI): domain Bacteria; kingdom Bacillati; phylum Bacillota; class Bacilli; order Lactobacillales; family Streptococcaceae; genus Streptococcus; species Streptococcus cristatus. Next base: position 257,802 of record NC_021175.1, read on the forward strand.
GGTTCTAAAGCTTTACAAGAGTCTATCCAGTCTTCGAGTGCCACCATCCGTAATGACATGGCGGCCTTGGAAAAGGAAGGACTGCTGGAAAAGGCCCATACATCGAGTGGTCGCAAGCCCAGTGTCGCTGGTTTCCAGTATTTCGTCCGGAATTCCTTGTCCTTTGACCAGCTGGCGGAAAATGAGCTCTACGAGGTCGTCAAGGCCTTCGATCAAGAGTTTTTCAAGCTGGAGGATATCCTACAGCGGGCGGCAGATGTCTTGGCAGAGTTGAGTGATTGCACGGTTGTAGCCCTTGATGTCGAGCCTAGTCGGCAGCGACTGACAGCTTTTGATATCGTGGTTCTCAGTCAGCATGCAGCTTTAGCTGTCTTTACTTTGGATGAGTCCAATACCCTGACCAGTCAGTTCATGATTCCTAGGAATTTTCTCCAGGAAGACCTACTGCGCTTGAGGGATATGATTCAGGAGCGCTTTCTGGGACAGACGGTATTAGATATTCACTATAAGATTCGGACGGAGATCCCGCAGATTATCCAGCGTTACTTTACGACGACAGACAATGTTCTCGATCTCTTTGAGCATATTTTTGCTCAGATGTTTTCGGAAAAAGTAACTGTAGCTGGTAAGGTCCAGTTGTTACGTTTTGCGGATCTTGAGGCCTATCAGTTCTTTGATGATCGACAGAAGGTAGCCTTTGAAATCCGTGACAGCTTAGCTGAGGATCAAATGCAAAATGTCCGAGTCGCAGCTAGCCAAGAGGACTGTCTGGCTAATCTAACCTTGATTTCCAGCAAATTCCTGATTCCCTATCGGGGCTTTGGGATGTTGGCAGTGGTTGGTCCAGTTAATCTGGATTACCAAAAGGTGGTTAGTCAACTCAATGTTGTCAATCGGGTCCTAACTATGAAACTCATCGATTTCTACCGATATTTGAGTAGTAATCATTATGAGGTGAGTTGAACATGAAATTACATAAATTCCTAAAAAGGAGGCGAAAAATGTCTGAGGAAATAAAAAACGAAGAAGTAAAAGAAGAGGAAGTAGTAGAAACTGCTGAAGAGGCTGTTGAAACTGCTCCTGAAAAATCAGAATTAGAATTAGCCAATGAGCGGGCAGAAGATTTTGAAAATAAATACCTTCGCGCTCATGCGGAAATGCAAAACATCCAACGTCGTGCCAACGAAGAACGCCAACTCTTGCAACGTTATCGAAGCCAAGATTTAGGGAAAGCTATTTTACCTTCCTTGGACAACCTTGAGCGTGCGCTTGCCGTTGAAGGCTTGACAGATGATGTTAAAAAAGGTCTGGAAATGGTACAAGAAAGCTTGATTCATGCCCTTAAAGAAGAAGGAATTGAAGAAATCGCGGCGGACGGAGCATTTGACCATAACTATCACATGGCCATCCAAACCGTTCCAGCAGATGACGAGCACCCAGCTGATACCATCGCACAAGTCTTCCAAAAAGGCTATAAACTCCATGATCGCATCCTAAGACCAGCAATGGTGGTGGTTTATAACTAGGCTAGAGAACTTAAAAAACTTGTCCGAAACGACAATAAACTATGAAGAAAGATAAGAGGCAAGCCGGAGGCTTGCAAGGAAGATATTTCCCGCCGTGGTGAAAGTTTCAGTAGCTTATGCTACTGAAGCAGGGGATTTTTGAGACAATAGGCTCAAAAATAAGTGATGAAATCCCGTAGGGAGTTGCTCACGTCCCCACCACTTAAGGGGAATATCAAGAAAAATCAAAATTAGAATTAAAATAATAAGGAGAAAAACACATGTCTAAAATTATCGGTATTGACTTAGGTACAACAAACTCAGCAGTTGCAGTTCTTGAAGGAACTGAAAGCAAAATCATCGCAAATCCAGAAGGAAACCGTACAACTCCATCTGTAGTGTCATTCAAAAATGGTGAAATCATTGTTGGTGACGCTGCAAAACGTCAAGCAGTCACAAACCCAGATACAGTTATCTCTATCAAGTCTAAGATGGGTACTTCTGAAAAGGTTTCTGCTAACGGTAAAGAGTACACTCCACAAGAAATCTCAGCTATGATTCTTCAATACTTGAAAGGTTACGCTGAAGAATACCTTGGTGAAAAAGTAACTAAGGCTGTTATCACAGTTCCAGCTTACTTTAACGATGCCCAACGTCAAGCAACAAAAGACGCTGGTAAAATCGCTGGTCTTGAAGTAGAACGTATTGTCAATGAACCAACTGCAGCAGCCCTTGCTTACGGTTTGGATAAGACTGACAAAGAAGAAAAAATCTTGGTATTCGACCTTGGTGGTGGTACATTTGACGTATCTATCCTTGAACTCGGTGACGGTGTCTTCGATGTATTGGCGACTGCAGGGGACAACAAACTCGGTGGTGACGACTTTGACCAAAAGATTATCGACCACTTGGTAGCAGAATTCAAGAAAGAAAACGGTATTGACTTGTCTACTGACAAGATGGCAATGCAACGTTTGAAGGATGCGGCTGAAAAAGCTAAGAAAGACCTTTCAGGTGTAACTTCAACTCAAATTAGCTTACCATTCATCACTGCGGGTGAGGCTGGACCTCTTCACTTGGAAATGACTCTGACTCGTGCGAAATTTGATGATTTGACTCGTGATCTTGTAGAACGTACAAAAACTCCAGTTCGTCAAGCTCTTTCTGATGCAGGCTTGAGCTTGTCAGAAATCGATGAAGTGATCCTTGTTGGTGGTTCAACTCGTATCCCAGCCGTTGTAGAAGCTGTTAAGGCTGAAACTGGTAAAGAACCAAACAAATCAGTAAACCCTGACGAAGTGGTTGCTATGGGTGCAGCTATCCAAGGTGGTGTCATCACTGGTGATGTCAAAGACGTTGTCCTTCTTGACGTAACACCATTGTCACTTGGTATTGAAACAATGGGTGGAGTATTTACAAAACTCATCGAGCGCAACACAACAATTCCAACATCTAAATCACAAGTCTTCTCAACAGCAGCAGACAACCAACCAGCCGTTGATATCCACGTTCTTCAAGGTGAACGCCCAATGGCAGCAGACAACAAGACTCTTGGACGTTTCCAATTGACTGACATTCCAGCTGCACCTCGTGGAATTCCTCAAATTGAAGTAACATTTGATATTGACAAGAACGGTATCGTATCTGTTAAAGCTAAAGATCTTGGAACTCAAAAAGAGCAAACAATCGTCATCCAATCTAACTCAGGTTTGACTGATGAAGAAATCGACCGCATGATGAAAGATGCCGAAGCGAACGCTGAAGCAGATAAGAAACGTAAAGAAGAAGTAGACCTACGTAACGAAGTAGACCAAGCAATCTTTGCGACTGAAAAGACTATCAAGGAAACTGAAGGTAAAGGCTTTGACGCAGAACGTGATGCTGCTCAAGCTGCCCTTGATGACCTTAAGAAAGCCCAAGAAGACAATAACTTGGACGACATGAAAGCAAAACTCGAAGCTCTCAACGAAAAAGCGCAAGCTTTGGCAGTGAAACTCTACGAACAAGCCGCAGCAGCCCAACAAGCTCAAGCACAAGCAGGAGCAGAAGGCGCACAAGCAACAGGAAACGCAGGCGATGACGTCGTAGACGGAGAGTTTACTGAAAAGTAAGATGTTGAGGCGTTAAGAAAACGAAAGAAAAATAGGAAGCCATCGCCTTGTGCGATGCACAAAAGATGGCTTATCTTTTTTCCGAAGTTTTTAGCCGAAACTCAGTTAAGCATTGCTAGTTTGATTTTTAAAACTCGAACTAGTAAGTATAAGAAGAAATCCAGAGGTTGCAACCCAGCCTCTGTTTTTCGGTAAGAAAAGAGTTGGAACGTAAATTTTTGGTTTTTCTTTAAACTAAGTTAGAAAGGAACTGAACCCGACCTAAATTCTAGGAAAAAAGAGAAATCAGTCTGGGAGCATCACTCCGTCGCCTGATTTCCTATTTTTCAGTCGAATTTTACGGTCTTGGTATCTTAAATGAACAATACAGAATTTTATGATCGTTTAGGTGTCTCTAAGAATGCTTCTCAGGATGAGATCAAGAGAGCCTATCGGAAATTATCTAAAAAATATCACCCAGATATCAATAAGGAGCCTGGGGCGGAAGATAAATACAAAGAAGTCCAAGAGGCTTATGAAACGCTGAGCGATGAGCAAAAGCGGGCTGCCTATGACCAATATGGCGCAGCGGGTGCCAATGGTGGCTTTGGTGGTGCAGGCGGCTTCGGTGGCTTTGATGGCTCTGGTTTTGGCGGCTTCGAAGACATCTTTTCTAGCTTCTTTGGTGGTGGCGCAACTCGTAATCCAAACGCTCCACGCCAAGGGGATGATCTCCAGTATCGGGTAAATCTCCGCTTTGAAGAGGCTATTTTCGGGGCAGAAAAAGAAGTGAAATACAATCGTGAGGCGAGTTGCCATACTTGTCACGGTTCAGGTGCCAAGCCAGGAACTAGCCCAGTAACTTGTGGCCGCTGTCATGGTTCTGGTGTTATCAATGTTGATACGCAGACACCGCTGGGCATGATGCGTCGACAAGTGACTTGTGATGTCTGTCACGGTCGCGGACAAGAAATCAAAAGTCCATGCGAAACCTGCCATGGAACAGGACATGAAAAGCAAGCGCATAGCGTTCATGTAAAAATCCCTGCTGGTGTGGAAACAGGTCAACGAGTTCGCTTGGCGGGTCAAGGTGAGGCAGGCTTTAATGGCGGTCCTTACGGTGACTTGTATGTAGTGGTGAACGTTGAGCCAAGCGATAAATTTGAGCGAGACGGTTCTACCATTTACTACAAGCTCAACCTCAACTTTGTGCAAGCAGCTCTGGGTGACAGTGTGGAAATTCCGACTGTCCATGGAAATGTTGAATTGACAATCCCAGAAGGAACTCAGACTGGCAAACGTTTCCGCCTGCGTGGTAAAGGAGCACCAAATCTACGCGATGGAAGTGTCGGTGACCAATATGTCACTGTCAATGTCGTAACGCCGACAGGACTCAATGATCGTCAAAAGGCAGCTCTTAAGGATTTTGCGGCGGCTGGAGACATCACAGTGAGCCCTAAAAAGAAAGGCTTCTTTGATAAGATGAAAGATGTCTTTGAAGGGGAATAAAGAAGGAAGAGGCAGAGTTAGTATTCTGCTTTTTCGTTAGGAGAAAAAAATGACAGAATTTCAAGACTTTATCGAGCAAGTTTTCAAGGAGCAATATGAGGCTTCTTTTGGTCCAGATATGCTTGAAGAACTTGAGCCCAAGGATTATTATCTGATACGGGAAGAGGAAGGAAACTTGATCGCCGTGCTCCATGCCCAGCAGGTGTTGGAAAACATCCATATCAAGGCCTTAGTGGTAGATAAGGGACACCAGAAAAAGGGCTTGGGAGCTAGTCTGCTGGCAGAATTAGAAGAAAGGGCTGAGAAAGCGGGAGTCAGCAGCATCACCTTGTCCACCAAATCTTACCAAGCCAAGGATTTTTACATCAAGCAAGGCTATAAAATCTATGCCAGTCTGGAAGACGTGCCTCAAAAAGGTGCGACCAAATATCATTTTATCAAGCGACTGGGCTGAATTGTTTTTAGAATAGAAGTCAAGTTGGCTTCTATTTCTTAAATCATTTTACATACATACAGCGTGTATGTTATAATTAAGACTGAAAAGTTTTTTTGGGAATTAAGACATTATTTTAATAAACAAAGATGTGCTGGCTCAGTACAAGGGGCTATTTCTGATTTTCAGAAAGACTTGCTTTAGAGTGTTAGAGCAGTTTAAAATGGAGAGTGAGAATGAATAAAAAACAGCAGGCTTCACTAGAGACAAGTAGCAAAATATTAGCCATCGCCCGGAAACATTTTTCTTTAAAGGGTTATGCAGAAACTTCCTTGGAAGAAATTGTAGATGAGCTGGGAATGACAAGAGGCGCACTTTATCATCATTTCGGGAATAAGAAAACTTTATTTACCGCCGTACTGGCACAAATTCAGTCCGAACTGGGATCTTATGTAGAAAAAAACGCTCTGGAAGCACACGATTCTTGGGAGCAGTTGGTGGAAGGCTGTGTTGCTTTTGTTCGTTTTGCGACCTTGACCGAAAATAAACGTATTCTCCTGCTTGATGGTCCCAATGTCGTTGAGTGGAAAGAGTGGTGTCGTCAGGACGAGGCTAATTCTTTCTTTCATTTGAGAGAGCAATTAGACATTTTATATAAAGAAGGAAGACTTATCTCTATTGATCTGGGTATGGCGGCTCATATGATTTCAGGTGCCTTGAATGAATTGTCCCTCTATCTGGCAGAGAAAGAGGAAGAAGCAGACATTAGAGGAGCAGTGAGCAGTCTTTTGAAAGGATTTAAAAATCATGGCGAAAAAGGTTAAGGATTATTATGATTTGGTTTATGCCGAGGATCTGAGTCGTCGTCTGCAAGAAGTAACAGATAAATTTGATGCTCAGCATTTTATGTCTCTAGTTGAAAGCGACTTAGAAGCCTTGGAATTTACTCAGCGTCAAGAGCTGCTGGCAAAGAGTATCAAAGAATGTTTGCCGCTTTCTTATGCGGATTCTCTGAAGGTTTTTGAGCAGATACTTGGTCCGGAGTTAGAGGGCGGCTTGGGGATGTTCTCAGAAGGATACTGGTTGTGGCCGATTGGCAAATACCTAGAACTTTACGGAGGTCAGGAATTCGAGCTGAGTGCAGCCTTCAGTAAGGAATTAACCAAGCGATTTACTGGAGAATTTTCCATGCGGCCTTTGCTGGCTAATTATCCCAAAGCTACGATGGATTTACTGTTAGAGTGGAGCCGAGATGAGAATATGCGTGTCCGCAGGTTAGCCAGCGAGTGTATGCGGATCCGACTGCCTTGGGCTAAGAAGCAGACTGTGGTCTTAGATTATTTTGATGAATTTACCGCTATTTTAAGAAATCTAAAGGATGATGCGGATAAATCAATCCAAAAAAGCGTCGCGAATAATCTGAATGATTTATATAAAGAAGATCCTGAGAAATTTGAGCGTATCATTCAGACTTGGCAAGCGGAAGAATTGAGTCCGAGTTGCGCTTGGATTATCAAGCATGCTTCGCGAACAAAAAATAAAGCAGAAAAACAAGCTTTGCTAGTCTAGCAAAGCTTGTTTTTAGTTATCTTCGTCTGGTGTAAGCACCATCGGAATAATAATAGGTTCGCGCTCGGTACTTTCGTAGAGGAAAGGACGCAAGGCGTTGACGATAGCGCCGCTGACAGATTGGACGCTGGCATCTTTATTCTTGAGTGCAATGCGAATTGCATTGAAGAGGATGCGTTGGCTTTGGCGAATGAGGTCACCTGATTCGCGCATGTAGATAAAGCCGCGGCTGAGAATATCTGGACCGGCCAAAATCATCTGGGACTCAAAGTCAACGGTTGCAACAGCCAGGACAACACCGTCCTCAGATAGTTCTTTACGGTCGCGCAGGACAGCAGCTCCGATCTCACCAATGCGGCTCCCATCGACATAGATATCCTGAGCGTTGAAACTACCAGCAATACGGGCTGAGTTAGCTGTCAGAGCCAGCACATCACCATTGCTCATAATGAAGATATTATCTTTTGGCACTCCAGTATCAACGGCCAGGCCTGCATGGATTTTCTGCATGCGGTATTCCCCATGGACTGGCATGAAATATTTAGGCTTAATCAAGCGGAGCATGAGTTTCTGCTCCTGCTGGCCACCGTGTCCAGAGGTGTGGATGTTGTTAATCTTACCGTGGATAACCTCTACACCGGCTTCGGAAATGATGTTAATCAATTTGTTAACACTGGTCGTATTACCAGGGATAGGACTGGATGAGAAGATGACTGTATCTCCAGGCTGCAGCTGAACTTGACGGTGGGTGCCATTGGCAATCCGAGACAGTGCTGCCATAGGCTCACCCTGGCTTCCGGTACACATAATCAGCACTTCGCCAGCTGGATAGTCCTTGAGTTCATTTGGCTCGATGAAGGTATCTTTAGGAACCTTGATATAGCCCAGCTCAATCCCGTTGACAATAGCCTTTTCCATGGAACGGCCAAAGACCGCAATCTTGCGACCGGTCTTGACAGCAGCCTCAGCAGCCTGCTGGAGGCGGAAGATGTTAGAGGCAAAGGAAGCGAAAATAATCCGTCCATGAATGCCTTCGATAATCTTCATGATAGATTGCCCGACCACTTTTTCGGAATTGGTAAAGGTCGGAACTTCAGCATTGGTCGAGTCAGATAGGAGACAGAGTACGCCTTCTTCGCCTAGAGCGGCCATACGGTGTAAGTCTGCTGGCTCACCGACTGGTGTAAAGTCAAACTTGAAGTCACCGGTACAGACAATCTTACCTTGCGGCGTATGAATGACAATCCCCAAGGGCTCTGGAATAGAGTGGGTTGTCCGGAAGAAAGTCGCCTTCAGATTTTTAAAGGTCAGCTCTGTGTTTTGATTGATTTCATAGAGCTTGGCATCCCGCAAAAGTCCATGCTCTTCTAGCTTGCCCCGAATGAGGGCTAGCGCCAAAGGGCCGGCATAGATAGGTACATTGGCTTGCTTGAGCAGGAAAGGAATGCCGCCTATATGATCCTCGTGCCCGTGGGTGATGAGGACAGCTTTTACGCGGTCAATATTTTCGACGATATAAGAGTAGTCGGGGATAACATAGTCGATACCCAAGAGATCGTCTTCTGGGAATTTAATCCCAGCATCGATGATGATAATCTCATCTTGATACTCAATTCCGTAGGTATTTTTACCGATTTCGCCCAGACCGCCAATGGCGAAAACACCAACTTCTTCTTTCTTTAAGTTATATGCCATAGTTATAACTCCGTCAATTCGAAGGCGCCTGACTCTTTTTCGTATTCAAGGTGTTTGTCAGACAAGAGTTCGATAAATTCGATATTGTATGGAGTCTTTTCTTCGACCAATTTGCGGGCTTTGATACGGCCTTCTAATTCATTGGCAGCTTCTACTTCTAAGTAAAGGACACGTGTTTTTTCACGGCGTGGGCTGCGTTCTTTTGTTTCTTGATAAAAAACTTTGTAAATCATTTTATTTCCTTCCATTTTTCATGATCAAGCTACAGAAAACGACAGCTAATCAGCTGTTTTCTTTTATTCAGTTTTATGAGTAGTAGATTGACCTTGATTCGATATAATTCTAACCAATTATATCATAAAACCAGCTTTTAGTAAAAGACATAGCCGAGAAAATATTGTGGAGATTTTCAGAAAAGCTTTTAAGAGGTAATCTGGATAATCAAATGACTGCTTCTCTACCCTTGTGGTCACTTTTATAGTATAATAAGAAGCAAACACTCGAGTAAGGAAGAGAATGATGAAAATTTTAGCGATGGATACGTCAAATAAGGCTCTGTCTCTAGCGATTTTAGAGAATGAGGAGACCTTGGGGCAGGTGACGCTCAATATCAAGAAAAATCATAGTATTACCCTTATGCCGGCTATCGATTTTCTGATGAATAGTCTGGATATGAAACCGACGGATTTGGATCGGATCGCGGTGGCGCAGGGGCCGGGCAGCTACACAGGCCTGAGAATTGCGGTGGCGACAGCCAAGACCCTGGCGCATACCCTCAAGATTGAGCTGGTCGGTGTGTCTAGTCTGCTGGCTTTAGTACCAGAGCAGGTAGAAGACTTTGTCATTCCTATCATGGATGCTCGCCGCAATAATGTTTATGCTGGCTTTTACCAATCTGGTCAAGCTGTGCGACCGGAGGCTCATCTGCCTTTGGTAGAGGTTTTGGAAATAGCTGGCGCTGCTAACCAGCCAGTCACTTTTGTCGGAGAAACGACAGCTTTTGCGGAGCAGATCAAAGTTGCTCTTCCTCAGGCTGCCATTCAGCCGACCTTGCCAGATGCAGCAGTTGTTGGTCGTCTCGGTTTAGACCTGCCAGCCCAGTCCATTCATGACTTTGTCCCTAACTATCTCAAGCGGGTAGAGGCTGAGGAAAATTGGCTCAAGACCCATCAGGAATCCAGCGATTCTTACATTCAGCGCCTATGATTGAGATGAGAAAATGGAGCGACAACTCGGATGTGGATGCGGCAGTTCTGGCAGAAAAGCTGGAACAGCTCTTAATTGCAGTCTATGAGGTCAGCCCATGGACTGCGGATCAAGTGGAAGAAGTGCTGCGCTCGGATGTGAATAGTTGTGCGCTAGCAGAAGATGGGAGTCAGCTTGTCGGCTTTTTAGTCTGGCAGGAGACCGACTTTGAAGCAGAAGTCCTGCAGATTGCTGTATTGCCTAGCTATCAGGGGCAGAAAATCGCGACAGCCTTGTTTGACTTTTTGCCAGCAGACAAAGAAATTTTCCTCGAAGTAAGGGAGTCCAACAAGCCAGCTCTGCTATTTTACAAAAAAGAAAAATTTGAAGAAATCGCGCGGCGGAAGGCCTACTACCATGCACCAGTGGAAGACGCGATTGTTATGAAAAGAGAGAACCATGAAAGATAGATATATTTTAGCTTTTGAGACGTCTTGTGACGAGACTAGTGTGGCGGTTCTGAAGAATGAGACGGAGCTTTTGAGCAATGTCATTGCTAGCCAGATTGAGAGCCACAAGCGTTTTGGCGGAGTGGTACCGGAAGTGGCCAGCCGTCATCATGTAGAGGTCATTACGGTTTGCATTGAGGAGGCCTTGGCAGAAGCAGGGATTACTGAGGAGCAAGTGACAGCAGTGGCCGTCACCTACGGTCCTGGTCTAGTTGGGGCGCTTTTAGTCGGCTTGGCAGCGGCCAAGTCTTTTGCCTGGGCTCATGATATTCCCTTGATTCCAGTCAATCACATGGCTGGACACCTGATGGCAGCCCAGAGCGTGGAGCCCTTGGAATTTCCCTTGCTGGCTCTCTTGGTCAGTGGCGGCCATACTGAGCTGGTCTATGTCAGTCAGGCTGGCGATTATAAAATTGTGGGGGAGACCCGCGATGATGCGGTCGGTGAAGCCTATGACAAAGTCGGTCGCGTTATGGGACTGACCTATCCAGCAGGACGGGAGATTGATCAGCTGGCTCATGAGGGACAGGATATCTATGATTTTCCGCGGGCCATGATCAAGGAAGACAATCTGGAATTTTCTTTTTCTGGTCTCAAGTCGGCCTTTATCAACCTGCACCACAATGCTCAGCAAAAGGGAGAAGTCTTGTCTAACCAAGGCTTGTCAGCAAGTTTTCAGGCAGCGGTCATGGATATTCTCATGGCCAAGACTAAGAAAGCGCTGGAAAAATATCCAGTCAAGACTCTGGTCGTAGCGGGCGGTGTTGCGGCCAATCAAGGCCTGAGAGAACGCTTGGCAGCTGAGATTCAGGATGTGAAAGTAATCATTCCGCCATTGCGCCTCTGCGGTGACAATGCTGGTATGATTGCCTATGCCAGCGTCAGTGAGTGGAATAAGGGCAATTTTGCCAGTTTGGACCTCAATGCGAAGCCGAGTCTGGCTTTTGAAACGATGGAGTAAAGGAGAAGAATGCGCGGACAGACATTTAAACAGGGTGCACAAGCAGCAGTGCCAACGGCTCTAGGCTATGTCGGAATCGGTCTAGCCTGTGGCATTATGGCGGCGCCTTATATGAATCCTCTGGGAATGGGGCTGATGAGTATTCTGGTTTATGCTGGCAGTGCCCAGTTTGCTATGATAGGTTTGATTGCGCAAGGTGCTCCGATTTTGGCCATTGCCTTGACTGTCTTTTTGATCAATCTGCGTTTTTTCTTGCTAGGGTTGCATGCCTCTAGCATTTTTAGAGACTTCAGCCTGTGGCAAAATATTGCGATGGGGAGCCTCCTTACCGATGAGTCCTACGGTGTTTTGATGGGAGAGCAGATTCACTCGAAGAGGATTTTGCCACAGTGGATGCATGGAAATAATCTGCTGAGCTATGGTGCTTGGTTCCTTGGAACGGTGCTGGGAACGATTTTAGGTGCCCTTCTGCCCAATCCTGAGAGCTTTGGCCTGGATTTTGCCCTAGTCGCCATGTTTATTGGCATTTTTTCTTCTCAGTTTACAATCATGCTGCGACGGGTCAAGATAAAGAAGCTCTTTTTGGTCTTAGGTGTGGTGGGCCTTGCCTACTTGATCCTGACCATGCTGCTTCAAAATTCGCTGGCGGTGCTTTTTGCAACCTTACTAGGCTGTACGGTGGGGGTGATTCTAGATGATAAGTAAGTATATTTTGCTGGCTATTCTTTTGTCAGCCTTGGTCACTTGGATACCGCGGGTTTTGCCCTTTATCCTAGTCAAGTACAAGGTACTTCCGCCTATGGTAGAGCGTTTCCTCAAATATCTGCCAGTTTCCATCATCTTTGCCCTCATCCTGTCCAGTGTCACCAATGCTAAAATGGGTCAGTTGCCGAGTTTTAAATGGCTGGATTTGCTGGCTGTTTTTCCGACGACTTATGTGGCTTTTAAGTATAAAAACTTAATTGCAACTGTTGTATTGGGTGTAGTCTTGGTGGCCTTGCTGCGCTTTCTAGCTGGATTTCTTGGCTTGTAAAGAAAGTACAAGACAGATTGAATCAGTCGATTCGGTCTGTTTTTCTGCTAAATTCTAAGAATTGTCTGAAAATATAATATTTTATGCTATAATGGAACCAATCAAAATTATGGAGGTTCGAAATGGCAGAAGCAGGTCATAAATTTTTAGCAAAATTAGGAAAGAAACGTCTTCGTCCCGGTGGCAAGCTGGCAACAGACTGGCTGATTGAGCAGGGGCAGTTTTCCAGCGAAAAGAAGGTTCTAGAAGTTGCCTGCAATATGGGAACCACAACAATCGAGCTGGCTAAAAGATATGGTTGCCAGATTACTGCAGTTGATTTGGATAAGGCTGCGCTAAATCAGGCTCGGCTTGATGGAGACAAGGCTGGTGTTGGTAAGCTAGTTACCTTTGAGCAGGCTAATGCCATGAAGCTGCCTTATGATGACAATTCTTTTGATATCGTTATCAATGAAGCCCTGCTGACCATGCAGACAGATAAGGGGAAGGACAAATGTATGGATGAGTACTACCGGGTGCTGAAGCCAGGCGGAGTACTCCTCACCCACGATGTTATGCTCAAACAAAAAGATGAGAATGTTCGGGAAGAGCTATCTCGTGCGATTAATGTCAATGTTGGTCCTCTGACAGAGGGCTCTTGGATTCAGTTGGCGCGATCTCACTCGTTTGATCGTGTAGACACCTTTGTCGGAGAAATGACCTTGATGAGTTTTCGAGGCATGATATATGACGAAGGATTGGGTGGCACTCTGAAAATCTGCTTCAATGCTCTTAAGAAAGAGAACTACAGCCAATTTATGAAGATGTTTAAGATGTTCCAAAAGAATCAAGAAAAACTGGGCTTTATTGCCATGGTTTCTCGCAAATAAATACTAGCTACTTTGGAAAATTTAAAGTGATTAAAAAAATTTCATAAAAAGCTTGACTCTGCCCTAAGGTCAGGGCTTATACTGTAAGGGCAAGGAGGTTTTTTATGTACCATATCAAAGAAGCTGCGCAGCTTTCGGGAGTCTCTGTCAAAACCCTGCATCATTACGATAAAATCGGACTTTTAGTACCCGCTAAATCAGAAAATGGCTATCGGACATACAGCCAAGCTGATTTAGAGCGGTTGCAGGTCATCCTTTACTATAAGTATTTGGGCTTTTCTTTGGAGAAAATAGCAGAGCTGCTGAGCCAGGACGAACAGGCCTTACTGCCGCATCTGGTTAGGCAGTTAGAGTATTTGCAGCAGGAAAGAGACCGCTTGGATACCTTGATTTCCACCTTGCAAAAAACCATCCAAGAAGAAAAAGGAGAAAGAAAGATGACAATGAAAGAAAAATTCGCAGGCTTTACCTACGAAGATAATCAAAAATATCAGCAAAAAGCTGTAGAAGAATACGGTCAAGAAGTCATGGCGGAAGCACTAGCTCGTCAAAATGGACGGGAAGAAGAATCTGTTGCAGCCTTCAATCAAGTTTTTCAAAGTCTGGCAGAGAATATGCAGCAAGGCTTGTCAATTGACGCAGTAGAAAATCAAGAACAGGCAGCGCATCTCTTACAAGCCATCCGCACTTATGGCTTTGACTGCTCTATTGAGGTATTCGGCTATATCGGTAAAGGCTATGTCTATAACCCAGAGTTTAAGGAAAACATTGACAAATTTGGGGCAGGAACTGCCCAGTACACAGCAGATGTCATTGCAGCTTATGTTCGGACAAATACAGAATAAAAGAGGCTGGGACAAAAGTCCTAGCCTCTCAATTGTCTTTGGATTGTCGAGCAAGACGCAGTGGTTGAGTGGGCTCTATTACGCTGATTTCATCAGCTTTTACAGCCCTACTCAACTGTGCGGAGGTGGGACGACGAAATCGAATTCTAACGAATTACCGATTTCTGTCCCACTCTCATTTTTTACTTCAAGTCATAAAGCCAATCGTCGCCGTCTTTATAGTAAAAGAATTCACTTAAATCGTCCTCTAAAAAAACACGCAGCATATCTGACATATCTTCGGTTGCAAGTTTCAGATGAGACAGATTTTGGAAATCTTCCCACCAAACCTTTCCTTCGTCTGAGGATTGTAGTACACCGGAATAGTACTCTGTCTTGTAGAGCAGGACGACATAACGAAAATCCTTGTCATCATACCAATCCTTGATGCCGCAAAGTTGGGGTTTGGATATGGTTAGTCCAGTTTCTTCCTTGACTTCTCTGATAACGGCATCGGTAAAAGACTCCCCGCGCTCTACATGCCCACCGGGAAAGGTGATGCCAGGCCAGTCGGGACTAACTCGATCCTGGACAAGAACTTTTTCTCCGTCATAAATCATGCACATGTTGACAAATTCAACGGTTTCGCGTCTGTTCATCTTGTTCTCCCTTTAAATTTTAATCATAATGCAAACTTCCTGCCACCCAGCCGGTGCAAAGGGCGGAGGTGATATTGAAGCCGCCCGTGTGGGCATTGATGTCTAGGACCTCACCGGCAAAGTGGAGACCGGGAACCAGTTTACTTTCCAGAGTTTTAGGGTTGATTTCTTTGAGACTGACGCCGCCCTTTGTTACAAAGGACTTAGCCAGAGACATTTTGCCAGTGACAGAGATGGGCAGTTCTTTGATTTGCTTGATGAGGGCCTCTTTTTCACTGAGATTGAGTTGTTTGACTTTCTCGGGAAAGGGCTGGGTAAAAAAGTCTGCTATTCGCTCGGGTAGGAGGATTTTCAGGCAGTTCTTCAGCGATTTTTCCCGATGTTCTTCTAAAAAGTCTGCCAAATCCTGCTGACTCATCTGAGGCAAGACATCCAGATAAATGGTTTCGCCACCCTTGACAAAGCTAGACAAGCGCAGGGCTGCTGGCCCTGACAGACCAAAGTGGGTAAAGAGCAGGTCGTGGGTAATTATATGCTTGCCGTAGCTTAGGGTCACATCATCCAGCGAAATCCCCTGAAGCGCTTTGTGAGGAAAGTCAGTCAAAAGAGGACTTTCAGCAGCTTCTAGGTCAGTCACCGTGTGCTTGAAGTGTCGGGCAATATCATGACCGAAGCCAGTCGAGCCAGTTGAAGGGTAGGACTTGCCACCAGTCGTCACAATCAATTTCTGACAGGTCCAAGCCTGGTCGCTGGATCTGACAGTAAAAAGCTCATCAGTTTTTTTGACGGAGACGATTTCAGTATTGGTGATGACAGTGCCGCCCAGCTCTGCAATTTTCTTTTCCAAAGCTTCGATAATGGTGCGGGATTTGTCTGTCACTGGGAAAACACGGCCGTGGTCTTCGACCTTGAGTTTGACGCCATTCTCTGTAAAGAAGTTGATGATGTCATGGTTGTCAAACTGGGAAAAAACGCTATAAAGAAAGCGCCCGTTGCCTGGAATGCCGGCCATGAGGTCATCTAGGTTTCCGTTGTTGGTCACATTGCAGCGACCGCCGCCTGTACCGGCAAGTTTCTTGCCCAGTCGTTTATTTTTCTCAAGGAGCAGGGTCTTCTGTCCGTAGAAAGAACTGGAA
Source organism: Streptococcus cristatus AS 1.3089 (assembly GCF_000385925.1). Classification (NCBI taxonomy): domain Bacteria; kingdom Bacillati; phylum Bacillota; class Bacilli; order Lactobacillales; family Streptococcaceae; genus Streptococcus; species Streptococcus cristatus. The sequence goes on from NC_021175.1 coordinate 273,779, forward strand.
ATGGTAGCCATCATGCCAGCTGGTCCTCCGCCAATGATGATTGTGTCGAAATGGTTCATGTATCTTTTCCTTTCGTGAAATAGGAATTTTATGTGCTAGTTCATCTTGTGCAAGATGATTTTGCCCTTTAAGCCTTACAGTGGACATGCTCTGGACAGTTTTTCTGCCAGTCCTTCAGCCAGCATCTTGGTAGAAAACTAATTGGATTTTAGGCTCATTTTTAAGGAAGATCTTTTCCAGAGGCCCAATAGATTTCGTACCATTCTTTTCTAGTCAGTTCAATATCTGCTGCCTTGGCTGATTCGATGATGCGGCTAGCCTTGGTCGTGCCGATGACCGCTTGCATGTGAGCTGGATAGCGTAGCACCCAAGCAATAGCCACTGTGGATGCTGATATTTGATATTTGTCGGCCAGTCGGTTGAGGACGGTATTGAGCTTGGGGTATTTATCCGAACCGACAAAAACGCCTTCAAAATAGCTATGTTGGAGGACAGACCAGGCTTGAATCACGACGTCGTTCAGGCGGCAGTATTCGAAAATGCTACCGTCGCGCATATTTGCGGCTGCTCCCTCCATGTTAACGTGGAAGCCAGCTTCAAAAGCAGGTGAGAAAGCTGCGCTTAGTTGGAGCTGATTTGCTACCAAGGGCTGCTTGACCTCTGTTTTTAGTAGCTCCATCATCATAGGATTCTGGTTGGACACTCCAAAATCAAGAACCTTCCCTTGAGATTTAAGCAGATCAAAAGCTTCAGCGATTTCACTGGGCTCCATCAGGGCATCAGGGCGATGCAAGAGCAGAGAGTCCAGATGGTCTACACCTAGACGCTGTAAAATACCATCCGTTGCTTCGAGGATATGGTCTTTGGAAAAGTCGAAGTAGGTGAATTCTTCTATGCGGATTCCCACCTTGGACTGAATCCACATCTTAGCCCGCAGGTCAGGTCGATTTTTGAGCACTTGTCCCAGAATTTCTTCGCACTTGCCTCCACCGTAGATATCGGCGAGATCGAAAGCATTGATCCCGACTGACAAGGCTGTTTCGATCAGTTCTTCCACCTCTTTGGGTGTCATTTGGGCAATTCGCATCAGCCCTATGATAATCTGGGAAATTTCTCGCTTGCTTTCTCCAAATTCAAGGTATTTCATAAGCTCTTCTCCTCGTATCATTTTAATCTCAGTATAAGCTAAAGCCGCTCCAAAGTCAAAAAGCGACTAGCTAGATCGAGCCTTGGAGCAAATGTGTAGAAAATTTTTGTTTTGGCTAGTGAAATTTGGCTGACTTTGTTGGAAAAGTAGAAGATTTGACAAAAACTTGGCTTCCTGATAGAATAAGAATGTCTTAAAGACAAATAACTTCTTCTTGGTTGCAGGAATTGCCAAGCCTGCCACTCGGATGAAGCGTAAAGAAAAGGAGCTTATCATGGCAATCTCAAAAGAGAAAAAAAATGAAATCATTGCACAATACGCACGTCACGAAGGTGACACTGGTTCAGTAGAGGTTCAAGTTGCTGTCCTTACTTGGGAAATCAACCACCTTAACGACCACATCAAACAACACAAAAAAGACCACGCTACTTACCGTGGTTTGATGAAGAAAATCGGTCGCCGTCGTAACTTGCTTGCATACTTGCGTAAAAACGACGTTAACCGTTACCGTGAGTTAATCAACTCTCTAGGACTTCGTCGCTAATCTTGCGTCTAAAACGTTTTTATACTTCGTTGGCTTCGGCTCGATGTACCATTAGTACAATCTTCGTCTCGTCGCCTAGTCTATAAACGTTTTATCCAGCAAGACTGGAGCTCTCTGATTTCAGAGGGCTTTTTTACTTTTGTCACCGTACCTCTATATACTCAAGTATTATCTTCGGTTACGGTTCCTAGCATTGTAAGGTAAAATAAACCAGTTCTTATCCCTTCGGGGAGATTTTTTTGTTTTCACTAATATTTTAGGTCGAGTTCAGATTAGCTTTCTTCTTTGCTCGACTATACCAATTTTATGTTGACAAATATCAAATCGTTGTGTATAATGTTTTCGTCTCTCGATAAAAAGATAAATAAGACTATACCAATTTTGAATGAAGGAGGAACTAGCTTTTTGCCAGCAAAAGGCTAGAAGTAAAACTATGTGTGGAATCGTCGGAGTTGTGGGAAACCGCAATGCAACAGATATTTTAATGCAAGGACTTGAAAAGTTAGAATACCGAGGCTATGATTCGGCTGGAATTTTTGTGACAACAGGAGAAAAATCTAGCCTGATCAAGTCTGTTGGCCGAATTGCAGATCTTCGTGCCAAGATTGGCATGGATGTAGCGGGTTCAACAGGTATTGGACATACCCGCTGGGCAACCCACGGAAAACCAAGTGAGAATAACGCCCATCCTCACACTTCTCAGACAGGTCGTTTTGTTTTGGTTCACAATGGTGTGATTGAAAATTACCTGGATATCAAAAATAACTATCTTTCTGGTCATGATTTTAAAGGGCAGACAGATACAGAAATTACAGTTCATTTGATTGGGAAATTCGCGGAAGAAGACGGTCTCTCTGTTCTTGACGCTTTCCGCAAGGCTCTTCACATTATCGAAGGTTCTTACGCTTTTGCCTTGGTAGACGCTCAGGATCCTTCTACGATCTACGTTGCCAAAAACAAATCTCCGCTTTTGATCGGCTTGGGCGAAGGCTACAATATGGTCTGCTCCGATGCCATGGCTATGATTCGTGAGACCAGCGAATACATGGAAATCCATGATAAAGAGCTGGTTATCGTGACGGCTAATAGCGTAGAAGTGCAGGACTACGAAGGCAATGTTCTTGAACGTGGTAGCTATACAGCTGAGCTGGACCTGTCTGATATCGGCAAAGGCACTTATCCTTACTACATGCTGAAGGAAATTGACGAGCAGCCGACCGTGATGCGGAAGCTGATCAGCACCTATGCGGATGAAAATAATCAGATGCTGATTGATCCTGCGATCATCAAGACAGTTCAAGAAGCTGATCGTATTTATATCATTGCTGCTGGAACTTCTTATCATGCTGGTTACGCTTCTAAACGAATGCTGGAAGAGTTGACGGATACGCCAGTTGAGCTGGGCATTTCTTCAGAATGGGGCTATGCTATGCCGCTTCTGAGCAAGAAGCCACTCTTTATCTTCATCAGCCAATCTGGTGAGACAGCTGATAGCCGCCAAGTCTTGGTCAAGGCTAATGAGCTGGGTATTCCTAGTCTGACAGTGACCAATGTGCCAGGCTCAACCTTGTCTCGTGAAGCCAAGCATACTCTGCTTCTCCATGCTGGACCAGAAATTGCCGTGGCTTCAACCAAAGCCTATACCGCGCAAATCGCTGCCCTAGCTTTCTTGGCCAAGGCAGTCGGTGATGCCAATGGCAACGAAAAAGCTAAGAAGTTTGATTTGGTTCATGAGCTGTCTATCGTAGCCCAGTCTATCGAGTCTACCCTTTCTGAGAAAGAATTGATCGAAAGCAAGGTTCGTGACTTGTTGGCAGAAACTCGCAGCGCCTTTTATATCGGTCGTGGTCAGGACTATTATGTGGCGATGGAAGCCAGCCTTAAGCTTAAGGAAATTTCCTACATTCAGTGTGAAGGCTTTGCGGCAGGAGAACTCAAGCATGGTACTATTTCTCTGATTGAAGAGGGAACACCTGTTCTAGCTCTGCTTTCAGACGAAGTCTTGGCTAGCCATACTCGCGGAAATGTTTCTGAAGTTGTGGCGCGTGGAGCCAAGGTGTTGACCATTGCGGAGGAAAATGTGGCTAAGGATGGAGACGATATTGTCCTGAGCCAAGTTCACCCTTACCTGTCACCAATTTCGATGGTGGTACCGACTCAATTGATTGCTTATTTTGCAACCTTGCACCGCGGTTTGGATGTAGATAAACCACGCAACCTCGCTAAGTCTGTAACGGTAGAATAAAAACAGTAGTTGCTTATCTAGTAGAATCTTGAAATTTTAGATATTGAAGATCCCCTATTTTAGTTTAGGGGATTCTTTGTTTTTACTCATTATTTTATCAAGTAAATGAATCTTTCTAAATTAATGTGGAGGAAGTTTTTTGATTTTTAAAAAATTATGTAAATTTTTACTCAAACCTATTGACAAGCGGGAAAGAAGAGTGTATAATTACAACTGTAAACAAAAAGTTTACACAGAATTTATTCAGAAGATGAGGAAATAGCCGGAAGGCGATTATTTTTGGGAGGATTAAAAATTATGTAAAATTATCTTCTTTTGAATGAGATTTGATTCACTCATAAAAACAGAGACTGACTCAGTCTTGATTTTTGGAAATCGAATAAGTTATGTAAAGTAATAGATAGGAGAAGATCTCCCAAATGAATATTTATAGTGGATAAGGAAGAGATTTCTTATCTGAAATTTTGGTAAAAATAAAAATTATGTAAAGAAAAATATATAAAAGTGAGGCAATGCTATGAACAACAATTACAACAATTTTAACAGTATGGATGACCTTTTCAACCAACTCATGGGGCGTATGGGTGGCTACAATAGCGAACACCGGCGTTACTTGATCAATGGTAGAGAGGTCACACCGGAAGAGTTTGCTCAGTACCGAGCTACTGGAAAGCTCCCTGGTCAAATGGCTAGCGAACAGGATTTGCAAGCTGGAGCGCATGGGCCTAAGCAAGACGGCATTCTGGCTAAGCTAGGTCGCAATCTGACCCAAGAAGCGCGTGAAGGCAAGCTGGATCCAGTCATTGGACGCAATAAGGAAATCCAAGAAACAGCGGAAATCCTTTCCCGCCGGACCAAGAATAATCCAGTTCTGGTCGGAGATGCAGGTGTCGGAAAGACCGCTGTCGTAGAAGGATTGGCTCAGGCTATCGTCAATGGTGACGTGCCAGCGGCCATCAAGAACAAAGAAATTATTTCTGTTGATATTTCTGGCTTGGAAGCTGGTACTCAATATCGTGGTAGCTTTGAAGAAAATATCCAAAACTTGGTCAATGAAGTCAAGGAAGCCGGGAATGTTATCCTCTTCTTTGACGAAATCCATCAAATTCTGGGTGCAGGATCTACTGGCGGAGACAGTGGTTCTAAGGGACTGGCAGATATTCTCAAACCAGCGCTTTCGCGTGGTGAACTGACTGTTATCGGGGCTACTACTCAGGACGAGTACCGCAATACTATTCTCAAAAATGCAGCTTTAGCTCGTCGTTTCAATGAAGTTAAGGTCAATGCACCGTCTGCTGAGGATACTTATCAGATCCTTCGAGGTATTCGGGACCTGTATGAAAAGCACCACAATGTCATCCTGCCGGATGAAGTGCTGAAAGCGGCTGTGGATTACTCTGTTCAGTATATTCCACAACGGAGCCTGCCAGACAAGGCCATTGACCTGGTCGACGTGACTGCTGCCCACCTGGCAGCCCAGCATCCAGTAACCGATGTCCATGCGGTTGAACATGAGATTGCTGAGCAAAAAGACAAACAGGAAGCAGCTGTTGAGAAAGAAGATTATGAAGCAGCTCTGAATGCCAAGACCCGCATCGAAGAGCTGGAAAAGAAAATTCAAAACCACACCGAGGATATGAAGGTAACGGCGACAGTCAACGATGTAGCTGAGTCTGTTGAGCGGATGACGGGAGTGCCGGTATCTCAGATGGGTGCCAGCGACATTGAGCGCCTCAAGGGCATGAATGACCGCCTCAAAGCCAAAGTTATTGGCCAAGACAAGGCTGTAGAAGCTGTGGCTAGAGCCATCCGCCGTAACCGTGCAGGCTTTGACGAAGGTAACCGTCCGATCGGCAGCTTCCTCTTCGTTGGTCCGACAGGGGTTGGTAAGACTGAGTTGGCTAAGCAACTGGCTCTGGATATGTTCGGTACCAAGGATGCTATCATCCGTCTGGACATGTCTGAGTACTCTGACCGCACCGCTGTTTCCAAGCTGATTGGTACGACTGCTGGTTATGTCGGCTATGATGACAACAACAACACTCTGACCGAGCGCGTGCGCCGCAATCCATACTCTATCATTCTCTTGGATGAGATTGAAAAGGCTGATCCACAAGTGATTACCCTTCTCCTTCAAGTTCTGGATGATGGACGTTTGACGGATGGTCAAGGGAATACAGTCAACTTCAAGAACACGGTTATCATTGCAACTTCTAATGCTGGCTTTGGCTATGAAGCAGGCTTGGAAGAGGATGCAGAAAAGCCTGAGCTGATGGATCGACTCAAACATTATTTCCGCCCAGAGTTCCTCAATCGTTTCAATGCAGTGATCGAGTTCTCTCATCTCAAGAAAGAAGATTTGATGGAAATTGTGAATCTCATGCTGGTTGAAGTAAATCAAACTTTGAGCAAGAAGGAAATTGATCTGGCTGTATCTGATGCAGCTAAGGAGTTCCTGCGTGATGCTGGTTATGACCAAGTCATGGGTGTTCGTCCACTCCGCCGTGTCATCGAGCAGCAAATTCGTGACAAGGTGACTGACTTCCACTTGGATAACCTAGATGCTAAGCACCTGACTGCAGATATGGAAGATGGAACTTTGGTGATCCGTGCAAAATCAGCAGAATAAGGATCGAGCAATCTCAAAATTTCGTAAAGCGAGGCTAGGACTTTTGTCCTAGCCTCTTAATTGTCTTTGGATTGTCGAGTAAGACGCAGTGGTTGAGTGGGCCCTACTCCGCTGATTTCATCGGCTTTTACAGCCCTACTCAACTGTGCGGAGGTGAGACGACGAAATCGAATTCTAACGAATTACCGATTTCTGTCCCACTCTCTTTTTTAGTCAATCCTGTCAAAGTCATTTCCTTGCCTCGCAGGAGCATTTTTGGTCTTGGTGTCCAGATAAAAAATCTCCAATCATCTGGCTGGAGATTGTCTTATTTTCTTCTATATTGACTTGGTGTCATTCGATAGTATTTTTTAAATTGCCGATTGAAATTAGAAAGGTTATTAAAACCAGACTGGCTTGAGATTTCTAGAACGGACAGAGTGGAGTGCTGGAGGAGCTCGGCAGCCCTGCGAAGGCGAAATTGAATCAGGTACTCAATGCAGGAAACGCCCAGATGCTTTTTGAAGAAATTCATGAAGTGCGTCGGACTGTAGCCGCAGATGCCAGACAGCTGATTAATAGAGAGTTCTTCCTGATAATGTTCATTGATATAGTCGATGATGGAGCGGATTTTCTCTTCCTTGCGGTAGCCCTCGGCAGACAGCTCCTTAGAAACGATATAGTCGTTCTCAAAGAGCAAGTAGAAGAGCTGGTTGAGCTGGGCTTTGAGCTGAAATTCATAGTATTTCTTTTGACAATAACCTGTTTCCATAGTAGCCAGCAGGCATTGACGAATTTCCTCATAGGCTTGATCAGTCGGCTTGATGACATGGACAAAGTCCAGTTGTCCGTTGTAGAGAGGTTGTAGGTAGTGGATACCAGCTTGATCCATGGCCGAATAGCCCATTAAGTCCAAATGAAAGTTAATGGCATCCATATAGTGGCGCTGCTGCTCAATCGGATGAATGGAGTGGAGGGCATTGGGACGAATCAGGACAATATCGCCTTTATTACTATTAAAATAATGATAGTCGATATGAAATTGGGCGCTTCCTTCGTGGACATAAATGATTTCAACATCTGTGTGCCAGTGGAAGAGGATGTCAGGTTGACCGTTTTCCGTAATGGTCCGCGTCAGGGAATAGGGGGTCCCTTGATTCTTATATTCAGTAGTTTTGTGCAACTGCCCCAAATCCATCATGGCAGCCTCCTTCGTAGAATACTATCATTTTTTAAGATAATGATAGTAGAAAATGTGTTTGCCAACTATTATAATATAACTAAAAAGAAAATGAAAGTGGGAAAACAAATTTCTGAAAGCTCGGTTTGGCACGGACCGAGAGTGCTGGGAAATTTTGAGTAAGTAGGTGAAAAAGAGAGATCAGTATTGTATTTATGCACTATAAGAAATATTCATTTGGGTAAGAAGAAGTCATTGTGACGAATGGAGGAAATATTTATGAAGATTGAGCATATAGGTCTTTATGTTCGAGATTTGGAAGCGGCTCGGCATTTTTTCGAAACATATTTTGCAGCCACAAGCAGTGTTTTCTATCATAATCAGAAAACAGGTTTTCAGTCTTATTTTTTGACCTTTGCTGAGGGGGCGCGCTTGGAGATTATGACACGGGCTGATGATTTAGCAGATGGCAGTCGGGAGTTGCTTTTTACAGGCTACCATCATCTAGCTTTCAGTTTAGGTAGTCCGGAAGCAGTTGATGAGCTGACGGCTCGCTTGGAGAAGGATGGCTATCTTGTTTTGAGTGGTCCTAGAGTGACGGGGGACGGCTATTATGAAAGCAATATCCAAGCTTTTGAAGGCAATCAGATTGAACTGACCGTTTAAACATTTTTAGCTATCACCAGTTCCTTATAAAATAAAAAAAGTGTGGAATCCATGGCTCTTTTGAGCTCATGTTGCTTCCACACTTTTTATTGTGCTGTTCTATCTAGCGGCCTTCTGTTCTTTATTTTTGTGAAGGATAAAGGAGTTTGAAAAACTCAGGCTCGCTAGTACAAAAAGAAGAAGGGTTGTTGCTGGATAGCTAAGGGAGATATGATTGGTTTTGATGATAAAGAGAAGGGCAAAGGCAAGAATGGCAAAGAAAATGCTGAGGCTCCAAGTCATACGGCGACTTAATAAATGCTGCTCAAAGAGCAGAGGAATGAGGAGACAGCCTAGAAGAAGGCTCGTTGGGAAAACGACATACTCGGCAGAAAAAATCGTCAAGATGCTCAGGGTGACAAAAAGGCAGCTAAGCACGTGATGGGTATAGTTGAGCCAATTTATTTTCATTGGAAAACCTCCTTTTGATGATGATTGTTTGGATACGGTTGATGGTGTAAAAACCACACTTTCACATCTTTATTATAAGTCTTTAAAAGCAAAAAGCAAGCGTTTACACTCTTTTTTATCCAGTCCATCAATCTTTTTCATTACTCTGAATTATCAGATATTTTCAAGCTTTCTGTTACTTCTTTTTCTTTCAAAAAATAGATTTTTTCGGTATAATAGTCAAAGATAGTCAATGTTAGAGAAGACTTGAATGCTTATTCTTAGATATAACAGATAGAAAGGTATATCATGGGCATCAAAAATACCTCGGATAGTATAGAAGAATATATCAAAAGAATTTTGGCGCAGGCAGGCATGGTCGAGCTGAAGCGCAGTGAGTTAGCTGATGTTTTTCAGGTAGTTCCGAGTCAGATCAATTATGTGATTAAGACACGCTTTACAGAGAGTCGGGGCTATATCGTGGAGAGCAAGCGCGGTGGCGGTGGCTATATCAGGATTGGTAAGATTGAATTTTCCGATCGGCACCAGATGCTGTCTGATTTGTTGACCAATGTTGGTGAGTCGCTCAGCCAGCCAATTTTTTCAGATATTTTGCAGCTGCTCTTTGATGAAAAAATTATCAGCCAGCGTGAAGGAGATTTGCTCCTAGCGAGTGCCAGCGATGCTGTCTTGGGGACAGATGCTCCGAGGATTCGAGCCAGAATGTTACGGAAAATTTTGCAGCAATTAGATAGAAAAGGAAATTAAGGATATGAATTATTCAAAAGCTTTAGTAGAAAGCTTGGAGGCGGCTCAGCTCTTAGCTGGTCATTTTGCTACAGATTATTTAGAATCGTGGCAGGTGCTGATGGCTCTGGCTAATAATCCCTACAGCGTGGCAGGCTCGGCTCTAAATGAATTCCCTATTGAAGTGGATAAACTAGAAGAAGCGGCCTTTGACATTACTGGAAAAGAGTACCGAAAAAGGGTGGTTTTGACTTATTGCCTTTCTCTCACCGTTTGGAGGAGCTCTTTGCTCAAGCAGGGCAGATTGCGGAAGCTGTCCATGCTAAAAGCTTAGGAACAGAGCACCTGCTCCTAGCTATGCTATTTGACCGTGGCACCTTGGCAGCTCGTGTGTTAGAAGCCGCAGGTTTTAGCTATGATGATAAGAGTATAGTCCCTCGATTTAGCGATTTGCGAAAGGCTTTAGAGCAGCGTGCTGGCTGGGGCAGAGAGGAAATCAAGTCGATTCGCTCGCTAAATAAAAACACGGCCTCTGCCAAACAAACCATGGCAAATATGATGGGCATGCCTCCTTCAACTAGCGGTGGTCTGGAAGACTATACTAGAGATTTGACAGAGCTGGCTCGGGCTGGTCGTCTGGAACCAGTCATCGGGCGGGATGAGGAAATTTCTCGGATGATTCAGATTCTTAGTCGCAAGACCAAGAATAATCCCGTTTTAGTCGGTGATGCGGGGGTCGGTAAAACGGCTTTGGCTCTGGGCTTGGCTCAGCGCGTGGCAGCTGGCCAGGTTCCGGCAGAACTTGCTAAGATGCGCGTCTTGGAATTAGACTTGATGAATGTTGTCGCTGGGACTCGTTTCCGCGGAGACTTTGAAGAGCGGATGAACAACATTATCAATGACATCGAAGAAGACGGCCATGTCATCCTCTTTATCGATGAGCTGCATACTATTATGGGCTCTGGTAGCGGGATTGACTCGACCTTGGATGCGGCCAATATCCTGAAACCTGCTCTGGCTCGTGGAACCTTGCGAACAGTTGGAGCTACGACGCAGGAAGAATATCAGAAACATATCGAAAAAGATGCAGCTCTGTCTCGGCGTTTTGCCAAGGTAACCATTGAAGAGCCTACTGTAGCCGACAGCATTGCTATTTTGCAGGGTTTGAGAAAGAGTTATGAGGATCACCACAAGGTGCAGATTAGTGATCAGGCTATTGAAACAGCGGTCAAGTATGCTCATCGCTATCTGACCAGCAAGCATTTGCCAGACTCTGCCATTGACCTTTTGGATGAGGCTAGTGCAACTGTGCAGAATAAAGGACCGCAGAATTATAAACAGTCGGATTTGACGCCTGTGGATCAGGCTTTGATGGCTGGAAAGCTGAAAAAAGTCAGCCAGTTACTAGCCAAAGAGCAGGAACCAGCTGTTTACAAGCTGAAGGTGGAAGAAGGAGATATCCTAGAGACTCTCAGTCGCTTGTCTGGTATTCCTGTGCAGAAATTAACTCAGACAGATGCCAAAAAATATCTCAATTTGGAAAAAGAACTGCACAAGCGAGTTATTGGACAGGATGCGGCAGTTTCGGCTGTCAGCCGAGCTATTCGTCGCAATCAGTCAGGTATCCGCACCGGCAAACGCCCAATAGGTTCCTTTATGTTCCTAGGGCCAACGGGTGTCGGAAAGACAGAGCTGGCTAAGGCCCTGGCAGAAGTTCTCTTTGATGATGAATCAGCCCTGATTCGCTTCGACATGAGTGAATATATGGAGAAATTCGCGGCGAGTCGTCTCAACGGGGCGCCTCCGGGCTATGTAGGCTATGAGGAAGGCGGCGAATTGACGGAAAAGGTGCGCAACCGACCTTATTCTGTCTTGCTCTTTGACGAGGTGGAAAAGGCTCACCCAGATATCTTCAATGTCCTCTTGCAGGTTTTAGATGATGGCCAGCTGACCGACAGCAAAGGGCGTAAAGTGGACTTCTCCAATACCATCATTATCATGACCAGCAATCTGGGGGCAACGGCCCTGCGGGATGATAAGACGGTTGGTTTTGGGGCGCGGGATATCCGCTTTGATCAGGCCAATATGGAAAAACGCATTCTGGAAGAATTGAAAAAGACCTACCGGCCTGAATTTATCAATCGGATTGATGAAAAGGTGGTCTTCCACAGTCTGTCTGCTGAGGATATGCAGGAAGTGGTCAAGATTATGGTGCAACCGTTGATTAGGAGTCTGGCAGAGCAAGGCATCGTGCTTAAATTCCAAGCTAGTGCCCTGAAACTACTGGCTCAGGAAGGCTATGATCCAGAAATGGGAGCACGTCCGCTGCGTCGCACTCTGCAGACGCAGGTGGAGGACAAGCTGTCTGAGTTGCTCCTGACTGGAGATTTAGCAGCTGGTCAAACGCTCAAGGTTGGCGTCAAAGGCGGTCAACTCAAATTTGAAATGACTTAGGAAAGGATGTTTGCAATGGAAATTCGTGTGATGGCAGAAAAGGATTATGCCTTTGTTTACCAGCTGTGGCTCTCTTGCAGTGGTGTAGGAATCAATAGTTTAGATAACTCTGAGGAAGGGATTGCCCGTTTTCTGAAGCGAAATCCTGAGACCTGTCTGGTTGCCTTGGAGAACAATAGCTTGATTGGTGCTATTCTGATTGGAACGGATGGCTACCGAGCTTACATTTATCATATCGCTGTTCATCCATATTTTCGTAGAAAAGGAGTGGGCAAGGCCCTGGTTGAACAGGCCTTGTCAGCAGTGAAAAAGCTTGGCATCCATAAAGTATCATTAGTCGGTTTTGAAAAAAATCAGCAGACCAACCTTTTTTGGGAGAAAATGGGATTTTCGGCCAGAAATGATCGCCTTTACCAAAATCAGGGACGGACGGAGATGATTCGACAGGATACGTAAGTAAGCTGATTTACTTACCATTCTTGCTAGGCTGATCAGAGTCGCGTTATAATACTAGAGAATATCGTTTAGAAAGGCAGTAGTTGTGTCTCTTCGTTACCTTACTCGAATCGCTCTTCTGGCGGCTGTCTGCGTCGTGCTTCGTTATACCTTTGCTGGCCTACCCAATATCAAGCCGATTACAGCGCTGTATTTTCTCTTGGTGGATTTTGAGGACTTGAAGGGCTCGCTTCTAATCATGTCTATCAGTATCTTTGTATCTTCTTTCCTCTTTGGAATGGGGCCTTGGGTCCTTTTCCAGATCTTGTCCTTTGCGGTGGTCATTTGCTTATGGTACCTGCTGTATCGGCGACTGGGCTTGTTTGGCCAGAGTATGTTGGCCTTGCTTTTAGCCTTTAGCTATGGTCTTGTGATTGATGGTATCACAGCCTTGATTTATCAAATGCCTTGGTGGACCTATGTGGTGGCAGGGGCAGGTTTCAATCTAGCTCATGCCTGTTCAACCATGCTCTTTTATCCTATCTTGTATTTTATTTTAAGGAGACTTTATCATGAAAAAAATCTTTAGCTTGCTTACGCTTACCTTTGCTCTCTTTTTGGTGGGCTGTAGTAATAACCAAACAACAACAGATACCAACTCTAGTTCAGCAGCTTCTTCTGTCAAAAAGGAATTGAACATCAGCATCAGTATTGCACCAGAGGGACAGGAGAAGAGCGAAAAGACAGTGGCTGTCGAAGAAGGCAAGACAGCGATGGATGCTTTGAAGAAAGCCTACAAGGTCGAAGAAAAAGAAGGTTTTATCACTTCCATTGACGGTCATGCTCAGGATGAAGCGAAAGGTCTCTACTGGATGTTTAAGGTTAATGGAGAAATGGCTTCTAAGGGAGCCAATCAAATCACGCTCAAGGATGGAGACAAGCTGGAATTCTACCAAGAAGTCTATCAGCAATAAATCTTATAAAAAAGCGGTGGGCAGAACCAAATGATCAAAAATCTAGTTTCGGCTCAGTTGTTTCTAGACTCAATAGCCGTTGACTCTTGAGCAATCAGTTGCCGCGCCAATAGTTTCTGAATATGATAAACGCGAGGCTGGGACAAAAGTCCTAGCCTCTCAATTGTCTTTGGATTGTCGGGCAAGACGCAGTGGTTGAGTGGGCTCTACTAACTGTGCGGAGGTGGGACGACGAAATCGAATTCTAACGAATTACCGATTTCTGTCCCACTCTCTTTTTTGTGCTCTGAATGTATTTTTTAGATGTTTGAAAATATTTTTATATTTTTTATAAAAAACTATTGACAGAAGGAAAATATAGTATATAATAAAAACATAGAAAGAGAAAAAATAACAAAAAGGTAGAATCATGAAAAAACAAATTGCAATCGTCTTTGGAACCTTTGCTCCCTTGCATCAGGGGCATATCGATTTGATTCAGAAGGCTAAGCGTTCTTATGACAAAGTGCGCGTGGTGGTTTCTGGCTATCAGGGAGACCGTGGCGAGGAAGTAGGTCTATCTCTGCAGAAGCGATTCCGTTATACGCGTGAGACATTCGCCGATGATGAATTGACTCAGGTTTATAAACTAGACGAAACGTCTTTTCCCCGCTATCCTCTGGGTTGGGACAAGTGGCTGTCGACTTTATTAGAGTTGGTGGGCTATGATGCAGAACGGGAGAAACTGATTTTCTTTGTCGGAGAATCAGACTATCAAGCGGAGCTGACAAAGCGTGGTTTTGAAACCTGCTTGGAGGAGCGACAGTTTGGGATTTCAGCTACGATGATTCGGGAAAATCCTAGCCTTTATTGGAAATATATCGCCCAACCTTTCCGCCGTCACTTTACCAAGAAAGTGCTGATTATGGGCAGCGCCAGCAATGGTAAAACGACCTTGGCCAAGGACTTAGCTCGTTACTATGATGCTCCGGTTAGTATGGAATATGCTCGAGAATACCAGATTCAAAATAACGTGCGAGATGATGAGCTGACCTCTAAAGACTATTATTATTTGCTCTTAGGACAATATGCTCAGACTTCCCGCTTGATTGACAGCAGCGCCAACCGTGGTCTGGTCGTGGCCGATACAAATTCCTTGGTAACCAAGGCTTACTATGATTACTATCTGAAAGAAAGTCCCGTTCAAAACGAGGAGACAGACACCTTTGACAACCTCTTTGCTAGCATTTTGGCCAAGGAGAAATGGGATTTGATTCTCTTTGCTGAGCCGATTGGAGCCTATGTCAACGACGGCTTTCGTGATATGAGCATGGCAGACGAGGCTATCCGCAGTGATTTTTCAAGCTATCTGAAAAAGCTGAAAGAGCAGTGTTTAGCTCATATTCCGACGGTTTATCTAGCTGGCAGTTATTTAGACAATTATCAGGCGGCTAAAGAAGCGATTAACAAGATTTATCAAGCAGATTAAAAAGAAAGTGGTAAAATAGAATGGTAGTAAAAAATCAAAAACTCTCTCCTGCAGCTCTCTACGCAGGACTAAAACAAAAATCTCAAACCTTTGCTCGGAATTTCCAGAATGTCTGTGCAGCAGCAAAAGAACAGGGCCTTAGCGGTATCGCCAAATTGCTCTGGCAGGATTTATTCGGCGGGCGCAGCTTGTCGCAATGGCTCTACTTGATCGCTCTTTCCAGTCTGCCCTTCATTCTGGAGTTCACCAGTGGGCAAGAGCAACATGACTGGTTGGGACTCTTTGCTTCCTGGACAGGCATCGTCTGCGTCATCCTAGTAGCTGAGGGGCGGGCCAGCAATTATCTCTTTGGAGCTGTTAATTCGGCCATTTATCTCATCTTGTCCTTCCAGGCTAGCTTTTATGGAGAAGTACTGACAACCATCTACTTCTTTATCATGCAGCCGATTGGCCTTTATACTTGGCTGTCCAACCGGGTCAATGAACAAGATAAGGCAGAACCCTCTCATTTTGAGGCTAAGAAGTTAGACTGGCGTGGCTGGCTTAAATATTTGGCCTTGACTGCTCTGATTTGGATTGGTATGGGCTTTGCTTATAAGAGCATTCACAGTCACCGGCCTTTCCGTGATAGTGTGACAGATGCGACCAATGGTATCGGCCAGCTTCTCATGACGGGTCTCTACCGCGAGCAGTGGATTTTCTGGATTGCGACCAATCTCTTCAGTATCTACCTCTGGTGGGGCAGCAACCTTCATATCCAGGCCATGTACTGGGTTTATACCCTCAATAGTATCGTCGGCTGGTATCAGTGGACCAAGGCAGTGAAGAAAGCTTAGAGCAAGATTTGGAGGATTTTTGATAGAAAAGATAGCTTAGGAAAGGAAGAAAAATTCATGACCAAACAGGATATCCCAGCGGGAATGTCGGAAAAAGAATATTACGAAACAATGGCGGATGAGTCCGCCTTTTTGGCATGGTACAAAACACAGGATTTGCCCAAGTATGAGACGCCCAGCGTAACAGCGGATATGGTGGCCTACTGCTTCGTAGAAGGCCAGTTGAAACTCTTGGTTATCAAGCGCAAGGCCCACCCCTATCAGAATAAATATGCTCTGGTCGGAGGCTTTGTGGACAAAAATGAGGATGCCTATCAAGCCTGCATTCGCGAGGTCAAGGAAGAAGTAGACCTCGAGATACCGCTAGAAAAAGTGGAGCAGCTGATGACGGTCTCCACTCCAGGACGTGATCCGCGTGGTTGGGTCATCACCATTGCCCATTTGGTCTATCTGCCGGCAATCGCTATCAACCAAGTCAAGGCTGGTGATGATGCTAAGGAAGTCACTTTCCTTGATGTGGACTTTAAGACAAGGAGTTTTAGGGATGGCGAGCGCCTTCTAACAGCAGAGGACTTTGCCTTTGACCACTACCAAATCCTGCTGGAATCTATCAAGCGCATTCAAGGACGACTGGACTGGAATCCAACTTTTCTCCATTTACTGGAATCGCCCTTTACTGTCTATGAAGGGACTGAGCTGGTCAATCTCATCTCGCCTAGACGACCGATCGTCAGCAATAATTTTCTCGTAAAATTTGGAGAATACTTGGAAGAGGCTGGTGTCAAGCGCGTGCCTAAGAAGAAACCGAGAAAAGTGTATCGGCTGAAGACAGGAAAATCGGATTGAAAGAAAATTGATGCTTTATTTTACTTGCAGAACAAAAATGTTCTG
The DNA here is from genome assembly GCF_000385925.1 of Streptococcus cristatus AS 1.3089. Lineage (NCBI taxonomy): Bacteria > Bacillati > Bacillota > Bacilli > Lactobacillales > Streptococcaceae > Streptococcus > Streptococcus cristatus. The sequence continues at coordinate 290,403 of NC_021175.1, forward strand.
CTTTTTTATTTTCATTACGAATATAAAAGTAAGAACATATCTGCTGAGGAAGAGAGGAGGACTAATCTCTGGATACTGTTTGCTTCAAAACTTTTTGAAAAATCCCATATATCTAGTTGACAGGCTTTATTGCAAGTGTTACAATAATATTACAAAAAAGTTTCCGAATGTTACAAAAGGAGGAGAAAAAATGAAAACAAAGACTTATACAAAATTGATGGCTGCTACTGTTCTAGCTTCTAGCTTGCTTTTAGGAGCTTGTGGTCACAAAGAAGAAACCAAGCCTAGTGCAAATTCTAGCAAGACAGTGCAAGCTTCTTCTAGCTCTAAAGTTGCCTCATCTAGTAAGGCTAGCAGCGCTCCAAAAGCCAGCAGCAATGCTTCTTCAAACAGAACAGTTGGCCAAGCAGAACAAGTACAGCAAGCTGTGGAATCTGTTCAGCCTTCACAAAATCAAACACAACAAGGAGTAGACCAGCAGGTTCAAAGTCAACAAAATACACAGGCTCAATCAAGCCAATCTCAACAAGCTCCTAGCCAACAAACTACGCCGACTCAACCAACTAAACCAAATCAAGCGACTCAGCCAGCCCAACCGAGTCAACCAGCTCAAAATCCAGCCACTGATCGTCAGCTTCAAAACAAGCAAGCAGAAACAAATGCTCGCTATAAAGGCGTTTTGAATATGGTGGATGGAGATTTCTCTGCGGCTGCTGGTAGTTGGACGGATGCAGGAGGCAGTACAGTGACTGTTTCAGCAGGCGGACAATTTAGTGTCAAGTCAGCGAATGGAACTGTCAATACTTACCATGTTGCTTCATATGCCTATACTTTGGATGATGGTCGCTATACAGCTCAGCTGGGTTCTGCTGAACCATCTGCTCCTAAATTGGGCATCCAAATCACCACTGGCGCTGATGGTAAAGTAGCTAGTGTTCAATTGATCAAATAAGCGAGAAAGAATTGCAAAACAAAGAGGCTGGGACAAAAGTCCTAGCCTCTCAATTGTTTTTGGATTGTCGAGCAAGACGCAGTGGTTGAGTGGGCTCTACTAGGCTGATTTCATCATCTTTTACAACCCTACTCAACTGTGCGGAGGTGGGACGACGAAATCGAATTCTAACGAATTACCGATTTCTGTCCCACTCTTATTTTTATTTCTTTAATGTTGGAGTTGCAAGAGTTCCTCGATCTCTGCCAATGTGCTGGCCTGTGAAATGGCACCGCGAAGTTTAGCTGCACCAGATGTTCCACGAAGGTAGTGGGGTGCTAGACCACGGAATTCTCGGACAGCAATGTGTTCGCCTTTAAGGTTAATCAAGCGTTTGAGGTGCTCATAAGCAATCTTCATCTTGTCTTCAAAGGTCAAGTCTGGCAGGATTTCACCCGTTTCAAAATAGTGGTTGATTTGGTTGAAGAGGTAGGGATTTCCCATGGCAGCTCGTCCAATCATGACAGCGTCAGCGCCGACTTCTTCGATACGTTGTTTGGCTTCTTGCACGCTGCGGATATCACCGTTGGCGATGAAAGGAATCTTTGTCAGGGCTTGGGCTACGTCATGCAAGGTTTCGAGGTCAGCATGCCCTGTGTACATTTGCTCGCGGGTGCGGCCGTGCATAGCCAAGGCTGAAACGCCAGCTGCTTCGGCTGCCAGAGCATTTTCTACAGCCAGTGAGCTGTCGGACCAACCCGTCCGCATCTTGACTGTCAGAGGGATATCCAAAACAGACTGAACCTTGTTGATGATTTTATAGATTTTCTCAGGATCCTTGAGCCACATAGCGCCAGCTTCGTTTTTGACGATTTTGTTGACCGGGCAGCCCATGTTGATATCAACGATATCTGTCTTGGTATTTTCTTGGATAAATTCCGCTGCGCGTGCGAGGCTGTCTTCATCGCTACCGAAAAGTTGGATAGAAACCGGGTTTTCGCCTTCATCGATATGAAGCATGTGCAGGGTTTTTTCGTTGTTGTATTGGATGCCCTTGTCAGAGACCATTTCCATCACGACGAGACCTGCTCCCAGCTCTTTGGCAATAGTTCGGAAAGCAGAGTTGGTTACACCAGCCATAGGTGCCAGAACCGTACGGTTAGGAATTTCAACATTTCCAATCATAAAAGGGGTATTAAGATTTGTCACGAATCAGTTCCTCCAAGTCATTTTGGTCAAAGTGGTAGGCTGTCTGGCAGAATTGACAGATGATTTCAGCCCCGTGGTCTTGATCATGCATCTCTTCTAAGTCAGCCTTTGGCAGAGTAGCCAAGGCATTCATGAAGCGCTCTTTGCTGCAATCACACTGGAAGCGAATTTCCTCTTCAGACAGGCGTTTGTAGGGCTCATCTCCATAGATGGCAGCCAGTAGAGCTTCGATATGGTCATCGGATTCTAACAGCGTAGAAATGGCAGGCATTTCTTGGATCCGCTTCTCGAAGCGGGCGATATCAGCTTCTTTAGCACCAGGCAGAGCTTGTACCAAGAAACCACCAGCAACCTTGACTTTATCGTTCTCATCCAAGAGAACATTGAGACCAACTGCGGAAGGTGTTTGCTGGCTTTCAGTCAGATAGAAGGCTAGGTCTTCGCCGATTTCTCCAGAGATGAGAGGAGTCATGGAGTTGTAAGGATTGCCAGTGCCGTAGTCCGTGATAACCAAAAATTGACCAGAGCCGACAAAAGGGCCAACCAGAACTTCGCCAGTGGCTGTCTTTTTAATATCGACACCGGGATTTTGCACATAGCCCTTGACATTGCCTTCGGTATCTGCCACGGTGATGATTGCGCCTAGCGAGCTGGTGCCAAGAACTTTGACGGTAATCTTAGTCTGGCCTTTTTCATTTGCAGCCAGAATCTGGCTGGCAATCAGTGTGCGGCCAAGTGCCACGGTAGAACTTGCTTGAGTTCGATGTTTTTCTTGAGCGGTCCGAACGGTCTCCGTGCTGTCCAGCACATAGGCCCGAAAAGAACCGTTTTCTGAGATAGTTTTGATAATTTTGTCCATACCTTTTATTTTAACACAAAAATAAAAACAAACGTAGCCTTTGTGCTTGTTTTTCTTTCAGATTTCTTCTTGCATTGTACTTTGCTCAAGTCAAACAAAAAGGAGAAGATTGATAAATGATGATTTTAAAGTGACTATCTGGGATCTGACAGTGGTAGATGCGTTTGACTTGAAAATTGTAACGAAATTGATTACAATAAAGGCATAAAATTACGAATGGAATCAAAAAGGAGAGCTTATGATTGAAATTACCTATCTAGACGCAGCTAAAGCTGAACGGAAGATGACTTTCGAGTCTTATGAAGACTTTGAACTATCCCAGCAAGCTTGCTTGATCGGGGTGGCGGATTATCATCCAGTTAAAAAGTTAGTTTATAATGGTCATGATTTGAACTACCAAGGGACTTATGGGGATGTGTACTTTTTCCTGATGAAACAGGATTTGAGCCAATATAACTAAAAAGGAGAAATACAATGGCAAAAGCAATTACAGATGCAACATTTGAACAAGAAACAAAAGACGGTTTGGTCTTGGTAGACTTCTGGGCAACTTGGTGTGGTCCATGTCGTATGCAAGGTCCAATCTTGGATAAATTGTCTGAAGAACTTTCAGAAGATGTCTTGAAAATCGTTAAAATGGACGTTGATGAAAATCCAAACACAGCCCGTGCCTTTGGAATCATGTCCATCCCAACCCTTCTCTTCAAAAAAGACGGCCAAGTGGTCAAGCAAGTTGCAGGTGTTCACACAGCAGAGCAAATCAAGGCCATCGTTGCTGAATTGAGTTAAAAGCAAAGCACTCCCCATTCAAAAAGGGAGCGCTTTTTTGTTTGCATAGAAAAAGCCCTGTTCCTCAAATTGAGGAGCAAGGCTCTTTTTATTTATTATTCTTCTGTGCCAAGGCAGTTTTTTGCAACAAGAGCTGCAAGAACGCCACCAACGATTGGAGCAAGGATGAAAATCCAAACTTGTTGAAGGGCTTCACCACCTACCAAGACAGCTGGGGCCAAGCTACGAGCTGGGTTTACTGAAAGTCCAGTGATATTCAATCCCACAAGGATCATAGCCATCAAGGACAAACCGATTACCAAACCAGCAATCGCGCCATTACCTTTGCTTGCTGAAGTGACAGTCATGATAACTAGGACAAACAAGAAAGTTGCAATGACTTCAAACAAGAAACCACCAAAGACAGTTACACCGTTTGCCAAGGCATTTTCACCAAGACTAGCAGTTGACATTCCTGAGTTAGCCAAGAGGAAGAAGACCGCACCTGACGCAAGGAAAGCTCCAACCACTTGTCCAAGGATGTAGTTTACAAGCTCTTTTGATGACAAGCGTTTGTTTACAAACATAGCGATTGAAACAGCTGGGTTCAAGTGCGCACCTGAAACAGTTCCGATTGAGAAAGCTGCAACCACGATTGCCAAACCAAAGGCAAAAGCAATTCCAAGGTGTCCAAGACCCTCTGTACCATTTCCAAAACAACGGCTCCTGTTCCGATGAACACAAGCATGAAAGTACCGATTAATTCAGCGACAAATTTTTTCATTTTCTATCTCCTTTTTTTAAAACTATGTATCAGTTTACCAAAACAAATGAGCGGATTCAAGAAAAGTGCTTTGAAAATAGATCTGCCCTCTTACTCAAACGGTAGCTGGTGTCTATCAGGCCCCTAGCTTGCCTTATTAGTTCTCTATTGATTTAAGAAAAATGATATATTCCAGTTTTTTTGTTTGAAAATAAAATTTTTAGGTTATAATAGGAAGAAGGTAAATCAGCTGTGTTTTACAAAATTTAGAAAAGGGCGCTGTTTATGTTTGAGTCATTATCGCAGTTTTGCTTTATTTTAATGGTTTTTACGCCGTTTATCGCGGTGCCGATTTTCTGTTTCTTTTTGGGCTGGATGATTCCTCGGTCGCAGATAACAGAAAAAAGTATCATGCTTGTACTCAGTTTTGTCCTTTTTAGTCTAGTTTTGATTTCTTACTATGCTCCTCAATTGCTGGGAATGTTTTTTTGGGGGCTTATCTGGTTCTTTATCGGCCTCTTGCGTGCTAAAAATTATAGCAAGTCACAGTTCTGGATCAGGTGGCTCGTATTTATCGTCTGCTTTACGATTTATATTTTGGTTTATTTACATTTCTTCAAGCCTTTTTAAAAATAGAACGGTGGCAGGGCAAGAAACTAATCTTTAAAAATTTAGGTTCGCTCACTTGTTTCTAGGAGCAGGTTTAATTGAATCATAAAAAAACAAGACTGGAAATTTTTCTCCCAGTCTTGTTTTTTCATTCCTTGCTAGTATGCCGCTTTCCTGAAGCAATAGCATCTGCTTCAGTCATGGCTACGACTCGATCAAAACGTGTATTGGATGGCATATTCTCCATGCTATACCAATAGACATCTGCTTTCCCAGAACGAGCGACATAAACCGTTCTTGTTTGTTGCTGTTCCGCTGCCAGTCTCTCCGCTTCTTGGCGTGCTTCCTCTGCAAGGTGAGCCTCTTCAGCCCGTTGATTAATTGCATTTTGAATTTGTCCGATTCGATCCGTCAAGTTAGATTTTGTAGTTGGATCCGCAACGCGTTCGACAGCAGCTTGTGCTGAAGAAATATTTTCTTGAATCGGATTGTTTTCGAGTTGTTGGACAGCCTGATTGGCTTCCTCAACAATTTTCTTAGTCTCCGCTTCCTTACGCGCTTGTTCCTCGCGAGCTTTTTTCTCCTCTTCCTGCTTTTGTTTCTGCGCTTCTTGTAGCTCTTTTTCTTTGCGTTCTTTCTCCTGCTTTTTCTTTTTCCTTTTCTTTTTTACTGCTAGATGCTATAGGGCTGCTAGTTTGTGATGATGAGCTAGTCGAGGAACTATTAGATGTAAATTTTGTTACCTGGCTTTGTTCTGTCTGCTCTTTAATAACATTAGGAGTTAGTTTACCTACTGCATAGCTTCCTAGTATTCCGATAATAGTAACAGCAATAGCGATATTGCGCTTTCTAATATTCGGCTTTCGTTTTGTGAATCGCCAAATACCAAAGCATCCTCCTAGGAACATCAATGGCATAGTGATTGGTGCAAGAATGATGATGAAGAGAACTGCCAGAACAAACAGTATTTTCTTCAAGGTCGGCTTTTCAAAAAATTTTTTCATATTAAAACTCCCTTCAGATATTTATCCAAGCGTATCATATCACAAAAGGGAAGCGTTCTCAACAAATGATTTGTAGTATTTGAAAATATAGATTTGATTTTGTTCTTTAAAAGAATAAAGAATCAGACTCAGATGATTCATCTGAGTCCGATTCTAAAGATATGAGTTTATTCCCCCAACTCCTCGCTGTAGGCAATAATCTGATCAACTGTGTCAGATAAGAATTGAATCGTATCGCGGAGTGGCTTGTCTGTCGAAATATCTGCTCCGATAATCATAGCTGACTCAAGCGGAGTCTTGCTGCCGCCAGATTTGAGCAGCTCAAGCCAGTCACGGGCACCATTTTCGTCATTCTTCAGGTGGAGGTATCCGGCGGTAGAAATGACCAAGCCTGCGGAGTAAGTGTAGCTGTAAAGCCCCATGTAGTAATGTGCTTGGCGCATCCAAGTCAGGGCAGCGTCGTCGTCAATCTCAACGGCATCGCCCCAGAATTCTGTCAAGACTTCTTTCATGATAGCGTTGAGTTTACTTGCGCCGAAGGTTCCGCCTTCTTCAATCAAAGTATAGACCTTGCGTTGGAAGGCAGCTTCCAGCAAGTGAGTAATGAAATTGTGGAAGTAAGTATCCGTCAGACGGTGAGCCAGGGCAAAGCGTTTCTGGCGTGGGTTATCAAATTGGCGCTCCAAATAATCACTGAGCAGGAGCTCGTTAAAGGTAGATGGAGCTTCCACATAGTAGGTGGACATGTGGGCGTTGAAATAGCTTTGGTGATTGTCAGAGAAGATAAACTGACCAGAATGACCAATCTCGTGAATCAGAGTGTAGACATCGCTCATACGGCCAGTCCAGCTCATGAGGACATAAGGGTGGACCCGATAAGGATCCGCAGCATAGCCTCCAGAGTCTTTCCCAGCATTGGCCGCAAAGTCGACCCAGCGTTCTTCCTTGTAGCGGGCAACTTCTTGACAATACTCTTGTCCGAGCGGCTCAACTGACTTCATGACGAGATCGTAGGCATCATCAATGCTGACTTCAGGATTGAGCTCGCTGTCCAAGTCCAGCTTCCAGTCGGCAAAGGTCATTTTTTCAAGTCCGTTTACCTTAGCGACATGCTTGAGGTATTTCTGGGCTACTGGGGCAAATTCGCTCATAATCAAGTCAATCTGTCGGTCAAACATAGAGCGATCAACTTCTTGCTCAGCTAGTAAGTAGTCAAAGACAGAGTCATAGCCCTTCATGTCAGCCAGTAGTTTTTCAGACTTGACCTGAGCCAGATAGGCAGCAGCAGCGGCGTTTTGATGCTGACGAAGCCCTTCAGAGAAAGAGCGGAAAGATTTTTCGCGGATTTCTGCATTTTCATGGTTTTGATAGAAATTCTCATAGGTGACAAAGCTGTTTTTGTAAACTTTGCCGTCTACTTCGAAGTCAGCCATAGCAAAGTCGCCGGCCCGCATCTTGGTGTAAATATCCTGTGGACTGTAAAAGACCTCGCCTAGATTTGTCAAGGCTTTTTCGACATCCGCTCCCAGATAGTGGGCTTTTTTGATTTTAGCTTGGCGAATGGCTGAGGTCAAATGGGGCTCTTGGCCTAGTCTCTCTAAGACAGCCTCGTCTGCACCGACCAGGGCGTCGTCAAAGAAGCTGAGTGCAACATTGGCTTCGGTCTCAAACTCCATGGCTGCTTGGGCAATCTGCGCAAAACTCTCGTCACCAAAATCAGTGGTCTGTGGCATAAAGCCGTAGTTGCCGATGTGGCTGATTTGGATATAAATCTGCTCTAACTCAGCAAATGCCCGTTCAAAATCTTCGAAAGTACTAAGCTTGCCTTGGTAATCACGGACGAATTTCTGGATGTCCTCTCTGGCCTTCTCAATTGCCCGCAGGAAGTCCTCTTGGTCTTGGTAAAGGGCGGTTAGGTCCCAGAGTTCATTTTCTGGAAATTCAGAACGATGTTTTTGTTCCATAGTTTACTCCTTTTGATTAAATAACTATATTCAGTATAGCAAAAAATCCTTCAGAATACCTTGCTCATAGGAAAAAATTAAGGAAATATGACTTCAGCCGTCTGCTTAGAAAAAAGAAAAATAAATTTTCAGTATTTTTATAGAAAAAGCCATTTCCGGTCTTTTTCTTTTGGCTGAAATTGTGGTAAAATAGGGTCTGTACGTGCTTGATACAAAGATGAGGATATAATAAACTACTAAGACCATGATATCAAAGCTAAAATGCTGAGAAGGTTAGTTGTCAGCTGTGATTATGCTATGAGCTTTTGACGGTCTTAATATCTTGATCTTTGTAGCCAAGGCGTATGAAAAAATTTGAGCATGTGCTCGGCAAGGAGTCTTTATGACAAAACAAGTTTTTAAAACCGTTTTTGCAGGTCGTGAGCTGGTAGTTGAAACCGGTCAGGTTGCAAAACAGGCAAATGGCAGCGCCGTTGTTCGATATGGAGAAAGTACCGTTTTAACTGCGGCAACCATGTCCAAAAAGATGGCTACTGGTGACTTTTTCCCATTGCAGGTCAACTATGAGGAAAAAATGTATGCGGCTGGGAAATACCCTGGTGGCTTTATGAAACGGGAAGGCCGTCCGTCAACAGATGCGACTTTGACTGCCCGCTTGATTGACCGCCCGATTCGTCCTATGTTTGCGGAAGGTTTCCGCAATGAAGTTCAGGTTATCAATACTGTTCTTTCTTATGACGAAGATGCTTCGCCTCAAATGGCTGCTATGTTCGGTAGTTCTCTGGCTCTTTCTATTTCAGATATTCCTTTTAACGGCCCTATCGCAGGAGTTCAGGTCGGCTATGTAGATGGTGAATTCATCATCAACCCTAGCAAGGAACAAAAAGAAGTTTCACTTTTGGAACTAACTGTAGCTGGTACCAAAGAGGCTATCAACATGGTAGAATCCGGAGCTAAGGAGCTGTCTGAAGATATCATGCTGGAAGCTCTTCTCAAAGGGCATGAAGCGGTCAAAGAATTGATTGCCTTCCAAGAAGAAATCGTTGCGGCATTTGGTAAGGAAAAAGCAGAAGTCGAATTGCTGCATGTTGATAAAGAGCTACAGGCAGAGATTGTCGCAGCCTACAACAGCGACCTCCAAAAGGCTGTTCAGGTAGAAGAAAAGCTGGCGCGTGAAGCCGCGACTCAGGCTGTCAAAGACCAAGTCACAGCGGTTTATGAAGAGAAATACGCGAACCACGAAGAATTCGACCGTATCATGCGTGATGTGGCTGAAATCTTGGAGCAAATGGAGCATGCAGAAGTGCGCCGTTTGATTACTGAAGATAAGGTCCGTCCTGACGGTCGTAAGGTTGATGAAATCCGTCCGCTGGATGCGGAAGTGGATTACCTGCCGCGCGTGCATGGTTCTGGTCTCTTTACTCGTGGTCAAACCCAAGCCTTGTCTGTTCTGACTCTGGCACCAATGGGCGAAACGCAGATTGTGGACGGATTGGATCCGGAATACAAGAAACGCTTCATGCACCACTATAATTTCCCGCAATACTCTGTTGGTGAGACAGGCCGTTATGGTGCTCCTGGTCGTCGTGAAATTGGACACGGTGCTCTTGGGGAACGTGCCTTGGAGCAAGTCTTGCCTAGTTTAGAAGAGTTTCCTTACGCTATCCGTCTGGTAGCAGAAGTCTTGGAGTCAAACGGTTCATCCTCCCAAGCCTCTATCTGTGCAGGTACTTTGGCTCTGATGGCCGGTGGTGTGCCGATTAAGGCACCGGTTGCTGGTATTGCCATGGGCTTGATTTCAGATGGTAGCAACTACACGGTTCTGACGGACATTCAAGGTTTGGAAGACCATTTTGGCGACATGGACTTTAAAGTGGCTGGTACTCGCGAAGGGATTACAGCTCTTCAAATGGATATCAAGATTGAAGGAATTACAGCGGAAATCTTGACTGAGGCTCTGGCTCAGGCTAAGAAAGCCCGCTTTGAAATTCTGGACTTGATTGAAGCGACGATTCCAGCTCCGCGTCCTGAGTTGGCTCCAACTGCTCCGAAAATCGATACCATCAAGATTGATGTGGACAAAATTAAGATTGTCATCGGTAAAGGTGGCGAAACCATTGACAAGATTATCGCTGAAACAGGTGTTAAGATTGATATCGACGAAGAAGGAAATGTATCAATCTACTCTAGCGATCAAGCGGCCATTAACCGTGCCAAGGAAATCATTGCTGGCTTGGTTCGCGAAGCTAAAGTGGATGAAGTTTACCATGCCAAGGTTGTTCGGATTGAGAAATTCGGTGCCTTTGTCAACCTCTTTGACAAGACCGATGCCCTCGTTCACATCTCTGAAATGGCTTGGACTCGAACCAACAATGTCGAAGACTTGGTACAAATTGGTGATTTTGTCGATGTTAAGGTCATTAAAATTGACGAAAAAGGCCGCGTAGATGCGTCTATGAAAGCTCTCTTGCCACGTCCGCCTAAGCCAGACAAGCCAAAGAGAGACCACGATAAACATCAGGAAAAAGGGCATTTTCATAAGAAACATGAAGAAGCCCCTAAAGCTAAATCAGAAGAATAATGAAAAGGGAGTGATCAGGCTCAATTACCTTGCAAAGTTCTTTGTATGGAGCCTACTCCCTTATTTACCTAATGAAAGGAGAAGAAGATGGGCTGGTGGAAAGAAGCCATTGAGATTGTAAAAGAAAATGATCCAGCTGCTCGTACTTCGCTGGAGGTTATCCTGACCTATCCAGGTGTCAAGGCCTTGGCAGCCCACCGTCTTTCTCATTTCCTCTGGAAGAGAGGCTTTAAGCTGCTGGCACGCATGCACAGCCAATTTTGGCGCTTTTGGACTCAGATTGAGATTCATCCTGGCGCTCAGATTGAGTCTGGAGTCTTCATTGACCACGGTGGCGGGCTGGTTATAGGTGAAACGGCGATCGTGGAAAAGGGAGTGCTCTTGTATCATGGGGTGACCCTAGGAGGGACTGGCAAAGATACTGGGAAACGCCACCCGACTGTCCGTCGAGGAGCTCTTATCTCTGCTCATGCTCAAGTTATTGGCCCAGTGGAAATTGGCGAAAATGCCAAAGTTGGAGCGGGTGCAGTCGTCGTGGCGGATGTGCCTAGTGATGTAACTGTAGTTGGAATCCCGGCTAAGATCGTGCGTGTTCATGGTCAGAAAGATGAGCCGACCATCCACGAGGTGGAAGAACAGCGAGAATATTATTTGGACAAGCTGGAGCATGCCCGCGAAGCCAGCCACCATTCGTCGGAGCTTTAAGAAAGGCCAATTTTGGACAGTTAACAAGATACTTTAGGAGGTCTTGCCAAGGAGTAATTTGGCAAACTGTAACTCAATAGAAAAGATGAAAGAGGCTTTGCTGAAGCCTTAAAGAAAGAGGAGCTATGCTCTTAGAAGAGTTTGAAGATGTAGCTGGGGTTATTGAGCCAACAGATAGGCAGATTATGGACAAGGGTGAGGTTTGTGAAACTATCATCCTGTCCTTTAATGGAGAAATTCTGCAACGTTTGATTGAGTCAGAAGAAGTCTATCAAGGAGGCTATTTAAAAAATCTTAACGCTCAATTCCCTTGGTATGTATATAATTATGATGGAAATCAAGTTGCGATCATGACTGCGCTTATTGGAGCTCCGATGGTAGTCGGCCAGCTGGAGGAGTTGGCGGCCAGAGGCTTCAAGAATTTCATCGTTCTAGGTTCTTGTGGCGTTTTGGATCGTTCAATTGAGGCGGACAAGATTATCCTGCCGGCTGCTGCTTTGCGAGATGAAGGAACTAGTTATCACTATGCCCCACCGGGTGATGAAGTCGCTTATGACGAGTCTCTGTTAGTTAAGCTTGAAGCTATCTTTGACAAGTACGATATTGAGCATATCCGCACCAAGTCTTGGACGACTGATGCTTTTTACCGAGAAACTCCTGAGAAAGTCAAGCGTCGCTTAGCTGCTGGTGCCCAAGTGGTGGACATGGAAGCATCGGCGATCATGGCTTGGAGTCAATTCCGCAAGACCAAGGTCTATCAGTTCTTCTACACAGCTGACTATGTGGATCACCATAACAGAATCTGGGATGCCCGCCATGAAGAGCGGACAGCTGATGCCATGACTTTTTTCATTATCGCTTTGACAATAGCAAAGGAACTAGAAAGGAACTGAGCAGAACTAGAAAGGAAACTACAAGAATGGCAGTATATTTTTACGGCTGTATCACCATGGATGGCTACTTGGCAGACAGCCAGCACAGGATAGACTGGCTGCATCAGCTTGGTTCTGTAGAGGATACAGGCTATGATGACTTTTACAGGCAAATGGATATCACCATCATGGGCAAGCGGACCTTTGAGGAAATCCAAGATTTGCAAGATGTAGAAAGTTTTTATCAAGCTACGGAAAACTATGTCTTTACGCATGATAGGCACCTGCCTGTCAGCAATTACCAGCCAGTAGCTGGGGATGTGGTGGACTTTGTTCACCAGATTGACAAAGGCAAAAATGTCTTTGTGATTGGTGGTAATTCCTTGGTAGGACCGCTCTTGGATGCGGATCTTTTCGACCACCTCATTATTCAGATAGCGCCCCTTATCCTGGGAAAGGGGGTTCCCCTCTTTACCCAAGAGGAAGGGCAGCGCTTTTACCAACTGGATAGCCTCAGACAATTTGGCCCTTTTGCAGAGCTGGTTTTCAGCCGAAAAAGTCAGAAATAGAGAAAGGAGTGGACCGCATGATTAAAATTTACGACACTATGACCCGCAGCCTACGTGAATTTGTGCCCATTGAGGAGGGCAAGGTTCGCATGTATGTCTGTGGTCCGACGGTTTATAACTATATCCATGTCGGCAATGCCCGCTCAACAGTAGCTTTTGACACAGTTCGTCGCTATTTTGAGTATCGGGGATTTGAAGTCAACTATATTTCCAATTTTACTGATGTAGATGATAAAATTATCAATCGCGCCAAGGAAGAAGGCATCACACCCCAAGAAGTGGCTGATAAGTACATCGCAGCTTTTCGTGAGGATGTATCAGCTCTGGGTGTAAAACCTGCGACTCGTCATCCGAGGGTGGTAGAGTTTATGGGAGACATCATCCGCTTTGTGGAGGACTTAATTGACAAAGGCTACGCCTATGAGTCAGAGGGTGATGTCTATTTCCGAGTGGAAAAGTCGCACAATTATGCTAAACTAGCTAACAAAACTTTGGCAGACTTGGAGCTAGGTGCTTCTGGTCGGACAGACGAGGAGACCGCTCGTAAGGAAAATCCGGTAGATTTTGCTCTCTGGAAGGCAGCCAAGCCGGGTGAGATTTCCTGGGACAGTCCTTGGGGAGCAGGTCGTCCGGGCTGGCACATCGAGTGCTCAGTCATGTCAACGGAGATTTTGGGTGATACCATTGATATCCACGGTGGAGGAGCAGACTTAGAATTTCCTCACCATACTAATGAAATCGCCCAGTCAGAGGCCAAGACTGGTCAGACTTTTGCCAACTACTGGATGCACAATGGCTTTGTCAACATCGACGACGTCAAGATGTCCAAATCTCTAGGCAATTTTATCACTGTTCATGATGCCCTCAAGACCATTGATGGTCAGGTGCTGCGTTTCTTCTTTGCGACCCAGCATTATCGCAAGCCGATTAATTTCACGGAAAAAGCCGTTCATGATGCAGCGACCAATCTTAAGTATTTGAAGAATACCTATGAGCAGCCATTTACTGGTCAGGCGGATTCTGCTCAGCTTCAGGCCTTTCTAGACAAGTTCACCGCCGCTATGGACGAAGACTTCAATGCGGCTAACGGCATCACGGTTGTCTTCGAGTTAGCCAAGTGGATTAACTCTAGCAACTACACCGCTGAAGTTAAGGAAGCTTTTGCCAAGCTCTTAGAAGTTTTTGGTATCGTCTTTGTAGAAGAAGTCTTGGATGCGGACATTGAGCGCTTGATTGAGGAACGCCAAGAAGCGCGTGCTAATCGGGACTTTGCGACCGCAGACCGTATTCGGGATGAATTGGCCGCTCAAGGCATCAAGCTTTTGGATGCTAAGGACGGAGTGAGGTGGACCCGTGACTGATGTCAACCTGATTAACGGTATTGCCCTCGCCTTTGAGGGAGATGCTGTCTACTCCATGTATATCCGCCGGCACTTGATTTTTCAAGGGCTGACCAAGCCCAATCAGCTACACAGGGAAGCGACCAAGTACGTTTCTGCCAAGGCACAGGCAAATCTCATCTCGCTCATGCTGGAAGAAGGGATTCTGACGGAGAAGGAAGAGGATATCTATAAGCGTGGCCGCAATGCCAACAGCCACACCAAAGCTAAGAATACGGACATCGTCACCTACCGTATGTCTACTGGCTTTGAGGCGGTCATGGGCTACCTGCATATGACCGAATCTATTGAGCGACTGGAAGACCTGATTGACTGGTGTATTCGGAAGATAGAGGATTCGTTCTGATTCATTGTCATCTTGTTTATTCTGAGATAGATCTCTTTTATGAACAATCACTAAAATTCAAATATCAAAAACGAGCTTGACATAAAGCTCGCTTTTTTATAAACAAGCATGCTGTTTCCAGAAAAAATGGAAGATTTTGTAGGAGAGTGTGTTTGAAACTTTAAATAGATTGTTTGAGTACTTTTTGGCTCTCCTGCTTGCGATTTCTATCCTCTTCACCTTCAATTTTTAGTGAGGTTGGAGAATGATCTTGATATCTACTGAGATGGTTTTCATCAAGCATTTGGATAAAAATCAGGAAGTTTAAATTCATGAAAACTTATTTCCAGAAAAGTATTGACATGTTTTCTGAAAAGAGGTAGAATGGCTCATGTTTTTAAAGGAGGAACTTATGTTTTCCAAGTTAAAAGGATTTTTTATTGGACGCCCATTAAAATCTGGGAAAGAGGGCGAGGATGGTCATTTACTGACCAAGATGCAAGCCTTGGCTATGCTCTCCAGTGACGCTTTATCTTCGATTGCTTATGGACCAGAGCAGGTTGTTTTGGTCTTGACTTCTGTTTCTATTGGCGCCATTTGGTGGTCGCTTCCCATAGGAATTGTCGTATTGGTTTTATTAGCGAGTTTAACGATTTCTTACCGTCAGGTTATCCATGCTTACCCTCAAGGAGGAGGAGCTTATATGGTGACGACAGAAAATCTATCTCCAACGGCAGGTTTGATTGCTGGCGGAAGCTTGCTGGTAGATTACATGTTGACAGTAGCCGTTTCAGTCGCTTCTGGAGCGGACGCAATTACCTCTGCAATTCCTGTCTTACATCCTTACAATTTACATATTTCCATTTTCCTAGTTCTCTTGTTGATGCTAATGAATCTCCGAGGATTAAAAGAATCGGCCACTTCCTTGATGATTCCTGTCTATCTTTTTATTGTCAGCACCTTATTGTTGATTGGTTTTGGTTTTGTGAAAATCCTGACAGGAAATTTAGACTATCACGCAACTGCGCGGATTGGTAGTCCGATTGCTGGAGTAAGTTTGATCTTACTGCTTCGTGCTTTCACCAGCGGCTCTGCTTCCTTGACAGGAGTGGAAGCTATTTCCAATTCGGTTCCCTTTTTCAAGAAACCAAAAGCCCATAATGCCGCAGCTACCCTCTCGATTATGGCTTTCATCCTAGGTATCATGTTTGCGGGCATTACCTTCTTGAATTATTGGATTGGCATCGTGCCTGTCAAAGGTGTAACGACCTTGGCTCAGATGGCGCAAGCAATTTTGGGGACTTCTCCTCTTGGTCTTATCTTGTTCTATGTTTTCCAATTGTCGACTGCTTTGATCTTAGCAGTGGCAGCCAATACAGGCTTTTCAGCCTTTCCGATGCTCTCCTACAATATGGCTAAGAATAAATACATGCCTCATATGTACATGGAAAAAGGAGATCGTCTCAGCTATTCTAATGGTATTTTCACTTTGGCTTTTGGGGCCATTGCTCTTTTGTTCATCTTTAAGGGAAATACAGAACGCTTGATTCCCCTGTACACGATTGGCGTGTTCGTACCTTTTGCTCTCTCCCAGACGGGTATGGTTGTCCATTGGAAGAAAAAATATGGAAATAATTTCTTGAAGCATTCGATTGCGAATATCCTTGGAGCGATCATTTGTTACGGGATTGTCCTTATCTTGCTCTTGTTCCGTCTTCAAGATATTTGGCCTTTCTTCCCTATTATCATTGTCTTGACTTGGCTGTTTTTATCTATCAAGCAGCACTATAATAGAGTCGCTAAACAGTTGAGATTGCATGACCATATTGAGCGTCAGAACTATACTGGTAATACAGTAATTGTCCTGGTCGGGAATGTCACCCGAGTCAGTGTTGGTGCGATGAGCTATGCTCGCAGTATCGGAGATGAGGTCGTGGCGATGCACGTTTCAACAGCAGAAACTGCTGAAAAAGATGCTGAAGTCGCCGAGGAATTTGCGAACTACTTCCCTGATATTCGCTTTGAGACAGTTACGACTAGCTACCGCAATATCATTAGTCCGACAGTTCAGTATGTGATTAAAGTGGCCAAGCGAGCCAAAAAAGAAGGCCGAACAGTGACGGTCCTAGTACCTCAGTTTATACCTAAAAAGAGATGGCAAAATGTCCTGCATAACCAGATGAGCTTGAAATTGAAATACTATCTGAAATGGTATGAGGATGTCGTGGTTGCAAGCTATTCTTATCACTTAAAAGAATGAGCGATTGCCTTTGATTAATGAGAAAAAGAGCGTGGGACAGAAATCGGTAATTCGTTAGAATTCGATTTCGTCGTCCCACCTCCGCACAGTTGAGTAGGGCTGTAAAAGCTGATGAAATCAGCGTAGTAGAGCCCACTCAACCACTGCGTCTTGCTCGACAATCCAAAGACAATTGAGAGGCTAGGACTTTTGTCCCAGCCTCCTTTTTATTATTTATTGGAAATGGCACAGAGCTAATTTGCTTGCACCTTTTGGTAATTTTGATAAAATTCTACCTTGATCTTAATAAAAGTCTCCAAGTCTCGTAAAAGTTGTAGGAGCGTGGCACGAGTTTCAAATTCTTGCCGGGTCTTAGGGAGAGGGCGTTCGCGAAAAACAGTTAAGCAGGTTTCGATTTCTTCAACCAGCTCGTGAGCAGGATTTTCTTGACTGAGCTGTTGGGCTGTCTTGGAGAACAGACGGGCCAAAATCAAGCTCTCACTGGCTGCCAACTGGCAGTTGTTGATGTTGCCTGCCATGTCTTCTAGAATGCGATTTTGGGCCTGCCGCATTTCAAAATAGTGAATGTGGTAGTTGGTCTGATGAAAGAGATGGTTGGAATGGTCCAGATAAACTAGTTGTAAGGCTCCTTGAAGGATAGTATCTAGTTCCTTGATTAGAGTCGCATCGTTTCGGCCGTCTCCAGCTTTCAAAAAATATTCAAAACGCAACAGAATTTTCTTCAGTTGCTTTTCGACTTGAACACGATAGTTCTCGATATCTTGCTGGTTCGAAGTCATATAAAAGTTGGCTAGGAGAGCGAATCCTGTTCCGATAAGGAAAACAGCCATTTCATTGGCCAAAAGAGACCAAGAAACGGAATGGGCCAGCAGCAGATGGGTGACCAAAACTGTGCTGGGGGTGATGCCTATTTCCCAGCCAAAGAGATAAGCCAAGGGAACGTAGAGTAGGATATAAATCCCTAAGCTCCAAAGGTTAAACCCCAAAAGGATGAAAGCTAAGCTCCCGATGGCTAGTGCTAAAATAGTAGACAAGAGGCGGTTGCGGGCTAGTTTGATAGTGCTTCTGCGGGTGTCGGAAACGCTGAGGATGGCAATGATACCGGCTGATATAGCATTGCTTAGACCTAAAAAAGCAGCTAGAGCCGCAGCAAGACATGTTGCAAGAGCTAGTTTGATGGTACGTTGGAGGAGAGGCATAAGCTTCTTTCTATTAAATAAAGTTTTTTCTATTATATCATGATTAGTCGAAGACTTGTGAGAACAAATATGTCAATGTGTAAATTGAAGGAAGCTGCTGTTTTATAGATGGTCAAAAGCATAGTAGGAAGGCTGGACTTGAAAAGTCGGGTTGCCTAGGTGAAATTTTTTGACTAGACGGCAAATTTATCGTACAATAGAAAGTAGCGAAAAAAATGCCTGGCTAAATGCCTGTGTAATCTTAAGGAGAATAACTTTGGAATTAGAAGTATTTGCAGGACAAGAAAAAAGTGAGCTTTCGATGATTGAGGTAGCACGTGCCATCTTAGAATTGCGCGGGCGTGACCATGAAATGTATTTCGATGAGCTTGTTAATGAAATTCAAAATTATCTGGAGAAATCAAATAGCGAAATCCGAGAAGCACTGCCTCTATTTTATACAGAACTGAATGTAGATGGCAGTTTCATCCCACTTGGTGACAATAAATGGGGTCTTCGTTCTTGGTATGCGATTGACGAAGTCGATGAAGAAATCATCGCTTTGGAAGAAACAGACGAGGAAGATGAGCCTAAGAAACGCAAGAAAAAACGTGTTAATGCCTTTATGGATGGCGACGAAGATGCGATTGATTACAGCGATGATGATCCTGAAGATGAGGACTCTTATGAAGAGGATCCAGCTCTTTCATATGATGAAGATAACCCAGATGATGAAAAGAGTGAGGTTGAAGCCTACGATGCTGAAATCAATGAAATAGCTCCAGATGATCTCGGCGAAGAAGTTGAGTTAAATGAAGAAGACGATGAATATTCTGACGATGATCAGGATGTTGAAGACGAAGAATAATAATCAAGAAACAACTGCTTTTTGAAGCAGTTGTTTTTGCGTTCTAACATGTCATAAAAAGTCCCTGAGATGTCTCAAATTTTTTTGTTAGGAACCAGTTAGGGTATAAAATAGACAGGATAGGGAGAGGGTCACTAAAGAAGAAGCTTTTCTTGTAGAATCATATTATCAAGGAATAAAGGAGAAAAAATGAACTTCAAGGAACGCTATGAGAAAGTGCAGTGGATTGTTCGGCGCTGTGCACGGGATTATTATGTACATTTATGGGAGAATAGTGATTGGGAACAAGAAGGGATGTTGATCTATCACCAGCTGGAAGAAAGCCATCCAGATATCAGTCAAGACGAAAGTCGCCTCTATCGCTACTTCAAGACAAAATTCCGCAATCATATTCATGACATCCTTCGCAAGCAAGAGAGTCAAAAACGGTGCTTTGATCGCCAGTCCTATGAGGAAGTCAGCACCATTAGTCATAGACTGAGTCAGCGAGAACTAGCTTTAGATGATTTGGTTGCTCTTCGCAGCTTGCTAGCAGCCTACACCTCGGGCTTAAATGAAGAACAATTAGATCTATACCACCGCTTGTTAGGCGACGAACGCTTCAAGGGCCGGAAAAGTCTGTTGCTCGAATTGAGGGACTACTTATCAGATTTTTCTGGGACGCTTTTATAGAGGTTAAAGACAAAAGGGAGAGGCGAGTATAGGTAACCTTTCCTTTTTGAATGTTGATTTATCAATGATTTTGTGGGTGTTAGGGAATAAAATTGCAAAAAAAGATAAAAAAGTTTCAAAAAAGTGTTGACAAGATATTGGATAGGTGATATACTGATATAGTTGTCGCTTGAGAGGG
This sequence comes from Streptococcus cristatus AS 1.3089, assembly GCF_000385925.1. Classification (NCBI taxonomy): domain Bacteria; kingdom Bacillati; phylum Bacillota; class Bacilli; order Lactobacillales; family Streptococcaceae; genus Streptococcus; species Streptococcus cristatus. Next base: position 310,118 of record NC_021175.1, read on the forward strand.
CGACAAAGACCTTTGAAAACTGAACAAGACGAACCAATGTGCAGGGCACTACAACTTTAGTTGTAGTACTGAACAATGAAAAAACAATAAATCTGTCAGTGACAGAAATGAGTGAGAACTCAAACTTTTAATGAGAGTTTGATCCTGGCTCAGGACGAACGCTGGCGGCGTGCCTAATACATGCAAGTAGAACGCTGAAGGAAGGAGCTTGCTCTTTCCGGAAGAGTTGCGAACGGGTGAGTAACGCGTAGGTAACCTACCTTTTAGCGGGGGATAACTATTGGAAACGATAGCTAATACCGCATAAGACATTTTACTGCATGGTAAGATGTTAAAAGATGCAAATGCATCACTAAGAGATGGACCTGCGTTGTATTAGCTAGTAGGTGAGGTAACGGCTCACCTAGGCGACGATACATAGCCGACCTGAGAGGGTGATCGGCCACACTGGGACTGAGACACGGCCCAGACTCCTACGGGAGGCAGCAGTAGGGAATCTTCGGCAATGGACGGAAGTCTGACCGAGCAACGCCGCGTGAGTGAAGAAGGTTTTCGGATCGTAAAGCTCTGTTGTAAGAGAAGAACGAGTGTGAGAGTGGAAAGTTCACACTGTGACGGTAACTTACCAGAAAGGGACGGCTAACTACGTGCCAGCAGCCGCGGTAATACGTAGGTCCCGAGCGTTGTCCGGATTTATTGGGCGTAAAGCGAGCGCAGGCGGTTAGATAAGTCTGAAGTTAAAGGCTGTGGCTTAACCATAGTACGCTTTGGAAACTGTTTAACTTGAGTGCAGGAAGGGGAGAGTGGAATTCCATGTGTAGCGGTGAAATGCGTAGATATATGGAGGAACACCGGTGGCGAAAGCGGCTCTCTGGTCTGTAACTGACGCTGAGGCTCGAAAGCGTGGGGAGCAAACAGGATTAGATACCCTGGTAGTCCACGCCGTAAACGATGAGTGCTAGGTGTTGGGTCCTTTCCGGGACTCAGTGCCGTAGCTAACGCATTAAGCACTCCGCCTGGGGAGTACGACCGCAAGGTTGAAACTCAAAGGAATTGACGGGGGCCCGCACAAGCGGTGGAGCATGTGGTTTAATTCGAAGCAACGCGAAGAACCTTACCAGGTCTTGACATCCCGGTGCCCGTCCTAGAGATAGGATTTTGCTTCGGCACACCGGTGACAGGTGGTGCATGGTTGTCGTCAGCTCGTGTCGTGAGATGTTGGGTTAAGTCCCGCAACGAGCGCAACCCTTATTGTTAGTTGCCATCATTCAGTTGGGCACTCTAGCGAGACTGCCGGTAATAAACCGGAGGAAGGTGGGGATGACGTCAAATCATCATGCCCCTTATGACCTGGGCTACACACGTGCTACAATGGCTGGTACAACGAGTCGCAAGTCGGTGACGGCAAGCTAATCTCTTAAAAGCCAGTCTCTTAGTTCGGATTGTAGGCTGCAACTCGCCTACATGAAGTCGGAATCGCTAGTAATCGCGGATCAGCACGCCGCGGTGAATACGTTCCCGGGCCTTGTACACACCGCCCGTCACACCACGAGAGTTTGTAACACCCGAAGTCGGTGAGGTAACCTTTTAGGAGCCAGCCGCCTAAGGTGGGATAGATGATTGGGGTGAAGTCGTAACAAGGTAGCCGTATCGGAAGGTGCGGCTGGATCACCTCCTTTCTAAGGAAAATGGAAGCCATTGGTCGTCATGTTTAGTTTTGAGAGGTCTTGTGGGGCCTTAGCTCAGCTGGGAGAGCGCCTGCTTTGCACGCAGGAGGTCAGCGGTTCGATCCCGCTAGGCTCCATTAGGATAGTGATGACTATTCTAAACTTGTCCATTGAAAATTGAATAACTATATCAAATAGTAACAAGAAAATAAACCGAAAACGCTGTGAATATTAATGAGTTTAAGACTGAAAGGTCTAAAAATAAGGTTAAGTTAGTAAGGGCGCACGGTGGATGCCTTGGCACTAGGAGCCGAAGAAGGACGTGACAAACGACGAAATGCCTCGGGGAGCTGTAAGTAAGCGCAGATCCGGGGATGTCCGAATGGGGGAACCCAGCAGGTACTACCTGTTACCCATCTCTGTTAAGGAGATGAGGAGGAAGACGCAGTGAACTGAAACATCTAAGTAGCTGCAGGAAGAGAAAGCAAAAGCGATTGCCTTAGTAGCGGCGAGCGAAACGGCAGGAGGGCAAACCGAAGAGTTTACTCTTCGGGGTTGTAGGACTGCAAAGTGGACTCAGATTTTATAGAAGAATGACATGGGAAGGTCAGCCAAAGAGAGTAAGAGCCTCGTATTTTAAATAGAATCTGTACCTAGCAGAATCCTGAGTACGGCGGGACACGCGAAATCCCGTCGGAATCTGGGAGGACCATCTC